>NZ_JADOUR010000004.1:0-288039 GCF_015751665.1 Arthrobacter sp. CAN_A1 | reverse complement strand
CGGCGGCGGCGCTCCAGCAAGGCCGGGAAGAATGACCCGGCACGCAGCTTGGGAATCTTCAAATTCAGATCCCCCGCGGTGGTCGTCAATGTCCGTGCCCGGGACCCGTTGCGCTGGGTCGTGCGCGCCTCGGAGCGTTCGAACGGGGCAGCACCGATGAACGCTGTCGCCTCCGCCTCGATCAGCTGCTGATACAGGGTTTCGGTAGCGGTCCGAATCCGATCGGGCACGTCGGTGAGTTTCAATTGTCCAAGAAGGTCAAGCAGGGCAGACTGGTCTAGAGCCATCGTGTGTTGTGTCTTTCTGTGAGTGACTTTGATCGGTACTCACTGACCATCGCACGATGGCTCACCACGTCGCCGGAGCAACGCGCTCACCGCGGGAAACTACACCACCCCACGGGACGTAACCATCCGAAGCAGAGAATACACGCCCGCTATTGGGTCGACGACTGTCCCAGATCCTAGCCCCGCTTCAAGCACATCTCATCCGTCGAGAGTCGATACAGTTGAAGCATGAGTCGAATCATTGCCGGAGCCGCTGGAGGCATACCGTTATTCAGTGTCCCGGGAACGGCAACACGACCTACCACCGACCGAGTGAAAGAGGCACTCTTCTCACGGTTGGACGCCTACGAGGTCATTACCGACGCCAAAGTACTTGACCTCTATGCCGGGTCCGGATCACTCGGTGTGGAAAGCGCCAGCCGAGGGGCAAAGATTGTCGATCTGGTGGAATCAGGCGATAAAGCTGCAGCCGTCAGCCGCACCAACGCCGACCTGGTGAACAAGACGCTCAAGACGCAGACCGTTCGAGTGCATCACCTCAAGGTCGAGACCTATTTGGATCGCGCTGTCCCCGAGGATCAATGGGACCTGGTCCTGATGGACCCTCCCTACTCGGTGGAAAATGACACTCTGACCGGTCTGCTCGAAACACTGGTTCCTCACCTTGCCGAGGGCGCAGTGATCGTCCTCGAACGGTCATCCCGCTCACAGGAACCCGAATGGCCAAGCGGGTTGGAACGGTTTGCCGAAAAAAAGTACGGCGAGACCAAACTGTGGTTCGCTGAGCCCTCGGCCGCAGCACTTTAGGTGCGGCACCATTGCCGCAGCACTGTAGATGCGCACCACCTAGGCCACTGCTGACTCAGTAAGCTCGTGCTCAAGACGCTCAAACCACTGGTGGGCAACTGACCGATAGGCCGGCCGGAACGCATACAGACATGCCAGGCGCAGCTTGGTCGACGCCGCATAGGCGTTGAGACGCACCTCGGACACGTCCATGACTGACGCAGTCCCAAGGATCGCCTTCTTGGCTGTGCGTGCCGCAGCCGCTGAGTAGACGCCCTGCGCTCTCCGAAGATCGATGTGGACTAACAAATTCGCCAGATCCAACGCAGGCTCAGCAACAGTCACTGTGTCGCAGTCGATCAACCCAACGGACCCCGATTCAGGATTGAACAGCAGTTGCTTGTCGTGGAGATCCCGATGGGACAGCACAGCCGTTTGTGGTGCTCCGGAAATCAGGAGTCGAGACACGTGAGCCGACGCCCGCTGCAACCGATCGGCGGCCACCGGCAACACACCAAACTCCTGTGCGTAGTTCACCCACCGCGACACAGTGCGACACTCATCCCGAGTCCCATGGGTTGGCAGCTCAGCCGCTCCAGCTGCCGCTGAATGCTGTGACACAGCCAACAACGGCCACCGCTTCGACCACTCCTGCCAGGCCGCGGCCCAGGTCTCTTCCGCCACCCTGTGCGTCGGAGGAGCGGCTGGGTGGTTGGCTGGGGGACTGGCTTGCCCCAGCTCATGAAAACTGGCACCGTGCACGGCGGTCAGGGTGACACTTTCGGGATGATGAACCACCACATCGGGAACCACGATGCCCGACGGCTGCGCCAACGACCGCATAAAGCGATGAGATGCAGCAACTTCGTCCGCCTTGCCCGGCGCCAGAAGCTTGGTGAATCCCACCGCATCGCGGACCACGGCTCGCCGCTTGTACCGGTGAACCAGCAACTCCCCCTGGGCAGCAGCACCGGGGAGGCCCGACAGCACCGGATCCTCAGCAAAGGGAGACAGCCGCACCCTGCCGTCGGCCCCCACCGACCCGGCACGAATCTGTCCGCCATCGCTGTCGGACGCCTCAAAGATGAGCCGGCCACCTTGTCGCGGCCACGCCCGGTGAATGGTCAACTGCCGACCGGCACGGTCAGTCACCGTCTCAGGAATTGTTGTCACCACAGGATGTCCTCCATCAGATCAAGCCGGTCCGCCATGTCCTGCCGCCAGGTAGGGGAACAGGACCGGAACGGGTCACTCAGACGACTGAGTAGGTGAAAAATGGTCCACGCCAACACTTCGGAATCTGTCGCACCAGACGGTCCGGCACTGTACCCATCGAGCATCGCCGCTGTGCGGGGAAGCGACAGGACATCGGTACCGGTCGACAGGGGGAGACTGTGTAGGACTTCCACCGCAGCGAAACTGCCCAAATCGGACGCTCCAGCTCCGTAGGTGCAGCGTTCAAGGTCGGTCAGCCGTATATCGCTGCCGTCGACCAGCACCTGATCCGCTGAGAAATCGCCATGCATGAGCGCTGCCCGTCCCGGACGACGCAACAGCGGTTCCAACCCGGCACGCAAACGCTCCAGCCGACGCGCAAGCTCCGGACACAGCAACGAATTCTCCTCGACCAGGTCCAGCAGCGAACCTGCCGGCGCCCTCCACCGATGAGTACCAAAGGCGGGAGGCTGCGCATGGAGGAGCGCCAACGCCACCCCAGCGGCATACGAGGCTGCCCCTGCGGACCACGGCTCCACGGTGCTGAGATCACCCGAACCGAACCAGCCGAAGTACTGGGCATGGCGGGAGCGGGGGAGCCCCGACGGCTCAACGGCTTCCAGGACGGGCACCCCACTACTGGTCAGCGCCGCCAACAGGTGCCCATCAGCGTGCGGCTTGCCAGTCCCCACCTTGCACACCAACCGGTCACCGTCGTGGCGCAGCTCGAACACCACCCTGCGCTGCGGGTTGTAGTTGAGCACCGTCACCGTACGGTCAGCAAAGATCTGTCCCAACCCCGCCTCGCGAAAAGGTTTGAGCGGTTTATACAGACGATGGTCCAGTTCAATAGGTCCGGCCACCAGGTGATGGTCCGGGTGGTCCGGCACAGCGACGCGTTCAATCTCCAGGCCGCTGGCAGCCGCCCGGCTGTCCGCCTTCTCGAGCTTCACCGCTGCCGCTGGACTGTACGTCGCCAGCCAGCTGATACCGCCGTCGTCCTCCCGCAGCCGCGCGATCGCCGACGTGCCCGGCTTATGCCGCAGCCGGTCGACGTGCACAGGACGACCCAGCAGGCCGCTCAACCGCTCCCTGTCGAAAAACTCGACCAGACCCGGAAGCGTGGGATCCACGGCAGTCACCGGATCAACCGTTGCCGCCCTCACGCGGCACCTCCGGCAGCCTTCTCCGCCAGGTGCGCCTCATCGGCCGCCTGCTGCTGACGCACCCAGGTGGCAAACATCTGATGCTCCATCAGGTCGGATGGGGAGCCATCCAACAGGATCCTGCCGTCCTGCAACCAGACCACCCGATCATGGGTCAACGCCACCGACGCCTCATGGGTGATGGTGATGGTGGTGCGTCCTTCGGTCAGGGTGGCAAGACCCGCCAGCACCTCGGACCGCGACTCCTGGTCCAGCCCCGTGGTCACCTCATCAAGGATCACCACCGGCGAATCCCGCAGCAACGCCCTGGCGATGGTGATGCGCTGGCGCTGCCCACCGGACAACGTGCCACCGCGCTCGCCGACCAGCGTGTCGTAGCCCTCAGGGAACCCCGAGATGAAGGTGTGAGCATTAGCCAACTGGGCAGCGCGCTCCACCTCATCGTCAGACGCGTCAGCCCTGCCGTAGCGAATGTTCTCGCGGATGGTGCCGGTAAACAGCACAGCATCCTGGAGGACCAGGCTGATATTCGACCTCAACGATTCAAGGGTGACATTGCGCAGATCATGGCCATCAACGTGCGCCGACCCGGACACCGGATCCATCATCCTCACCATCAACGACACCAGCGTCGACTTCCCGGAGCCCGACGGCCCCACAATCGCCGTCTTCCGTCCTCCCACCAACGCCAGATTCAGGTTCTTCAGCACCGGCTGACCATCACCGTACGCTGCCGTCATGTTGCGGAATTCGACGTCGCCCCAGGCCTTCCCCAACGACACGGCACCCGGTGCATCGACAATATCCACCCGCTCGTCGAGCAGGTCAGCCACGCGCTCGCCCGACGCCGTCGCCCGGGCAATCCGCCCGGTGTACTTGGCCAGATCGCGCAACGGCTTCATCGAGGTCTTCAGGTACATCAGGAACAACACCAGGTCGCCCGGGGTCATCGCACCCTGCACCACCCGCCATCCGCCGCCCGCCAGCACGACGGCGGTAGCGACGCCGACAATGACGTCGGTCCGACGCTCCAGGGCAGCAGCCAGCCGACGGGACTGCACACCGTCCCTCAGCGTCTTCTGGTTGCTGCTGCCAAACCGGTCCGACAGGGTCTTCTCCAGTCCGTAGGTCTGCACCACCCGAATGGCGCCGAGGCTCTCCTGGGCGGTGTTGGCCAGCGATCCCTCACCCTTACGGGTTTTGCGCGCGGCAACAGTGATCTTCCCGGTGCTGAGCCGCGACAACAGCAGAAAGCTGGCACACGCGATCACCACCACCAGGGCCAGCAGCGGATCCAGCCAGAACATCACCCCGCCCATGACCACCAGCGTGATGCAGTTGGCAATTAACGGCAGTCCGGCACTCACCGCTACTTCCTGAAGCCGGCCGACGTCGCCCACCAGCCGTTGAATGGTGTCACCGGTCCGCGACGACGAGTGATACCGGGTGGACAACGACTGAACATGTTCAAAGACGCGACCCCGTAACTCGGTGGCCACCCGCGACCCGGCGAGGGCGAAAGCCACGGTCGCCAGATAGTTACACAGCGCCCGCATCCCGATGATCACCATCAGGCCTACCCCGCACGCCAGCAGCAACCCTTCGGTGGCTAGCGGACCCGTGCCGGCCAGGTTGGCGCCCAGGCTGCGGGAGATAGCGTCCACCACAAACTTCACCGGCCACGGCTCGAGTACCCGGAAGATGACCTCGAACAGCAACGCCACCACGCCGCCGCTCATCAGCATCCGATGCTTGCGCAGATGCGGTTTGGCGATATTGAGGGTCCGGCGTAGCGGGCTGCGCGCCATCTTCGGCCCGATCGTCGGCAGCGAGGACGGTTTGGGGGTCCTGACGATTTCCGGCGCACTGACAACATCAGGTGCATGGATGATGGGTGGAACGCCGACCGGCTTCGGGGCTGGGGGAGTCTTGGAGATGGTCATGACAGGATCCCTTCGGTGATGCGATCCAGAACGATGTCCCAGCTGTGATGATCGTTGGCCATAGTGCGTGCTGCGTCGGACATCGCTGCCCTGGCGAGCGGGGCTCCGGCCAGATCGTCGATCGCCGCCGCCAGAGCAGCGGGACTTGAGGGCTCCACCAGCAACCCGGTGACGCCGTCGTCAATGATGGACGGCACCTGCCCCACCCGTGACGCCACCACCGGCAACCCTGCGGCACAGTATTCGTAGATCTTCAGCGGCGAAAAATACTGGTCGTTGGCGTCGTCCATCACCGGGTACGGAGCCGTAGCGACGGCACAGCCCGCCAGGGCCGCGGGGATGAGCTCAGGGGTGATGGCGCCAGTGAATTCGACACTGGTCCCACGGGTTGCGGCTAGCTCGCGAAGCCGTGGACCCTCCGGCCCGTCACCGACAATCCTCAACGCCCAGTCAGTCGATGCGGCAGCTTTAGCCTCAATGAGGGTCTCGACGCCGTGCCACGGCTTCAGCGTCCCGACAAACACCACCACCGGGATGCCAGCCGATTCGGGAGTCGGCTGAATCCGATTCACGTTGACGCCGTTGGGCACCACCGCGACCTTTGAGTGATGGTCGTCGGCTACCCGTTCCTTCACCCAGGCGGCCACCGGCTCGGACACGCACACTGTCCGGGCGGCCGCGGCCACCTGGTGCTTCAGCGCGTCCAGTGCAGCGTCCTCCCCGATCAGGGAACGGTGGATCCGCTGCTCATCAATCAGCGGCGCGTTGACCTCAAGGAAACCGGGAATGTCCAGGGCTTTCGTGACGCGCGCCAGAGCGTCGCTGAACAGTGAATAGCGTTCGTAAACCACTGTCGCACCGTCGGCGATGACCCGTTCGGCAAGCGTCACAGCGGCAGCAGCCTGGGCGTGTTCGCGCTCAACACCGTTGCCCTGGGGGATGTGCTGTACCACCACCGGAACATCGGCGAGGTCGGCAGGAATGTCAGTGCCCGGTCGGGTGCAGTAAATGGTCACCTCGGCGCCACGCGCACGCCAACTGCGAATGATCTCCTGCACATGGACCGAGGCACCCTTGGAACCGAACACCGGAACCCCGGGGTCGAGGCAAAGATAGGCAACCCGCATCATGAGAGAGCCCCCGCGTCCGCCAGAACCCGGGCTGTTGGTACGCTCGCGTCGAGTTCCTGCAGCCTGACCGACTGGCGGTGCGAGTCGAAGTTCTGTTCGATCACGCGGCGCGCCGCACGGGCAACTGCCTGCCGATCGAAGGATGACGACGCAACGGTGACCAGGGCGCCGACCAGTTCACTGACCTCGCCACTGCGAACCAGGATGCCCGTCTGCGACCCGTCACCCGGTCCGGCGTCCGGGGCAGACCCGCTGTCAGCATTGGTGATCACCTCGGGAATCCCCGTCACATCACTGGCGATGCACGGCACCCCCATCGCCATCGCCTCCAACAGCACCGTGGGCAGACCGTCGGCGTTGCCGTCCTGCCCCACCACACACGGCGCCGTAAAGACATCGGCCCACCGCAACAGCTCCACCACCTCGGCCTGGGTCCGCGGACCCAGCAGGGTGATGGTCGATCCCAGATGGTGCCGGCCAATCTGTTGGGCCAACTCGTCCTGAAGTTCCCCGCCACCGGCGATCCGGACCTCAACTGCCACCCCGCGGCGCACCAGCTCCGCCACGGCGTCGATTAACAGGCTGAAGCCTTTCTTCTCGACCAGCCGGCCGACCGCTGCAACCCGCAGCACCGGTCCGGGGGCTGCCGGTGCAATGAAGGGAAACCGGTCCAGTTCGAGGCCGTTGTAGACGAGGTGAACCTGGCCCAGCTGATCCGGGAAAAGCCGTTCAAGGTAGGCCAGGTTGAAATCGCTGACCGTCACCACATGATGCGCTGACCCGATGAGGTTCCGCAACACCTCCAGGTCCACCTCCTCATGGAAGATGTCCTTGGCATGGGCGGTGAACGAGAACGGAATCCCGGTCAGGTCTGACGCAATCTTCGCGGTGCGCGCAGCCAAGGACCCAAAATGGGCGTGTACGTGGGTGATGCCCCGCTGGGAAAGGAGGGTTGCGAGTTCAACGCCCTGGTGGACCTCCACCGGGTCCAGTCCGGCGAGGCCGGGGAGCAGTTGGGCAAACCGTTCGCCGAAGTGGGGAATCACGCCGTCGGCGGCAGCCATGATGGCCCAGCCTTCAGCGATTTTGGTCGGCTTGGAGACATACGTGACCGGCGCCTGCACCCGGGCCAGCTCAGGGTGAAACCGCGGGTCGATGGGAGGCCTGAGCGAAAAGATCTCCAGGTCGTCACCGGCTGCTTCGCGGGCCAGGATCTCGGTGACGATGAAGGTCTCGGAAAACCGGGGATAGATCTTCAGGATGTACCCGGTGCGGGAGGGGCTAGACGGCTGCAAGGGTCTGCCAATCGTTGAGGTGGTCGGTGTGGGGGGCGGGAACAGTGAAGCCGAGCAGCTCTGCCGCATAGCCGCCCACCGTCTGGAGGCCGTTCAGGTCCACGTTGACGCGCTGCGACGGTGTCCCCACCACGGTAATGAACCAGTCGGTCAGGACCTGGGGAGTGAGCTGATCGGGATGGCACATATCGGTCAGTTCATGGCGGGCCAACGACTCGGCGCGAATCAGCTGTTCGCGGCGCGGACTGACCCGGGGGACCACCAGTGCCGGGGTGTTGGTGCTCATGATCTCGCACACCGAGTTGTAACCGCCCATCGACACAATCGCTGCGGCTTCCCTCATCTCCGCCAGACCGTCACGCACCATCGAGATCACCCGGGTCCCCGGCGCAGCCGATTGCTCGATCAGTACCCGATCCTCCTTGGGCATCTGGGGTCCGGTGACAATCAGGTGTTCGTAGCCGTGGGGGACTGTTGCCTTGGCTGCGGTCAGCAGAACAGCCTTGCCATCGGAACCGCCGCCGGCCATCGTCAGGATGTAGGGTTTCCCGGTCGATCCGGTCCGACGCCGTGACTGCCGGCCGGCAGCCAGATACCCGGTATACCGGACCATGGGGGCCAGCTTGCCGGGAATCTCGCCCGACTTCACCGGATCGTGAATTGTCGGATCCCCGTAGACCCACAGCTCATCGAAGTATTCGCGCAGGCGATCCAGGTCGCCGAGAGCCTTCCATTCGCGCCGTGCCACCTTGGGAGTATCGAGGATCTCCCGCAGCCCCAACACCACCTTGCAACCAGGGCGTGCCTTCTTCAGCTCAGAGAGGGCGGCGATGAGTTCCTGGTCGACGCCGAACGCGTGACGGTCCACCACCACCAGATGCGGCCGGAACTCCGACAGCACAGCATCCATGATCTGCGCTCGCAGGCGGATGAGTTTGGACTGGTCAATTGCCAGGTTGCGTGGCGCATAGCCGTCGCTGCCCTTGGAAATGCCGGGAAGCACTACCCAGTCCCAGTCGTCGGGGCTATCAAACCGGGTAGCCTGGGATTCGCCGGTCACCAAGAGCCCGGTCACCGTGCGGCCGGTCAGTCCCGGAAGATTCGCTGCCAGGGAGTGCGCCAGCGCCAGGTTCCTGCGGGTATGTCCCAGGCCCTGCGAGTCATGGGAGTACAACACCACCCGGAGCTCTTTCGAAGACTGTTCTGTCGACGGCTGTTCGTTCGACGACAGTTTCCTGCCTGAGTGCTGAGGCGAATGCATTTCCATGACGGTGACCAATCTTTCCCTGCGGTGATGTACCTGCTGCAGGTTCCCTATCTAGTCAGTCACCTATGAGACGTTCGTGAGGCGCTCATGAGAGAGTTCTCATCCAAGGTGATTCGGCCCGGCCTTTTGGCGCGCAAAAACCCGGCCGTCACTATGACTGCCGGGCTCGTGGCGCTGAAGGATCAGCGAAAAAGAATTGGTGCTCTATTGGCGCTGGTATGACAGGCAGTCGGCGGCGTCAGCGCCGGAGCCGATCTTGACATCGGCCTTGCCGCACATGAGATGGTCGTTGAAAACGCACTCGATCCGCTGGCAGGCGCCCACATGAGCCAATACCACCGGCAAGCCACCGGTGGCCGACGTGTCAATGAAGGTGGCGCATGACGCATGGTCCTGACTACCGCCGACGGTGATGGCATAGGCGGTACAACCGTCGTGATTGAAAGAGCAGGAATTTACCGTGCAGTCTGAAACTGTTGCAACCTCGGTGGTCATGATTCCTCCAGTGATAGCCAGTGGGCCGTTGTGGTTTAGATCAACGGTACTGCTGGCGGGAAGAAAATACATCAGGTAAATGCCCTTTGATAGCGCATGATTAATTAGCGCATTTATTGGTGCTCTATTGAATTGACAGCCTATTGCTGAGCCGTGCAGAAGGATGCCAGCTCAGGGCCGGTGACCACCACACCCGGATGTGGACCGGCCGCCACCAGCTTTGGGGTCCAATCGGCTGGCCACAGGCGATCAGTCCCCACCAGCACCACGTTCCCTGCCATCCGACCGCTGACCATCCCCGCATCAGCCAGCAGCGCGACGTCGTCGGCCGCTTCCCGTAACAGCCGAGCCTGGGCGCGGGCAAAGGTCAACGGTGGATCGTCGCCCACATTGACCAGCACGACGCCGCCCGGCGCCGTAAGCGCTGTCAGGGCGCGGTAGAACGCATCCTCGGTGAGATGGGCCGGAGCGTCGGCGCCGGCAAAGACGTCGAGCACCACGGCGTCAAAGGATTCGGGTTCGAAGCGGTCGAGGGCGGCGCGGGCGTCGTCGATCACCAACGAACACCTGGTGCCGGCCGGCAGCGGCAGATGCTCCAGCACAAAGTCCAGCAGCTCGCGTTCCAGCTCCACCGCTACCTGATCCGAGCCCGGCCGTTTCGCCTGCACATACCTGGCCAGGGTCAACGCCCCCGCACCCAGATGAAGGACCCGAATTGGCTTGCCGGCGGGTTTGAAGATATCCAGCACATTGGCAATACGCCGCAGATACTCATAAAAGACGTTGCCCGGGTTTACCAAATCCACGTGCGATTGTTGGGCACCGCCAATACTGAGAATGAAAGCACCGTCGGTGAATGCATCCTCGTCGATTTCAGCGAGCTGGCCGATACCCGCCAGTCGGAGGGTGGGGACCGACCCGTCCTCCTCGGGGCCGACCTCGACGCCCTTCATCTGTCCGGAGCCTCGTTCGCCGCTCACAGCCGGGACCGCAGGGTGGCCAGGCGCTCGGCCGCCTCTTCGAGCACCTCGAACTTCTTGCAGAACGCAAACCTCAGCAGTGAGCTGGTGCGGGCAGCGCCGTCGGGATGGCAAAACACTGCCACCGGGATGGCGGCGACACCCAGCAGCTCAGGCAGCCGTCTGGCCAACGCTGTGGCATCGGAGATTCCCAGCGGTGCCGTATCGACATTCACAAAGTAGGTGCCCTGCGGCGAAAAGACGTCGAATCCCGCAGCCTTCAGGCCTGCACTGAGGATGTCCCGTTTCCGCTGCAGCGTGGCGGCGGTCGATGCGTAGAAGTCATCACCCAGACCCAGCCCGTGGGCAACGGCGCTCTGAAACGGAGTGCCGGAGCTATAGGTAAGGAAGGTTTTGACCGTCCGGACCGCCGAGATGAGTTCCCTGGGGCCGGTGATCCACCCGATCTTCCAGCCGGTGACCGAAAAGGTTTTGCCGGCGGAGGAGATGGTGAGAGTCCGTTCCGCGGCGCCCGGCAGTGTCGCGATAGGTACGTGCGCGACGCCGAACGTCAGGTGCTCGTACACCTCGTCGGTGACGATCACCGCGTCATGCTGGACCGCCAGATCGACGATCTTCTGCAACACCGCCCGCGTAAACACCGTCCCGGTGGGGTTGTGCGGGTTGTTGAGCAGGATGATCCGTGTGTTGGGAGTGACTGCCCGCTCCAGCGCAACAAGGTCGGGCTGGAAATCGGGAGCCGACAACCCCACGGTCGTGTGGGTGGCACCGCTCAGACCGATCACCGCACCGTAGGAGTCATAGAACGGCTCGAAGGTGAGGACCTCATCACCCGGGCCCGCCAGCGCCAGCACCGCCGACGCGATGCCCTCGGTGGCGCCGGTGCTGACGATCGTCTCGGTGTCGGGATCGGGAGTCAGCCCGTAGAACCGTTCCTGGTGGGCAGCGATCGCTTCCCTCAGCACCGGCAGCCCCTGACCGGGCGCATACTGGTTGGCGCCGGCCGCGATGGCTGCCCGGGCAGCGTCAAGGATCTCTGCGGGGCCGTCCTCGTCGGGGAAACCCTGCCCCAGGTTGATCGCGCCATGCCGCGTCGCCAACACGGTGATTTCCTCGAAGATAGTCACGCCCAGCCGCCCGTCGGATGCCAGCAGGTTGGCACCCGACGCCGTCCGTTGCCACGGCGTGGGGGTTGATGCCGTGCCTGTCGCCAGTGAAGAAGTAGGTGAGCTCATGCACTCCAGTATTGCGGTTGTGGCGCCGTGTCGTGGGGACCGGGTGTGCCAAACCGTAGTTCACTGTAGATTCGAAGCATGCGTCGCGCTGTCTGCCCCGGATCCTTTGACCCCATTCACAACGGTCACGTGGAGGTCATTGCCCGCGCCGCAAGCCTCTTCGACGAGGTGATCGTGGCGGTGTCGACCAACCCCGCGAAAAAGTACCGATTCGACCTTGACGAACGCCTCGACAGCGCCCGGGAAACGCTCAGGTATCTCCGGGGTGTGTCGGTGCTGCCGATGAGCGAAGGCCTGCTGGCTGACTTTTGCCGTTCCCAGGGTGCCAACCTCATCGTCAAGGGCCTGCGTTCCAGCCAGGACTTCGACTACGAGCTGCCGATGGCCACCATGAACCGTCAGCTCACCGGCGTCGAAACCGTTTTCATTCCCGCCGAGAACAGTTACACGCACCTGTCGTCGACCCTCCTCAAGGAGGTCGCAGCCCTGGGTGGCGACATTTCTCCCTTTGTTCCCAAGGGCGTGCTGAAACGGCTCAACCGGCCCATCGCCGAGTAGCTGAGGGGCGGGGCTGAAAAAGGCCGATGCAGTAGGGTATTGGCTATGAAAGATAAGACGCGCCTAGCGCCCGAAGATCCCTTTCCCAAGGATCTCGACTCCTTGGCCGACGGCGAAGTGGAAGTGCTGAACAGCAAGGTTCACCGCCAGATCGACGAGGAGTACGTCGAGGAAGGCCAGCCCGACCCGGAGACCGAATTCCGGAAGGAAGAGCTGGACGAAGAACTCGACGAGCGCGACGACGAGGACAACTCGTCCGGCGAGAAGGATTCCGCCGCACACTAACCTCGATCTTTCATGAGGCGGTCTCGTCGGTGTGATCGGGGCTTACTGGCTGCCTGATGGTGTTGATTCTGGCATGTGGGTACGACATTGTTGCCGCTGACCGGTGGCGGTGGTCGGTGATGGTTCCACGTCCATCACGTCGAGACTGCTTTTCCTGCTCGGGGTCGGTCGGCGATGGTGGCTTTTACGGCGGGTCCAGGGCTCTGATGCGGGTGAGGGCTTTGATGAGCAGCGGCGTGTCAGGGGCTCTGGCGGCGAGATGCACGGTCAGGCGTCGGGCGTGCCAGCTGGTCGTCCCGGCGATCTCGAAGATCCTCGCCCGGAGCCTTTTTGGCTCCCAGCGTCTGGCTTTCGTGCCGTGGAGGCCGAGCATCTGTGCCCAGGCCATGATTTCGGCGGCGAGCATGACCAGATGACACCAGAGCGTGTTTCCCGCGAAGGAGTGCAGGGGCAGGTTCGCCAGGCCGGTGTCTTTGGCGTTACGGATCCTGTCCTCGCACCGGGCCCGTAACCGGTGGCGGACCTCGAGGTCCGCGAGCTGGCCATGGTCCTGGTTCGTGGCCAGGGCCGTGTAGCGCATCCCGTCGACATCAGTGATCCTTAATTGCGCGCCGACATGGGGTACTTCCTTGCGGACGATGACCCGCATCCCGGCCGGCCAGGAAGATAGATCCAGCATCCCGGTAATATCGGCGACCCATGCCCCGTCGCGTTCGATCCCGTCACTGTTATAGGCGCGGGTCCACGCGGTCTTCGGGACCTGGGGCAGGACCGCTTCGACGGCCCCGTGGAGCGGGAACCCCACCGAATAGGCGAGGTTCCGGCGTGGGTGGGTGAGCCAGTCAAGGTATTCGTGGGTGCCGCCGGCGGAATCGGTGCGGATCATCACCTTCCGGCCTGACCGGAATCCTGCCGGCAACTGCTTCAGGGCGTCCCTGGTGACCTGGATGTGATCGGAGGCGGTGTTGGATCCGGCGTTCCCCGGGCGGAGTAGTACCGCCAACGGTTCCCCGGTGCCCTCGGCCCCGTGATCCACGAACGCAGCCAGCGGGTGGAAGCCGAAGCCTTTCTTCCAGGTCGGGCGGGCGTCCTCCTTCTCCGAATGCGAGCTCAGCAGCGTCGCGTCCAGATCCACTACCAACGGCGCGTCCCTGCTCACCCCGTGCAACGGTGACTGGTCACCGGCTAAACCCCACACCTGCGCCCTGGCTGCGGAACGGGTCGTGTTGATCGCCGCCAACGCCTTCTTCGGGGCCGTGGTGGATAAGGCCGTTACCAGCCGGCTTACCGTCGGGTCGGAGGCGACGCGGCCGTAAACCTGTGGTTGGGCGCGGAGCCTGTCCACATCGGATAAGCAGTCGCCGCCGGTGGCCAGGGACAAGCCCAGGTCGGTGAGGATCTTCCCCGGATCGTGCACCGCGAAAGGCTTACGCCACAGCGATAAGGCCTCCGACAAGCCCGACCCGATCCCGGACACCCGGACCGTATCCGTCAGGATCAACCCGCCGGCCTGGGACACCACCCCGGTCCCTACCGAATCAACACGGACGGACGGGTAGAAACCGGTAAAGTTACTCACCAGAAAGGTGCTCCTTTTGACGCGGTACAAATGATGCCTAGACAACACCATTTTCCCACGTCAGGAGCACCTTTCGCCGTTCAACGCACCGCTCTGAGACCACCTTCATGAAAGCCCGAGGCTAAGTGTTAACTGAAAGAGGGAGCGGACCTTTGGTCCGCTCCCTCTTTCAGTGAGTCCCGGATGTTACCGGGGTTGGATGGACGCAGACCGGGCCGAATAGGAACCCGTCCCGATCGCATTGAACGCCGCAACTTCAAACCGGTACGTCCCCGCCGGAAGCGTGAACGACCAGGTACGAGCGGCTGACCCGGCTGTCGCTGTGACCGGCGTGCCGGTCGGTGTGACGCCGTCTGCGGACATCCTCAACGCCCTGACCCGGTAGCCCGTGATGGGTGAACCCCCGGTTGCTGTTGGGGCGTTCCAGTTGGCATTGGCCGTCAGTGTTCCGCCCGCAGCACCCTGGGTGGGAGCCAGGATGGCCGGTGTCCCCGGAGGCCCGACAGGTGTCACAGTTGCCGAAGCCGCTGAGAAGGCTCCCGCGCCCAGGAGATTGACCGCCTGGACCCGGAAGTTGTAGCCCACCCCGTTGGACAGCCCTGTCACTACGCGACCCGTTGTTGCAGTTCCGGTGAAGGTCACTGTGCGAATCACCGTGGTGCCGGTCCGCACCTCGACCCGGTACCCGGTGATGGCCGTTCCGCCGTTGGCCGGCGGAGCGGTCCAGGACAGGGTGACCGACGCGTTGCCGCGGACGCCCACCACATTCGTGGGGGCTGCCGGGACCACATTCGGTGTCACCGCTGCTGACAGGGCCGAGTAGGCTCCTGCCCCCGAGGCGTTGACCGCCTGCACCTGGAACCGGTACGCCTGACCGTTGGTCAGCCCGGTCACCACAACACTGGTCGCTGTACCGGCAGCTGGCCGCAAAGCGCCCACCTGTGTCCCGGCGGCATTGACTACCCGCACGTTGTAGCTCGTGGCTCCTGCGACTGCACTCCACCTGACTGTTGCAGACGCATTCCCTGCCGTGGCAGTCCCGATGACCGGAGCCGCCGGGAGGGCAACTCCCGGAACCACCGGTGCCGACGCCGTAGACAGCGCTCCTGCGCCCAACGCGTTGACCGCCTGGACCCTGAAGGTGTAGGCGGTGCCGTTGGTCAGGCCGGTCACAACCCGGCCCGTCGTTGCGGTGCCGGCAAAGGTCACCGTCCGGAGGACGGTGGTGCCGGTCAGCACCTGCACCTGGTATTCGGTGATCGGCGTTCCACCGTTTGCCGGTGGGGCAGTCCAGGACAGGGTAGCCGAGGTGTTTCCGCTGACTCCCACCACATTCGTGGGAGCTGCAGGAACCACATTCGGTGTCACCGCTGTGGAAAGGGCCGAGAGCGGACCTGTTCCCACCGCGTTGATTGCTTCGACCTGGAACCGATACGCCTCGCCGTTAGTCAGCCCGGTGACGACCAGGCTCGTCGCAGCGCCGTCAGCTGGCCGCAAAGCGCCGACCTGTGTTCCGGCTGCGTCAACTACCCGTACATTGAAGCTGGTCACGGTACCTGCCGGCGCCGTCCAGTTGACGGTCGCAGATGCGTCGCCGGCTGTGGCTGTTCCGATCACCGGTGCGGCTGGCCGTCCGGAGTCGGAGAACCGCAGCTCTTCGACATTCCTGACGGTATCCGTGCCGTCCGCCTGGGTGCCACGGGCGTGAACCACTGTGGTGGTCGAACCCGGTGAACCTACCGCGGCTCCCGCCGGGGAGGTGGTCACATCGTAGTTCGCCTCAAGGTCGGAGAACTGTGCAATGTCCACCGAGGTTCCGTTGGCTGGGGTGAGGATCTCCCGTACAGCGAAGATGTTCCCCGGATCAACCACTCCAGCGAAGACATCCTGCTGCAGGGTGGGCCCGGTGAGGTTACCGTTGACATCGCGCAGGTACTGGGAAGCCATGGCGCTTTGGCCCGCTCCCTCCACACCGGCGCTGCCGATTTCCTCTCCCGCTGCGGTGCGGACGCTGAGCCGCACACTGAGGAACGCGTCGCCGTCCAGGAGATCGTCAGCTCCACGACCCTCCAACAGGTCACTTCCGGCGCCGCCGAGCAGAATGTTGCCGGCACCCCAGACTGGCCCTTCCAGCCCCGGACATTCACCCGGGCCGATCACCGAGTTGGCAGCTACATCAGCCAGCGGGGTGGTCAGTGCCGACGCGGGGAGCAGGCTACTGAGTCCATTGATCCGATCAACGCCCGCCTGGTCGAGGACGTCGCAGCCGATGAAGCCGCCGCCGCCCACATCACTGGGGACAATATCGTCGCCACGGATCTTGTCGTTGAATTTCCATCCCGACAAGGCCTCCATCTCGTTGTGTTTGTCCCTCACACCGACCGTCAAGACATCCAGCGCTGGAACAGGAAGGTCAAGGTCCCCGTCCATGGGCTGTGGATCACCCTGGCTGATGGACCAGTCGTAGCCGGCCGCGCCAACGTTCTTCTCGATTCCGGGACCGGCGACGCCGATGTCGTCTCCGCCTTCCATGTCATAGTCATCGTCACCGCCTTGGCCGATGGCGACGTCGTGCCCCGGCTTGTTGTCGTCGGTGAAGAAGAGGTTCGAGCTGTCGCCGATCAGCCCGTCAGGCTGGTCACCGCCCTCCAGCCAGTCGTCGCCGCCGTCGCCAATGCCGCCATCGATGCCTTCGCCGAGGATCAGGAAGTCGTCTCCCTCACCGGCGAAGGTGGTGTTGGCGTTGCCGCCGCCGTTGGTGAAGTCCTTGCCGTCGCCGCCCATGATCAGGTCAAGACCTGGACCGGCGTCGATGGCGTCGTTGCCCGGACCGCCCTTGAGGACGTCGTCGCCAGCGAGGTCGGTGATGGAGTCGTTGCCGGCCCCACCCAGGGCCACATCGGCTCCGTCGCCGCCCTCGATGATGTCCCTCGAGGCGTTGCCCCAGAAGGTGTCGCTGTCATTGCCGCCGAACATCCGATCGGTTCCCGACGTGCCGTTGTAAACGCTCTGGCCGTTGATCCCGGCTGGATCAACAGTGTTGCGTGAACGGTACTTGATGGTCCCGTCCGGCATGCGGATCAGCAGTGCAGCCTCGTCGCATTCGCTGTTCGGATCATCGGCAACGGTATTGCCGAAGGTGGTGAATCCGGCCGGGGTTCCAGCGAGATTTTTCAGTTCAAACTTGCAGTCAGACGTGGCAAACGGATCAGCCTTGAGGCTCTTCGCGTTCGTGTTGCGCATGACCATCTCCGAGAAGGAATTGCCTTCCAGCTGCGTCCGCAGGTTCATGCCGGGTGTCCGAGCGAGGTAGTACAGCCGGTCCCCGTTCTGCAGATCGGTCAATTGGCTTTCGAACACGTAATTGAACGTGCTGCCCAGCAGTCCACCAAAAACGTTCGTCTGTTCGGCCAGTCCACCAATCCACAGATCAACGTTGTCCAGCCCGGTGATCGACGCGGTGCCATTGTTGGCCCATGCCCCCGTGCTGTTCATGAAATCAGCTGCATCCTCTGGAGGTACGTCACCTGCTGCTACGTTGGGGTTGACGATCTCCCGAGCCGCGTTGCGCTTGGCCTTCAGGGTGGTCGCACCGGTAATGGTGGGGTGCAACCCATACGCTGCTACGAAGTTCACCAGGGACTCAGGGTGCTTGATGCTGTCCCCGAAGTCGATCCAGTTGACGTACGGCCGCAACTGGCCGTCATTGGTCTGGGCGTGAATGGTGCGCCGCAGCACGTTGAGCCGGGGGATGCCCTCAGACCGCGCCCGGGTGATGTTGATTGCCGCCAGGTCAAGTGGCAGACCCAGCAGATTGTTCCGGAGGGTGTCGGTGACGAACTCATCGAGCTCGTTGCCCACCTGATCGGACATGCCCATGATCACCGAGCCTGCAGCCTCCTCGGAGGTGAGGTCGCCGGCGGGACCGCCGTCGGTGTAGGCCGGGGGATTAAGGAATCCTTCCAGCAGGGAGATGTCATTTTGGGATCCCGCAATGTCATCTGAGGTACCGAATTCGCCGTCGGGACCTGGCCGGTCCTCGTTTCGGCGGGAAATGGTCTCCGTCAGCATTGAATGACCGAAACGGTAGACCGCGTGGGCAAATTCAGCGGTGACCGCCGGATCCAGTTCGGTCTGGGTGAAGGCGAATGGCTCGAAGGGGTTGATCGCTGGCTGAACCTTGCGGGCAAACTCTTCAAAGACCAGGTGCTGGTACTCCATCTCGGTCACGAAGCGGGCCGCCTGGAACAGCCTTTCACCGTTCCAGCCGTCGGCACCAAGCGCTGTCTTCCACTCGGTCAGGGCTCTGACGCCCGCAGCCGAGGTGTCGGCGGTGAGGGTGTTCTTGATATCGGTGACCATCCGGTCGTGCTCCGAATGGAACACCTGGTGGATGGCGGTCAGGCCAATGTTTTCGTTGACCCTGCCATCACCCGCGGCGAAATGCATGTCGAGGATTTCGTCGTCGTACTGGTTGACGCAGCCAACGGGGAAACCTGGTCGCGCACAGGGCGTCAGCGATGGCGTGACAACGTCATCAGGATCCGGGGTGAAGCCCGGATTAGGGACCGCGTTGTTGGCGATGTCTGTCAGGAACGGGGTTTCGAAGTACCTGACATTTTCGGGAACGGGCACTGGTGATGCGGTGTCGCCTTCCACCAGTCCGGTGAGAGTGACGTACTGCGGCAGTCCGCGGGCTGGACCCGGGATGAACTTGCCGTAGGGATCTGCGGCGATCATCGGGACATCAAGCGCGTCCTTGTCCTCGAGTTGCAGGCCAAGCAGTGTTGCAGCCTGGCTTTTGACTGTGGCCCAGGTGGCCATGCCGTTCTCGGTCGGACCCGCTGGCCCACCCAGCAGCTTGCCCGTCGATACCGGACGTCCATTGGCGTTATTGACGTACTCACGCACGAACACCTGGTGGGAGGCATGGGAGGTGTAGGTCTGGCTCTGGTCAACCCAGGGGGTGTCAGTGTTGAGGGCGTCGCGGATGTCGTCAGCGGTGCCCAGTTGTCCGTCCGGGCCGACCTGGTTCTTGCCCCGTGTCAGGACCATGAACCGCAGGTTCGGGTTCAGGTCGTCGGCAGTGTCGAACTTGTGGTCCGGTCCGGCGATCAAAGGGTCGTCGGCCTTCAGCGGAACAAAGACCGTGCCACCGCCCTTGACCGTCTGGTCAATCCCGTGGTCGAAGAACTGCCCGAAGAGGGTGAACAGCGAGTTGTAGGGCGGGGAGAGTCCCACGTCGGTAGTGACATTCGGAATGAACAGGGTCTGGAAGGACGGGGTGCAGCCGAGGGGGAATGCGTCCACTGCCGGGACGGCCAAGGGGTCCGGATCTGTCGTGCAGGGAGTGACGCCCGTGCTGTTCTGGCTTCTGATGGGTAGTCCTGCCGCAGCGACGGCGGCGGGATTGGTGGAGGTCTGATCAACGATCAGGTTGCTGATGGTGCGCGGCTGCGAATCGAACACGTTGCCTGAGGTCTGTTCGTAGCTGGTTGCCGACGGTGGCCCGCCGAGGGAGCCCGCTTCGGCAGCACCGAACTTGGCTGGCGCCAGCCGTGGGAACACCTCATCAGCTGCACCGAAGGTCTCCTGTCCTGGCTGCAGGTTGTTGCAGGAACCGTCAACTGTCCTCAGCCCGTGGGAGATGAGGGGAGTCGCGATTTGGTTCGGGCCCGTACCCACCAGCGCGCCACACGGGCCTGTTTCGGAGGTGGTGTTGGCTACGTGAGCTTCGGCAATCTTGATCTGCTTGAGGATAAAGGCGAGATCCGAGGGATTCACGGTGAACCCTTGCCCGGTGGGGGCCACCACAGCGGTGGCAGCGGATACCGGGAACAACATGCCCACGGGGAAGAGCAGAGCGGTGGCGATTGCTGCTATTCGTACTGGCAGTCTCTGCCCATAACTGGGTGACTGGGCAGAGTGAAGGGTTCGGTGGACAGCGCCCCGCGCCCCCTGTGCTGACTGACGTCTTTCTGTTGCCGGTTTCCTGCCGAAGATATTCATGACACACGCCCTGGTGCTCGAAGGGATCAAGTGGCCCCATGCTGCTGGACGCGTGCTATGAAAATCTTGTGATTGTTCAGAGGCCGATCGTGACGGCCGCTACCGGGGGTAGAGCGTGACCTCGGTGGACTTGACCACAAAGAACACCCGCATGCCGGGTATCAGGTCGAGGTCCGCCGCCGCGGCAGCGGTGATGTCCGCGCTCAGATGCTCCGCCCGAACGCTCACCAGCTCACCGCGTTGATCCAGGTCACTGACCACCACGGGTACCACAT
This sequence comes from Arthrobacter sp. CAN_A1, assembly GCF_015751665.1. Lineage (NCBI taxonomy): Bacteria > Bacillati > Actinomycetota > Actinomycetes > Micrococcales > Micrococcaceae > Arthrobacter > Arthrobacter sp. CAN_A1. The sequence goes on along the minus strand of NZ_JADOUR010000004.1, from coordinate 267,534 downwards.
TCCGCGGGCTTCCCGACGGTTCGTCAACAAACACGGACACCGCCCGCGGGCTGAAGACCGCCGCCGCTTCCAGCCCTACGCCGAGCGGCTGGTCGGCTAGTGCCGACACCCGAAGCCCCTCCGCGGTCACCAGACCGCCCTCAACGCTGGTCCCGGTCAGCAGATTCAGACCGGCCAGCCCCGCCCCGAAGGCGCTACGGGGGCGTTCGAGGACGTCGCGGGTGGGTCCAGCCTCCACCACCCCACCGGTCTCGACGATGATCGTCCGGTCGGCGAGCATCAACGCATCGAGCACGTTGTGGGTCACGATGATGGCGCTGCGACCCGTCAGGACCCGCCGTAGCGTCCTCCTCATCGCCGGGGTGACGGCGATGTCCAGGGCGGCCATCGGCTCGTCGAGGAGGAGCAGTCTCGGGTGGGTGGCCAGCGCCCTGGCGACCGCCACCCGCTGCGCCTGGCCGCCGGAGAGCTCGGCCGGCCGACGGTGAGCGAAGTCTTCGGCCTCGACCTCGCGAAGCCAGCGCATCGCCTCGGTACGTGATGCCGCCCGGCCGGCGCCCTGGCTGCGCGGGCCGAAGGCCACATTGTCCAACACGCTCAGGTGGGGGAACAGCAGCGGTTCCTGCGCCAGAAGGGAGACACCCCTGTCGTAGGGCGGACGCCAGGACGTGTGATCGAACAGGACAGTGTCGCCCAGGGTGGCGCTGCCGCCGTCGGGACGCAGCAGGCCCGCAAGCACAGCGAGGAGCGTCGACTTGCCGGCACCGTTGGGGCCCAGGATGGCGACCGTTTCGCCGTCGGCCACCGTGAGCTGAAGGTTCAGCCCGCGGGAGGCCACCCGGACATCAGCGATCAGGCTCACAGTGCACCACCCGGTGTGCGAGACCGGTGGGCCAGGGCAACCACCAACACCGCCACCACCACCAGCACCAGGGACAGTGCGACGGCGGCATCCGGGTCGGTCTCACGCTGCAGGTAGATTTCCAGGGGCAGTGTCCGGGTGGTGCCCTGCAGGCTGCCGGCAAAGGTCAGAGTGGCACCGAACTCTCCCAGCGCACGGGCGAAGGACAGCACCATGCCCGAAATCAGTCCCGGGAGCACCAGGGGGAGGGTGATCCGCCGCAAGACGGTCCCGGGATGGGCTCCGAGGGTCGCGGCCACCGCCTCGTACCTGCTGCCCGCCGAGCGGATGGCACCCTCAAGGCTCAACACCAGGAACGGGAGTGCGACGAAGGTCTGGGCTATCACGACGGCGGTGGTGGAGAAGGCGATGTCGATGCCGAGGACCTGCAGGCTACTGCCCAGCAGGCCCTGCCGTCCGAAGGTGTGCAGCAGGGCGATGCCCCCGACCACCGGGGGCAGTACGAGTGGCAGCAGCACCAGGGCGCGGAGCAGTTGTTGGCCGGGAAAGTCGGTGCGGGCCAACACCAGGGCCATCGGGACCCCGAAGAGCACGCAGAGCGCCGTGCTGACCAGCGAGGTGCGCAGGCTCAGTCCCAATGCCGCCAGCGACGACTCGGACGTGATGAGCGAGAAGAACTGGGGCCAGTTCACCTGCGAAATCATGGCGGCGAGGGGCACCATGACAAAGAGTGCGCCAGCGCCGGCGACCACGAAGACCCACCGGGGGATCCCGTGGCGAATCGATTGAGGTCTTCTGGCGAGACGACCTTGTCGCGGGGACTGATGTGCCGCGTGCTCGCTGTTGGGGTGAGCGCTCATGGGGAGCCGAAACCGGCTTCCGTCAGCACTTCCTGTCCAGCCGGACTCGTCAGCAGGTCGAGGAAGGCGGACGCGAGGTCGGTGTTGCCGTCCGTCACTGCCCCGGCGGGGTAAGTGTTGACGGCGCCGGCTGCCTCGTCGAAGGGGATACCCTCCACATCTCCTTCTTCAGCAGCTGCTTGCACATCGGTGACATAGACCAGCCCGGCATCGGCTTCGCCGGAGCGCACCTTCCCCAGCACATCGGTCACCGAGGACTCCTCGCTGACGGCGTTCACCGTGACCCCCGCCGCTTCCTGTATCTGGGTGGCTGCGGCGCCGCAGGGCACCTGGGGAGCACAGAGCACCACCCTCGTCCCGGGGTCGGCCAGGTCGCTGAACTGCTCAACACCCGCAGGGTTGCCCGCGGGGACGGCGATGATAAGGGTGTTCGTGGCGAAGGGCACCGGGTCGCCGTGGACCAGGCCCTCGTCGACCAGCCGGTCCAGGGTGGCGGTGTCGGCCGACGCGAACACGTCGGCGGGGGCACCAGCAGAGAGCTGGGTGGCGAGATCGGACGAACCGGCGAAGCTCAGCGTGACCGTCACACCGGGGTGTGCTGCCTCGAAGTCATCGGCGAGTTCGGTGAAGGTTGACTGCAGCGATGCTGCGGCGAAGACGGTCAGCGTTTGGTCGTCAGAGGACGTGGAGTCGCAGGCCGTGCCGCAGGCTGTGGCCGACAGCAAAACGGCGATGCCAAATCCGGCCGCCAATTTGCGGGAGGTGCGCGCCATGTCAGGTTTTCCTTCCCGGCGTCTCCACAATCACGGTCGTCGACTTCACCACTGCGACGGCCACCGAACCAGGCTCCAGCCCGAGGTCGCGGACGGCTTCGGCGCTCATCAGCGACACCACGCGATGCGGTCCGCACTGCAGCTCCACCTGGGCCATGACCTTGTCCGACACCACCCGCGTCACCAGGCCAACGAACCGGTTGCGTGCCGAACTGGCCATTCCTGACGGGTCATCAGGGAGCACAGCGCGCTCGCGGGCGAGGTGTGCCAGTTCGAGCCCGTCCACCGTGGTGACTCCGGACTCTGACTTCGCACCGGATAAGGTGCCATCCTCCACCCAGCGGCGTACCGTATCGGTGCTGACCCCAAGATAGTGGGCAGCATCCTTAATCCGTATCTGCGACATAAACTGCACTCTATCGCAGCAGATGCGGCCGTGCAGGGCTTCTTCACTAAATCCTGTTGGCACACACCGGCCGCAGGTGGGTAGCCGCCAACGCTGCGCTTTCCTCGACAAACCGGGGGAGCCAGCCCAGTAGCCCGTGGTCAGGCTCGGAGGGGACCATGATGAGCGTCGACGTTGAGCACTGGCTCAGATTCGTGAAGGCCCGCAGCGCGTGGTAATCCGAGGTCACCACAATCATCGTGTCCCACCCCCGGTCCGCAGCGAGCCGGGCCAGGGCTCTGGCCTCGCCGCGGGTGGTGCGCGGATCCGGCTCAAAGCACACCCGGGATACGTGGGCTGGACGCCTGCATAACTTGTCGGCGTCGACGTTCCCCGGAGTGTCAGTGTTGGACATGACCAGAACCGGTGCGAGTTCGGCCGCCACCAGCTCCTGCCCCACCGGGAGGCGTTCAGAACTGTCACCGGCCAGCACCACGACGGCGTCCGCTTGGACACCCGCCACATAGTCGGCATCGAAAACCGGAGGATTGGTGAACAGGGAGTAGCAGGCAAGAAGCCAGACACACAGAAGGGCGGCCACTGCCGTCACTGATCGCCGCAGCCACGGCCAGAAGGCACTGGTGGCTGGGGGGATCTTCACTGGACAAAGCTTACGGGCAGGCCAGCCAGAGATGGGGGACCAGCAGCGGCCGGAGCGCCGATCCACCCGTTGATACCCGCGTGGCGCGTTTGGAACTGCACCCAATCCGTGGTGAGGTGGGGCATGAGCGGCACTCGCCGTCGTCGTCGGCGTATGCCGCATGCCGGGCCCGCGGGCCCTGGTTTGAGCCGGGCGGGCTTATCAGGCTAAGATGATACGTCGGTCATATGTTCTACAGGAGTTCCCATTAAGAGCGATCTCAGTTCGCCTTTGATATTCAATGTCAAGGACCTCGGGCGCAGCCCGGGCAGCATGCGAACAATCGAAGAACATGTACCCGCACCAAAGGATTTCGGTGTGGTTCTCATTGGTGTTCAGGAAGGTTCCCCTGTGGAACTGGATCTGAGACTTGAGGCAGTACATGAAGGCATTCTGGTATCAGGTACCGCAGACGTCGAGATAGTGGGCGAGTGCGGCCGGTGCCTTGATCCCATCAGGTACGGCAGCAGCATCGATGTGCAAGAGCTTTTCTACTACGACGACGTCGAGTTGTCCGAGGGAGATGAACTTGTTGAAGAGCACCGGGTTGATCGGGATTCAATTGATCTTGAGCCGGTGCTTCGGGACGCAGTGGTAACGTCGCTGCCGTTCCAGCCGGTATGCCGGGAAGACTGTGAGGGTCTGTGTTCTGAATGTGGAGCACGCCTCGCGGATGACCCCGATCATCAGCACGAAATTTTGGATCCCCGTTGGTCCGCCCTTACCGGGCTGACTGGCACTGCAGCGTCAAGCGACGCGGCAACAAGTACAGAGTCTGTCGAGAGAGAAGAGAGTTAGTCGTGGCTGTTCCTAAGCGGAAAATGTCCCGCTCGAATACCCGTGCACGTCGGTCCCAGTGGAAGGCAACTGCCCCCAAACTGGTGAAGACCGTGGAGAACGGCCGCGTTACCTACAGCCTGGCTCACCAGGCCAAGGTAGTAACCGACTCCGCCGGCACTGCACTGTTCCTTGAGTACAAGGGACGCAAAGTAGCCGACGTATAACGACCGCTGCGTGCCTCGGCAACGGGGTTCCCGCAGCGTTCTTATGCGAATGCGTAAGTAAACGTGGCTAATACTGAAGACCTTTTGAAGCGTCTCGGTGTCTCTATTGACGCCGGGACGCTTCGTCTTGCCCTGACGCACCGTTCGTTTGCCTACGAGCAGGGGGGCATCCCCACGAACGAGCGCCTTGAGTTCCTGGGCGATTCGGTGCTGGGGCTTGCTGTCACTGACGCGCTGTACCGCGACAACCCCGACCTGTCCGAGGGTGACCTCGCCAAGCGGCGGTCCGCCGTCGTCAGCACCCGTGCGCTGGCGGGAATAGCACGCGAGCTTGACCTGGGTCAGCATGTCCTGCTGGGTCAGGGGGAGAAGCTCACTGACGGCAAAAACAAGTCGTCAATCCTGGCCGACACCATGGAAGCCGTCATCGGCGCCACCTACCTCAGCAACGGCATCGAGGTCGCCCGCGCCATGGTGATGCGGCTGGTTGCACCACTTCTCGGCAGCGCCGCGGCAATGGGCGCCGGCACCGACTGGAAGACCAGCATCCAGGAGATCGCCGCCGCACGCCGGCTCGGCGTCATCGACTACAAGGTGACCGGCTCCGGACCCGACCACGCCCGCACCTTCGAGGCACTCCTCACCGTGGGTGGGCTGCCGTATGGCTCAGGATCCGGCCCGTCGAAGAAGGAAGCCGAGCAGGAAGCGGCCGCCGCGTCGTGGAAGATGCTGCGGGTCATTGCGGCGGAACCCAAGTCGTCCGCCTACTCGGTGACGGTCCCCGCCGCCGCTTCGTCGGCTGAGGAATTCTCCGAACCCGACCCGGCTACCACAGCTTCCACCGAGTCAGCCTAAGCTTCACCATGCCCGAACTTCCCGAGGTCGAGGTGGTGCGCCGCGGCCTGGCCCGCTGGGTGCTGGGGCGAACCATTGACGACGTCGACATCCTCGACTCCCGGTCCATCCGCCGTCACGGGCTCGGCGCGGAGGACTTCGCCGGCAACCTCGGGGGAGCCCGGGTGCTTGACGTGGTGCGGCGCGGGAAGTTCCTGTGGCTGCCGTTGGCCGCTCCGGATGAGGGCGGTTCCCCCGGGGTGGCCTCCGCTGATTGTGTAGTTCCAGTTGCTCTGATGGCGCACCTGGGGATGAGCGGGCAGTTGCTGGTCAAAGACGCGGGCTCGCCCGAGGAGAAGCACCTCCGGGTCAGGTTGACCCTGTCGGCTGCAGAGGATCCCTCCACCGGACCCTTGCCAGCGGAGCTGCGGTTTGTCGACCAAAGGATTTTTGGCGGCCTCTTTGTGACATCGATGGTGTCGACCGATGATGGCCAGCCGGGTGGGCTGGGCGAGAGCCCGCTGCCTCTGATTCCGGTTGAGGCGTCCCACATTGCCCGCGATCCGCTGGATCCGGCGTTCTCCTTTGACTCCTTCTTCGCGAAGCTGCGGCGGCGCAAGACGGGCATCAAGCGCGCATTGCTCGATCAGGGCCTGATCTCCGGGATCGGCAACATCTACGCCGATGAAGCGCTGTGGGCGGCCAGGGTCCATTACGCCCGACCGACCGACACCATGCGCCGCGCCGACGCGCTGCGGCTGGTGGACGCCAGTCGCGACGTGATGGCACGGGCGCTCGAAGCCGGCGGCACCAGCTTCGACTCGCTCTACGTGAACGTCAATGGAACCTCCGGCTACTTTGAGCGGTCCCTCAACGCCTACGGCAGGGAGGGTGAACCCTGCACCCGCTGTGCCGCGGACCCGTCCTTCCAGGGTTTTTCCCTGATCCGGCGGGAGATGTTTATGAACCGGTCGTCCTTCAGCTGCCCGCGGTGCCAGCCCAGACCCCGCAACGGCCGCTGGTAGACCTGCCCCTGGCCCACCCGGTACCTGCCCCTGACCTTTGGCCCTGCCCCTGCCCTTTGCCCACTGGATGGCCGGATTCGCTGGGCATGTCCGGAACTCTCCACCGAATCGGCCCCTACACTGGGCAAACTCCTCTGAGAATGGCTTGGGCGGCTCCCGCAGCGGGTCTACCGCCCGGGCTCACTTCTCCTCCACCAGAGAGAATTGCCCACTTAGCGCAAGTCACCCTGCTGCGCCCTCCACGGGTGGGTAACCATGGGGCATGGACACCGTGAAAACCCTTCAAAAGCTTGGCGGCGTGGCACGCCGTAAGGAACTAACCCGAGCCGGCCTGGGCAGCGTACACCTCGGGGCTGCCCTGGCCAAAGGTGAGGTGGTAAGCCCCATGCCGGGCGTCTTCGCGCTGCCCGACACCGCGGGGAGCCTCCTCATCGCAACCTGTGCCAAGGCGGAACTCGCATGCATCAGCGCCGCAGCGCACCGAAATCTCTGGATACTGCGTCAGCCCCATATGGTCCATGTGAGCGTCAATCACAGCCGGCCGCTGGGAGAACGATTCGTTGTCCATCGTGCCCAGTCGCCTCTGAGCATGATTGATATCTGCGTGCAATGCGTCAGCTGCCTGCCAGAGCTTGATGCGCTGTGCATTCTGGAGTCGGCTGTGGTGCGGGGGTTTGTAGCACCACGTGAGCTGCTGGCCGCCCTGGCCGGGAAACGTAATGCGCGGGAGCGGGGAGTGGCCCGGCTGATCGATCCCCACTCGCAGTCCATTATCGAGACGGCCGCCCGCTATCACCTCCGACGGGCAGGACTCAACCCCCAGACACAGGTGTACATCAAGGGTGTGGAACCGGACACCTTCCTGGAGCTTGTCCGCCGTGGTCTCCGACGTCCCCGATCCGATGTCAGCACCGAGGGAGGTCATTCAACAGCACACTGCCCCCGTAACCTAAATGTGACAAAACCCCAAACCGAAATGTACAGTAGACGGCACGCCGGGTTCCGTTCAACTCAGCGTCCTCCCGACAGATTGCCTAATTCTGCCGCTGCCGTGAGGTCCGTTCGCATACATCCGGCAGAAGCGGGGGAACCAGTAGTGGTCGTCGAGAGACGGCCTAGGGGTGAAGGCGTGATAGTGCGCCCGGGTGGCTCCCATCCGAATCCGACAGCTAACTTCGCAGGCACTGGGAGAGGCAACATCATGTCCAAGAACCGTTATATCGCGCGCCACCGTGCGACCCCGCCAAGCGCCATGCAGACCGTTTCGAAGGCAGTCAGCTCACACGCTGGCGCTATCGGCCGTCCAGCAGCAGTCGTCGTTGCAGCATCAGGTCTGATGTTGAGCGCCGGACTTCCCGCCAACGCTGCAGGCGAAATCAACGTCCAGGCCGCGCCTGCACCAGTCGCTCAGGCTGCCAGCGCCCCGGCACCCGGCACCTCCAGCCACACCGTTCAGGCGGGAGATACTCTCGGCAGCATCGCCGGCACCTACGGTGTCAGCGTCGAGGCACTCTTCGCCGCCAACGGCCTCGGCTGGGACTCGGTCATCTTCCCAGGTGACGTCATCTCACTGTCCGGTAACGCTGGCCAGGCTACCCAGGTAGCAGCACCAGCAGCACCTGCACCGGCGCCAGCGACTCAGGTAGCTGCACCAGCTGCCCCCGCCGAAACCAGCAACCTGGGCATCACCACCGCCTCCGAGGACATCCAGCCCATCGGCGCGGCGTCCACCGGCGGCCAGGTGTCCAGTGCAGGTATCGCGGGAACCGCGCAGTCGATGGTCGGCTCACCGTACGTCTTCGGTGGCACCAGCTCAACCGCTGGCTGGGACTGCTCGGGCTTCGTCCAGTGGGTCTACGCCCAGCACGGCATCGACCTGCCCCGCACCAGCCAGGCACAGATGGGCGCGCTGACCCCCACCAGCAACCCACAGCCCGGCGACCTCGTCGTCCAAAATGGTGGCGGACACATCGGTATCTACATCGGTGGCGGCCAGATGGTCAGCGCCCTGAACCCAAGCCAGGGCACCCTCGTCCACGCGGTCAGCGCCATGCCACTGGTGGGGTATTACACCCTCTAAGCCCCCAGCCCCGCCTCTGCGGACCGGGAATTAGCAGTGAAGGCACCACCGGAGAGATCCGGTGGTGCCTTCATGCTTTTGCTCAGTTGGAGAGACGTGCGGCGTCGTACCAGCGAAGAACCCGCAATGCCCGGAGGGTGTTCCACCGGCTCGATGTACCAACGGGTTCTTCGAATCGGAAGTGGACCGCCCCGGGGTGAGTGTTCTCCAGCAGCCAACGTCCATTTGTCCGACGCTTGGCGCGCACGTGATCGACTGCCTCGGTCAGCCTCGGATCGGCTGGCCCGCCGCGGAGAGCGAAATAGCTCGTCGCTTTGAGCAGGTCATAGTGCCAGCGCGGAGGGTACGAGAACTCAAGCCATCGGGGGTTCACCACCTCGCCTGTGCGCAACGACCGGAACAGACTGCGTCGAAGCAGATACTCCTCACCCGCGTGGCGGGCCCGGCCGACCTCGTCTGATCCACCGGTGCGACGCTCCCACCTCAGTAAAGCGTCGATCACGTCAAGAGTGCTGGCGAACGATCCCGGCGCCGCAGGCGACTCGGCCCAGCAGTTCCAGCCTCCGTCAGGCAGCTGGTCGGCCAGGAGCCGCTCAACCACCGGACCGACGTCGATGCCGAGATAGGTGCCGATCAGGACAGTGCCGGCATTGATGCAGCAGTCGACCTCCCCGGCGAAGAACGGCACCCCGTCATACTCCCACCGGCAGTTGCGGGCGACCAACTGTGCCGTCTCCCGCATCACCGCGCTGTCCGGCGGAACGCCCAGATGGCACAGGTCCAGCAGCACGGGGTAGGTGGCGGTCCATGGTTGCCTGGGCTGCTCACCTGGCGACCCGGTCTGGTCCGTGGCGGGTGACGGGAACGCCGGCGGCGGCTTGCTGGCGGCCAAGGCCCGCGCGGTACTCTCGGCGAACTCCGCGGTATGTGGAAAGCACGCCCCGTCCGCCCACTGTCCGTCAGGCGCCCGTAGCGCGAGCAGCCGAGCGCCCCACCCCTCATGTTCCACCCGCGCCCGCTCAACGACCACCTCATCCTGCGGGGCGTCGAGGAGGTGGCTGAACACCTGCCAACGGATCGCCGGATCGCCCTTCAGCAGCCACCGCACCACCGGGTCATCCTCGGCCATCGGTGGCGTCTGGGGAACATAGGGATCGTACTTCCTCAGCGAAGTTTCCACCGTCGCACTGTAATCGACGGCAATAGCGCAGTAAAGATACAGCAGTATAGGAGCGCGGGCACAGGATATTCATCCCAACGCCAGAATGGTCGCGGTCACACCACAAGCCAGTGTGGACGAAAGCCACGTCTGTGCCGTTGTGCTTCCCGGTCAGACGGCTCGCCGCTAGGGTGAGCCCATGACACAAACGGATGGCGACGGTGCAGGACCGTCGAACGGAGTGCGGCGGGGAATCACCGAGCCCGCCCATCAGGGCGACGAACTGACCACCACCCTCGGCTTCCTCCAACGCCAACGCGACCTGGTCGCCTGGAAGGTGGGAGGCGCTGACGACGCAGCCCTCCGCGCAGTCGCCACCCCCACCGGGCTCACTCTGCACGGACTGGTCCGCCATCTCGAAAACGTTGAACGGTCCTGGCTGAGGGACGTGTTCGCGGGGGAGCAGGGGCTCACCTTCGACTGGACGGACGAGGATCCCGACGGCGAATTCCACGTCACCCCCGACGTTCCCATGAAACGGCTCCTCCAGGACTATGCGGCCGAAGCGGGCCGCTGCGATGCCGTCATCCAGGCAGCGTCTTCGCTGGACGCGGTATCGTCCCGCGGCGCTTACACCCTCCGATGGATACTGCAGCACCTGATCGAAGAGACCGCGCGCCACCTGGGTCATATCGACGTGCTGCGGGAACAGGCCGATGGTGCGGTGGGCGAAGAGCCGACGGCCGGGAACTAGAAGGCCAGAGGCCTCACGGGAGGAGTGAGCTAGCCCAGATAATGCCGGGCGAGCCGCGCCAGACCCTCATCGATCGACACAGCCGGTGTCCACGCCAGCAGTTCCCTGGTCCGGCGCTGGTCAAACCAGTGAGCAGTGGACAGTTGCTCGGCAAGGAACCGCGTCATCGGCGGCTCACTGTCGATGCCGCCCCGCTGCCAGACCAGCTCAACCAGTGATCCGGCCACCCGCGCCACCCGGCTCGGCACTGCCCAGCGTGGCGGCTGCACCCCACCGGCCCGGCAAATCCCGTCAATCAGCTCGCCGATCGGCCGCGGCTCACCGTTGGTGACCACCACAGCCTGCCCAGCCACCCGGTCCATACCGTGCACCGCCGCGACCAGTGCCGCTGCCGCGTTGTCCACATAGGTGGTATCAACCAGGGCTGTCCCGCCATCCAGGAACGGCAGGCGCCCGGACCGGGCGCGTTCGATCACCCGCTCCACCAACTGGGTATCCCCAGGGCCCCACACGATGTGCGGCCGGACGGCTGCCACCCTAAAGTCTGCGCTGTTGGCGTCCAGCGCCAGCAACTCGGCCCGCGCCTTGGTCTGGGCGTAATGACCCCGTACAAGGTCCGGTGTGGCGGTCGTGGCGCCCTGCCCCACCAGTGACTCACCCACATGCGCCACCGACGGCGACGACACAAAGACGAAGTCCCTGACCCCAGCGGCACGCGCAGCAGAGAGCAGCACCCGGGTGCCCTCCACATTGATGGCCTCGAAGTCAGCTGCAGCACCGGCAAAGGACACCTTCGCCGCAAGGTGGACCACCACGTCCCTGTCCCGTACAGCCCGTTGGACCGCTGCCGGATCGGTGACCGATCCGAGACAGTCCTCGACGCCGGCCAGACCGGACGGCCGACGCTGGAATGTCCGCACCTCATGCCCCTGGGACCGGAAACGGTCCGCCGTCACCCGGCCCAGCATTCCGCTGGCGCCGGTCACGAGAACCTTCACAGCGCGCCTATTTTCCCGCCGGCGAGCACTCCGGCCGCCCACGCCGCCACCCGGGTCCGGTCGATCTTCGCGTTGTGCCGGATATCGGTGGGCAGCGACGGAACCACCAACACCGCGGAAATCTCCATCCCGGCGGACCGGGCAGCGTTCCGCGCAGCAGTGGCCAGGGCAGCAGGGGCCAGCCCGGGTTTGTTGACCTGTGGCAGGGTCTCGACGACGGCGACCACCACTTGGGTGCCGGTAGGGCCGACGCCGACCACCGCGGCGAGCCCGACGGCGTCGACCGTTTCGAGGGCCTGTTCCACTCCGACGGGGGTGACGACTCCGGTGGGCGCCGTGATGATGTGGGGGAGCCTGCCCTCGACCCAGAGGTTGCCGTTGCCGTCGAAATGGCCGACGTCGCCGGTCCGGTGCCACCCCTCAGTGCGTGAGCTGTCGCTTTGGGTGATCCACAGCCGGTGGTACCGCTCCTTCACGTGCGGAGCCTGGATCAGGATTTCTCCGGTGATTCCGGCGTCAGTGGTGGGGGAGCTGCCGGCCACGCCTGATGGTTCAAGGGGACTGACAGCGATCTGCGCACCTGAGACGGCCCTGCCCACGCAGACGCCATTCCCCGCGCCGATCACCTTTCCGGCTGCAGCATCGGCTTCGGCCGAAAGGATCAACCCCAGTTCGATGTCCGTGACGGGCAACGCCTCAGTCATGCCATAGGGCGTGTGCAGCGACGCCGCAGGAAGAATGCCCTGCAGCTCGGTCAGCAACCGTGACGGCACCGGAGCGCCAGCCGAGAGCAGCAGCGGGACGCGGGCCAGCGCGTCCCGATGAGCGGCAGTCAGTTCTCCCCGGGTGGCAAGGATGTTCCGAAGCGCCGCCGGAGACGCGAACACGGCGGTGGCGTTGATGGCGGCTACAGCATCGGCCAGGGCTGCGGCTGAGAGGGTTTTGGGCTTGGTGACGTCCATGGCCGGGGTGATCGATGTTGTCCCCAGCGCCGGACCGAGCAACGCGAACGGCGCGAAACCGGCCACCAGACCGTCGCCGGGTCGGATGCCGAACGTCCGCGCGACGGTATCCCGCATCGCGGCAAGCCGTCGGTGCGTGTACACGACGCCCTTGGCGGGCCCGGTGGAACCGGAGGTGAACAGGATGGCGGCGTCGGCGTCGGGATCCACGACGTCATCCCGGGGATCGGCAGGCTCTCCGGGATCGCCAGCGGCACCCACAGCCCCGGCCGCCCCGGCACGGAGTTCCGTCAGGGAGTGTTCCACCCCCAGCATCTTCCGTTTGGCCGTTGGCAACGCCGAAACACTGATGCGGCGCCCCGGCCAACCGAACAGCCGTGCTGCAGTCAATGCGAGGTCAATGCCGATCAGGAAGTCGGGAACAGTGCCCCGGACCGCCTTGCTCAGGCCCTTCCGGCCCAGGCCGGCGTCGGCGACGATGATGACCGCGCCAATCCGCAGGCACGCGTACAGCAGCACGGTGAGTTCGACACCGGGGGGCACCATCAGACTGATCCTGCTGCCCCGGCGGACACCGATGCCCCGCAGCGCCGCGGCGAGGGACTGCACCTGGGCCTCGAGCTCCTGCCACGACAGTGACCGACCGATCCGGCCGTCAGCGCCCATGTCAGCGACCGCCAACTGGCCCGCGTCAGGCCCCTGCGCCCGCTGGGTCAGTTCATGCTCGAGTGGGGTGAACGACGACGGCGAAGCGGTCTCGGAGGCCGGCGCTGCGGTACCACCCAGCCAGGCGAACAACGGCGTCGCGATATCCCGGTCCTCGCCCACCAGGTGGCTGGCGCCCTCAAACCGGTGGATATCGGCCTGGGGGAGACGCTCCGCGAGGTCGTTGAGGTACGCGTCGGAGAAAATCGGGTCCTCAGGCCCCCACAGCATCAGCGCCGGCACCTTCAAAGTCCGGATGCCCTCGGCAATGCCTCGAAGGGCCGGATAGCTGGGATGGGACGGGTCGGCAGGAATGTCGGCGACGAAATCGGCGATCCCCTGGCGCCGGGCGCCACCGCGGTACGGCAGCAGGAACGCCTTCCGCACCTCCTTCGACAGGGACGGACGGGCCAGCGCGTGGGTGATGTCAAGGAACGCCGACGTGTCCTTGGTGCCCCACCGGTGCACCAACGGGTGCAGCGCCAGCCGCAGCGGGGCGGGAATCTGCCGAGCGGGGTCCTGGTGGATGGCCGTATTGGTGAGTACGACGCCGGACACCAGGTCTCTGCGCCGGTCGGCGAATCCGAGGCTGACCACGCCGCCCCAGTCGTGACCCACCGTGGTGATGGGTGTGGTGATGTCCAACGACTCAACGAAGTCATCCAGGTCAGTCACACGGTCGGCGAGCCTGCGGAACCGTCCGGTCCGTTCGGACAGCCCCATGTTCAGCTGGTCAACGGCGACCACCCGCCAGCCGTGCTTCACACCGGCGGCGAGGAGGGTCCGCCACAGGTAGGACCAGGTGGGATTGCCATGGACACACAGCAGTGTCCCGCGCGCCGGTTCGGTGAGTTGGGAGCCGTTGTCGAGGTAGTGCCAGCTGTTGGTGGTTCCCTCAGGGTCTACTGCAGCTGTGGAAGGGACGTCTCGGTAGGCCGGCCACGACGGGTCGACGCCGGGAAGTGCTACCACGCAATCTCCAGCATCGCGGTGTTCAAGCCTGAGCCCACGCCCATGCAGAGCACCCGGTCACCCGAGGTGAGCGTCTGCGCTTCGGCGGCGAGGGTCATCGGCAGGGACGCGGGGCCCACGTTGCCCCACTTCTGGAAAGTCATCGGCACGCGGGACGGATCAAGGTCAATGGCCTCAACAATGGCGTTGGTGTGGGTGCTGCTTACCTGATGGGTGATGTAGCGGTCCATCGACGTCCAGTCCCACTCCTGTTGCGCTTCGTTCCAGGCATCGACCACCAGCTCAAGGCCGCCGTCGAGCAAGCCCTGGGCGTCCGTGTACATGCCGTCCATGCCGCCGATACACAGCTCGTGGTGCTCGGTGCCGGCACGCGCCACGCCGCCCAGCACGCGGTGGGCGCCCGGGTGGGCATCGGCCGGGCCCAGCACTGCGGCGGCAGCCCCCGAACCGAGGGTGAGGGTGGCGAACTCCTGTAGGAAACTGGCCCGGGTCGCGTCAGGCTGGTTGAGGCGGCGCAGCGTGGCTTCCTGGGTGGCCTGGGAATCCTCACCATTGACCACCATCGCGTACTGGATCTGCCCGGCTTCGATCATGTTCGCGGCCAGGGTGATTCCGTTGACGAATCCGAGGCAGGCGTTGGCGACGTCGAAGTTCATCGCCGACGACGGCAGCCCCAGCCCGTTGTGGATTTTCACTGCAACCGAGGGTTCCAGGTTGGTGCGGGTCACCGACGTGTTGATGAGAAGGCCGATCTGGGATGCCCCGATACCCGAGGAAGCCAGCGCTTTTGCTCCCGCTTCGATGGCGGCGTCGTCAAACCGGGTACCCGGAGCCCACCATCGGCGTTCAGTGATACCAGCCACCCGCTGTAGCAGGCCGCTGGAGAGTCGCAGGCGCTTGAGCGCCGGAGCCAAAACACGGTCGAACTCGTTGGAGGTGACGATGACCGGAGCCTCAACACTTTCCACGCCAAGCAGCGCCGTGTTGTGGTGTCGGAAGTTGAAATTGCCGGTCAAATTTTCTTCCTTGTCGACTGGTCAGTGCGCCTCGATAACCTGCGCTGGATGGCCTCTGGGGCACTCGGACGCACAAACGAATCTCACGATTCGTTATAAAGCCTACTTCCTGTAGCTTTCCCCAGCCCGCGTTGACGCTTAATTACGCGGTGCGTGAACCCACACAATGCTGCTGAACAGGCCCTCCACGCAGTAGATTGGGGGAAAACCCATCACCTTCTGGAGCCTAAGAGACCCTGTGCATCTGAAAAGTCTAACCGTGCGCGGCTTCAAGTCCTTCGCGTCCGCCACGACGTTCGACTTCGAGCCGGGCGTCACCGCCGTGGTGGGTCCCAACGGGTCCGGTAAATCCAACGTGGTGGACGCTCTGGCCTGGGTGATGGGCGAGCAGGGCGCAAAGACTCTCCGCGGCGGCAAAATGGAGGATGTCATCTTCGCCGGGACCTCGGGCCGGCCGCCCCTCGGTAGGGCCCAGGTGTCGCTGACCATCGACAACGCCGACGGCGCCCTCCCCATCGAGTACGCGGAGGTGACCATCTCCCGCACCCTGTTCCGCACGGGTGGTTCGGAGTACGCGATCAACGGCAGCACCTGCCGGCTCCTCGACATCCAGGAACTACTCTCGGACTCCGGGTTGGGTCGGGAAATGCACGTGATTGTCGGGCAGGGCCAACTGGATAAGGTGCTGCACGCCACCCCCGAGGACCGCCGCGGGTTCATCGAGGAGGCGGCCGGGATCCTCAAACACCGGCGCCGCCGCGAAAAGACCGTCCGCAAACTCGACGCCATGCAGGCCAATCTCACCCGTCTCACCGACCTGACCGGTGAAATCCGCCGCCAGCTCACCCCGCTGGGAAAGCAGGCCGACGTCGCCCGCCGCGCCAAGACCGTCCAATTCGATGTCAGGGACGCCCGGGCACGGCTGA
This sequence comes from Arthrobacter sp. CAN_A1, assembly GCF_015751665.1. Classification (NCBI taxonomy): domain Bacteria; kingdom Bacillati; phylum Actinomycetota; class Actinomycetes; order Micrococcales; family Micrococcaceae; genus Arthrobacter; species Arthrobacter sp. CAN_A1. The sequence continues at coordinate 251,519 of NZ_JADOUR010000004.1, read as the reverse complement.
TGGCCGATGACCTGGTGCAGCTGATGAACTCCTTCGACCGCGACGTCGCCGATGAGACGGCCCTGAAGGAACGCCGCGCCGACGTCGAGCAGATCCTCGCCGGCGGACGGTCCCGGCAAGCCGACCTTGAACGGTTCGCCGCCGAGGCCACCCCACGGCTCAACGTCGCACGTGACACCTGGTACCAGCTCGCCAACACCCGTGAACGGTTCAGGTCGCTGGGCAGCCTCGCCGAGGAACGTCGGCGGCTCCTCGGCGATAGTGCCGACGACGGCGCCTCCCGGACGGGCGGCAGGACCCCCGATGAGCTGGACCAGCAGGCTGCCCGCGTCCGTGCTGAGGAAGCTGCGCTGAAAGACCACGTGGAGGAACGGCGCGAGGCGCTGGAGACGGCCGTCGAACTGCGGGGGGACGCGGAGGACGCCGCGGCGGTCGAGGACACGCGGCTCACCGGGTTGCTGCGTGCTGCGGCGGATCGACGTGAGGGACTGGCGAAGCTCACCGGCCAGGTGGGTGCTGCCCGGTCACGGGTGGAGTCTGCCGAGGCCGAACTGGGCCGGCTGCGCGCCTCGGTGGCCGACGTCGACGTGCGCCGTGCCGCCGCCCAGCAGGAATTCGCGGCACTCGAGGTGCAGGTGGCGGGCGTCGAGGAGGGTGAGGAGAACCTTGACGAACAGTACGAAACCGCCAGCCGAGCGCTGGAGGCAGTGCAGGCGGAAATCGAGGAGCTGACGAATCAGGAGCGCGCCGCCGACCGGGAACGGGAGTCACTGCAGGCACGCCGCGATGCGCTGAAGACCGGACTGCAGCGCAGGGACGGCAGCCAGGCGGTGCTCGACGCCGGGCTGGAGGGGGTCCTCCCCGCCGTCACCAACCTGATGACCGTGCAACCGGGGTATGAGACGGCGATCGCCGCCGCCCTCGGCCCGGCAGCGGACGCCGTCGCCGTCGAGGATTTACGGGCGGCCGAGCGGGTGCTGCGTCGGGTCCTTGACGACGACGCCGGCCAGGTCACGCTCCTCATTGCCGGAGGGCCGGGCGGGGATGAGCAGACCACCGGGTCAGGAGTGGCAGCGGCAGAGGTACCCAATGGTGCCCTGCTCGCCGCGGACCTGGTCCGCTGCGATGACAGGCTCGCCGGCGTCGTCGCGGGGTTGCTGACCGACCGGGTGGTGGTCGAAGGCCTCGCTGAGGCGTTTGCCGTGGTGGAGGCGCAGCCCCGGCTGACGGCCGTCACCCGCGACGGCCAGGTGATCACCGTCGCGTCGGTGCGGGGTGGCTCCGCCGGCGAACCGGGGGTCCTGGAGGTGCAGGCAGCGGTGGACGAGACCACCGAGCGGTTAGACGCCGCGGCCAACCGGAGGGAACGCGCCCGGTTCGAGATCGCCGCCGCCGCGGCACGGCTCCACGAGACCCAGACCGCGGCCGACAGTGCCCTGGAACAACTCCACGATTCGGATGCCCGCCTCGCGGCGGTCGCAGAGAAGCTGGGGCAGCTGGGATCGGTGGTGCGGTCCGCAGCAGGAGAGACCGAACGCCTGACCCGGCTGGCAGATGCCGCAGTCGCCAACCTCGCCGCCGAGGAGGACCGGCTCCACGAGGTCACAGGGCGGCTTGCCGCCGCCCAGGAGGCGCCTACGGAGACCGAGCCGTCCACCGAGCACCGCGACCTGCTGGCCCTCGGGGCTGCCCAGGCGCGGCAGGCCGAGATGGAAGTCCGGTTGTCCCTGCGCAGCGCAGAGGAACAACTCAGGGCCATTGCCAACCGTGCCCAGTCGCTGGAACGGGCAGCGGTTGCCGAACGGCAGGCACGGGTCCAGGCTGCCGAGCGGGCAAAAATCCGCCGCCTGCAGGCCAAGCGGGCCGCCGCCGTCGGGCACGCGGTCCACAGTGCGCTCACCTACCTGGACGTGTCGGTGGACCGGGCGGCGCGTCGCCGGGACGCCGCCGAGGAGCGGCGGGCCCAGTGGGACGCCGAGCTGGCTGAGGTTCGCACCGCCAACGACAGGCTCCTCGCCGAGCTGGCCGAGCTGACCGATTCGGTCCACCGCGACGAACTGGCGCGCACCCAGCAGCGGGCCAGGATCGAAACGCTGGAGAACCGCTCGATCGACGAGCTCGGATTCACCGCTGACCATCTGATCGCCGAGTATGGTCCCGACCTGCCGGTGCCGGTGCCCGCAGCGGCCGCCGACAAATGGGCTGAGCTCAGGGCACCCGTGGACGAGGCCGGAAATCCGGTGCCCACCGGGGTGCCGTACGTGCGGGAGGTCCAGGAGAAGCGGTTGAAGCGCGCGGAGAAGGATCTCGCGTCGCTGGGCCGGGTCAACCCGTTGGCACTTGAGGAGTTCGCCGCCCTGGAGGAACGCCACCAGTTCCTGAGCACCCAACTGGAGGACCTGAAGGCGACCCGCAAGGACCTGCTGGACATCATCCGGGAGGTGGACGAACGGGTGGAGCAGGTCTTCACCGCCGCGTACCGGGACACCGCTGTCCAGTTTGAGCGGGTGTTTGGCCGACTGTTCCCGGGAGGCGAGGGCAGGCTGGTCCTGACCGACCCTGACAACATGCTCACCACCGGGATTGAGGTGGAGGCACGCCCGGCGGGGAAGAGGATCAAGCGCCTCTCGCTCCTGTCGGGGGGTGAGCGCTCGCTGACCGCCGTCGCACTGCTCGTGGCCATTTTCAAAGCCCGACCCTCGCCGTTCTATGTGATGGACGAAGTGGAGGCGGCCCTCGATGACACCAACCTCGGCCGGCTCATCACCATCTTCGAGGAGCTCCGCGAATCCAGCCAGCTCATCGTCATCACGCACCAGAAACGGACCATGGAGGTGGCCGACGCGCTGTACGGCGTCACGATGAGGGGCGACGGCGTCTCAACGGTGATCAGCCAGCGGCTGGTCGACGTTTAAGGGCTCTGCTCAGCCGAGCCCGCCTTCTCGGGCAGCGTCTCACGGGCGCCCAGCCAGACCAGGAACGCCGCGAACGCGACGACGCCGGTCAGGGCGAATGCCCACCCGAAGGACAGGGCGTCGACGATCAGGCCGGCAAGGATCGGGCCGATAATGGCACCGGTGTCAGCGCTCATCTGGAACGCGGCAAGCACCTTGCCGCCGCTGCGCTGGTTGCCGATCACATCAGCAATCACCGCCTGCTGGGCAGGGTTGAGCAGTCCGGCTCCGAGGCCGGCGATGACCGAGACAGCAAGGAACATCACCAGGTCGGTGGTGAACCCGAGCCCTGCCATTGCCAGCCCGTTGACGGCCAACCCGGTCAGGACCATGGGTTTGCGGCCCAGCCGGTCGGCCAGCCTGCCGGAGAAGGTGAGCGCCAGGGCAGTGCCGATGGCAAAGAACGTCAGTGCTATGCCCGCGGCCTCCGGGCCCTCGTCCAGGACCGCAACAACAAAGAGGGGTACCAGGGCCATTCTGACCCCGAACGAGGACCAGCCGTTGGAGAACCCCGAGGCGAGTGCCGCCCGATACGCGGAATCCCCGAGGGCTTCGCGGACCGACAGGCCGGGGAGCGGCGCCACGTTGGCTGCCTTGTCCCGGAGGGCCGAATCCCGCAGCTTGATGAACACCACGGCCGCCGCGACGATCAAGGCGCCGGCGTACACCAGGAAGGGCACCCGCAGCCCGAACACGGCCAGCAGTCCGCCGATCAGCGGACCGAAAATACTCCCGAGCAGGAACGCCGACGCGTACGAGCCCGATACCCTGCCCCGCAGTCCCGGCGGCGCCAACCGGACGATCAGGCCCATCGCCGACACCGTGAACAGGGTGGAACCGATCCCGCCCAGCCCCCGGAAGATCAGCAGCTGCCAGTAGTCGGCGGCAAACGCGCAAGCGCCCGTCGACAGTGCCACAATCAGGAGCCCCGACACGTAGACCGGCCGCTCACCGAGCCGTTCAACGAGTTTGCCGCCCGCGGGCGCGAAGACCAGGCGGGTGAAGGCGAACGCGCTGACAATGATCGCCGACGCGGTCACGCCCAGATCGAGGCGGGCGACAATCGGCGGCAGATCGAAGCTTTGGGCGAACTGCGGCAGGACCGGTGCCACCAGCCCGAAACCGATGGCAATGACGAAGGCCGCAGCAATCAGGACCCAGATTTCCTGGGGGATCTTGATGCGTTCTGCGGGTTCGACGGCGGCAGTGCCGGTGGCGGGGGAGCGTCTGAGGCTGAACATGATGAGGATAGTCTTTCACCAGTTTCCTCCGGGCCGTGCCAGAGGCGTATGAGAAGCTAGATCTGTGAACGAGACGACGCTCCAGATAGTAATTTACGTAGCCATTTCCCTCGCGGTGATCGGCTCGCTAGCCGTGTTCCTGCTGAAGGGACGCAGAACGCCCCCGGGGACCTACACCACTACCCGCGACGACGACGACCGCGTGACCGGTGGAACTCCGGGAACCTCTACAGACACGTTGGAGCGGCCGACCGGCCCAGCGCCCGACGTCGTCGTTCCGGATGATCTCCGCGACCTGGACGAGACCACCACCGGCACCCAAACCGTTCCCGTGGAGACGCCCGACGAGGTGCAGGGCCGCCTGGCGCGCCTCCGCGCCCGGCTGATCCGGTCGAACAACGCACTCGGCAAGGGCCTCCTCGCCCTGCTGTCCCGCGACAACATCGACGAAGACGTGTGGGATGAGATCGAAGAAACCCTTCTGCTCGCCGATCTGGGCACCGAACCGACCATGGAACTGGTGGACGCGCTCAAGGCCCGGGTGAAGGTTGCGGGCAGCCGCAGCCCCGCCGAGGTCAAGGCCATGCTGCGCGAGGAACTGATCAAGCTGGTCGATCCCACGATGGACCGGTCCCTTGCCACCGACCGGCACGCCGACCGTCCTGCCGTGGTGCTGGTGGTGGGCGTCAACGGCGTGGGGAAGACCACGACGGTGGGCAAGCTGGCCCGCGTCCTCGTTGCCGATGACAAGGACGTCCTGCTGGGCGCTGCGGACACGTTCCGTGCCGCGGCCGCCGAGCAGCTGGCCACCTGGGGCCAGCGGGTCGGAGTGCCGACCGTGCGGTCCGACGTCGACGGCGCCGACCCGGCGTCGGTCGCGTTCGAGGCTGTGAAGGCAGGCATCGACGGCGAAGTGGATGTGGTCATGATCGACACCGCCGGCCGGCTCCAGAACAAGGTGGGCCTGATGGACGAGCTCGGCAAGGTGAAACGGGTCATCGAGAAGCTTGCCACCGTCGATGAGGTGCTGCTGGTGCTGGACGCCACCACCGGCCAGAACGGCCTCAACCAGGCACGGGTGTTCGCTGAGGTTGTCAACGTGACCGGCATTGTCCTCACCAAGCTCGACGGCACCGCGAAGGGCGGCATCGTCGTCGCCATCCAGCGCAGCCTCGGGGTTCCGGTGAAGCTGGTGGGCCTCGGCGAAGGCGCCGACGACCTCGCACTCTTCGAGGCCGAAACCTTCGTGGACGCACTGCTAAACTAGCGGGTCACACAAAAGCGGCGCCCCACGATGTCTCGTGGGGCGCCGCTTTTGTGTGGAGCTAGAAGGTGAAGTGGAACACCGACACGGTGCCCGCCGTCACCGGCAGCTGCACCGACTCCGCGCCCGGGACGAACCCGGGGATCGCTGGCCGGTCGGCGGCCGGGATGGGTGCACCGAACTGGCCGTCGATCACCGTTGAGTCCTCGGCACCGTAGGACGGCCCGGCAAGCTGGGTCATCGAGCTGGTCCGGGCGCCGGCTGGCAACTGCACGGTGACATCGGTCTGCGCAGCAACCTCGGGGTTGTTCTCGTTGACCAGGACAACACTCATGCTGCCGTCTTCATGCTTGACCACGTAGCTGTACGCCAGTCCGCCACCCTCAGCGGTGTTCTTCAGGAACGCTCCGGGTGGAAGCTCAGCAACCATGGAGAGGCCGTAGTAGTTGGCCCGCTCGTTGAAGGTCGCATCCGGCTGCAGGTAGGCGCCGCCCGAGCAGATGGACGACATGGGTGGACCACCCTCGCAGGTCAGCAACGAGCTGTGGAAGCTCAGCCGGGGAATGCCGATCTGCGCTGCGCTCAGCGCATAGTCGACGCTCCACAGCGCTGATGCATGGGTCTTGGTGGTTTCGTTTGACCCGGGGCAGGCCGAGATCCCGGTTTCGGGGATCCAGGTTTCCAGTCCGGCTTCCTTCGCCGGGGCGAGCGCTGCGCGGCGGTAGTCTTCGGCGCGGTCGTGGATTGCCGAAGCCATCAGGTTCTCCATGATGGGTTCGCCCAACGGATCGTTGGATCCGTCGCACTGCGACAGCGGGTAGTGGTGGAACGAGAGGATCTTCTCCTGCTGCAGGTCCGCCTGGGTGAACGGTTCCCACCAGGCTTCCGCGTACGTGCCCGGGCCAACAATCCGCACCTCTGGCGCAACCTCATACATGGCGTCCGCGTAGGCCTTCAGCTCGTCCAGGTAATCGGGGATTCCCCAGTCGGAAGGCCGGAGACCGTTGGTGGGGTAGCCGTTGGGTTCGTTGCCGATGGTGATTCCCACCAGCCGGTCACCGAAAATGTTGGCGGCGTGTTTGGTCATATCAGCGGCGCGCTCGGGATCGTAGTTGCCCATGTCCACGGTCAGGCTGATCGTGGCGTCTGCCGCTTCCAGGAGAGTGTTGACCCGCTCCAGGTCGGCCGGACCGGCAGCACGCACCGGATGCGCCTTGTCCCCCTCAAGGTTGCCCGGAATTGCTTCGTTCGATGAGGTCCAGAAGAACCGGCGGTCCACGGCGTTGCCGCCGAAGCGGAGCATCGGGCGTCCCAGACCGGACAGGCTCGCGACGATTTCCGGATTGTCGCCGGACATCCGCGGATCCGCCAGATCGGTGGCTTCCAGTGACAGGCCAATGAGGTTGGACGGCAGCTCGGTGCCGGTCGGTTCATCGGTCACGCTGATGGTCATCGGCTCGACGGCGTCCAGCGGTGAACCGGCCGGTGGGCCAGCCTGCTCGTAGAACACGGTGGGGGCCGGCGGGAGCGGCTCGGCCGGCGTCGGAGTCGGCGTGGGTGTGGGGGAGGGTGCGGGAGTGGTCTCGACAGGTGCGGCGCTGGTGGTCGCGGGCGACGACGGCGGTGTCGCCGCTGGATCGTCATCCTGGACCAGGGCAGTGATGCCCACGCCGGCGCCGATCAGGACCACAACGGTCGCCAGGCCAGCAGCGACCATCACCTTGGGGCTGGGCCGGGTGCGCCGGGCAGCGGCGTGCCCGGTCTCCTCCGGTAACGGATCAGGCGCGGGGCTATCAGGGTATTCGGACATTATTCTCCATCGTTGTCAGCTCTAAGCCAGTCTAACCAGCCCGCAGCCTCCTTCCTTCTCTACCCCCGGCGGGGTCTCCAGTCCAGTGACCCGGGCCGAATTGAGGGCCAGTTCACCTGCCCGAAACATAGCTGTCACGCAGTCTTTACCGCAGTGAGAGTTCTGTAACCTCCCGGCAATCAATTCGTTCACGGCACGGAAACACGGCCCGGGCAGACTTGCACTTGCGGGATCTCCCCGCCACTCGCGAGAGGATGTGACGATGGATCTGACAGCAGGTCACGTCTGGGTAATGATTTCGGCCGCCATGGTGCTTTTGATGACACCAGGGTTGGCATTCTTCTACGGCGGCATGACGCGCGCCAAGGCCGCACTGAACATGATGATGATGAGTTTCATCGCCGTCGGTCTGGTCGGCATTGTCTGGGTTCTCTGGGGGTACTCCATGACAGGGGGCGACGGCGTCGCCCAGCTTTTCGGTAATCCCTTCGCCTCCTTCGGCCTCGAAGGCCTGATCGGCACCGAGGACATGATCGGGGCCGGCTACGGGGTCACCTTCGCCATTATCACCGTCGCGCTCATCAGCGGCGCCATCGCCGACCGCGCCAAGTTCGGCGCCTGGTCACTCTTCGTCCCCATCTGGGTCACCGTCGTCTACTGCCCCCTGGCCTTCATGGTCTGGGGCGGCGGACTCCTCAGCGCCGACGGCGCAATCGGCGGCGCAGTGGGTGAAGCCATCGACTTCGCTGGTGGCACGGTAGTCCACATCAGCGCGGGTGTTGCAGCACTGGTGTTGGCCATCATCCTCGGCAAGCGGCAGGGCTTCGGCAAGGATCCTGCACAGCGCCCCCACAATGTCCCCCTGGTCATGCTCGGCGCAGCACTGCTGTGGTTCGGCTGGTTCGGATTCAACGGCGGCGCCGCAGGCACTGCCGAAGAAGCCGGTCTGATCTGGGTCAACACCATGGTTGCCCCAGCCGCCGCAATGGTCGGCTGGCTGGTACTTGAACGCTTCCGTGACGGACGGCCCACCTCCCTGGGCGCTGCCTCGGGTATCGTCGCCGGCCTTGTTGCTATTACCCCCGCCTGCGCCAACGTCAGCCCCATCGGCGCCATCGGCCTCGGTCTGGTCGCCGGTGCACTGTGTGCCCTCGCCGTCGGCCTCAAGTACAAGCTCGGCTTCGACGATTCGCTCGACGTCGTCGCCGTCCACCTGGTGGCCGGCACCCTCGGCACCATCGCCCTCGGATTCATCGCCATGCCTGTTGACGGCGAAGGCGGAGGACTCTTCTACGGCGGTGGCGGCGGCCAGCTCCTGGCCCAGGTCGTTTCCGTCCTGGTAGCCATCACCCTGTCCGCAGTCATGACAGCCATCATCGGTCTCGGTATCCACAAGACCATCGGATTCCGCGTCACCGCTGACAACGAGGTATCCGGCGTCGACCTCTCGGAGCACGCAGAGACGGCCTATGAATTCGGCGGCCTCGGCGTCGGCGGACAGTTCCATCCCACCAACAATGTTGCAGCAACCGAGAGTACTTCGGAAAAGGTGAACTCATGAAGCTGGTAACAGCAATCGTCCGCCCGGATAAGCTCGACGGCGTCCGCGGAGCCCTGGAAACCTACGGGGTACAGGGCCTCACGGTCAGCGGGGCAAGCGGCTACGGAAGACAGCGCGGCCACACCGAGGTGTATCGCGGCGCTGAATACACTGTCGATCTGCTCCAGAAAATCCGCGTCGAGGTCCTCGTCGCAGACGCCTGGGTCACTGACATTGTTGACGTCCTGGTCTCAACTGCCAACACCGGTCGGGCCGGTGACGGGAAGGTCTGGGTGATCCCGGTGGAGGACGCCGTCCGCGTCCGCACCGGGGAACGCGGCGACGCCGCACTCTAAGCCCACCACACCGGTTGAAGTCACCCTTTACCTCCGGGGTCACCGCCGACCAGCGGGTATCCGGAGGTGAAGGGTGACTTCGGCGGTTAAGGACCCGGCTACTTCTCCCAGGTGGCTGGCCCCGACGACCCGGCGGGATATTCGTCCAGCGGCACCTCGTTGGCAGCCCAGGCGTCGAGCACCGGATCCACGATCCGCCAGCAGTCTTCAGCGGTGTCCCCCCGAACGGACAGGGTGGGGTCGCCGGTCAGCACCCCTTCGAGGACTTCACCGTAGGGCAGCAGTTCCGAGGCGTTGAGCTCGGTCTCAAGGACCGCACGGTCCAGGGAGAAGATGTTCCCCGGGCCGTTGACATCAATCTCGAGTTGCAGCGTCTCGGGTCCGAATCCGATTCGCAGCCGGGTGGGCATGTCCTGTCCGGTGAAACCGGTGGGCAGGTGGCTCACCGGTTTGAATGTGACGAGCGCTTCCTTGCGTTTCCCGCCGAGCGCTTTCCCGGACCGGAGGATGAACGGCACGCCGGCCCACCGCGCATTGTTGATCGAGACGGTGATCTCGGCGAGCGTTTCAGTCTTGCGGGTGGGGTCAACGCCGGCCTCGGCAGCGTAATCAGGAATGCTCCGTCCGCCGATGCTGCCGGCCGTGTACCGGGCGCGCCGGGTGCTGTGGGCAAAGTCGGAGTCAACCTCGCTGGCACGCAGCACGGCGCCGATCCCGTCCCTGAGGTCGCGCTCGTGCAGGCTCACGGGCGATTCCATGGCCAGGATGGCCACGGCGTGCAGCAGATGGCTCTGGATCATGTCACGGAGGGCGCCGGCGCCGTCGTAATAGCGGGCTCGATCCTCCAGGGCCAGATCTTCGTCGTACACCACCTCCACCCGATCGATGTGGAGGTTGTTCCAGACCGGCTCGAGCAGGCGGTTGGCAAACCGGAGGCCAAGGATGTTCAGCACCGTGGCTTTACCCAGGAAGTGATCCACCCGGTGGATGTGATCCTCGGGAACCAGGCGGGTCAGCGTCTCATTGAGCCGGAACGCCGCCGCCTGATCGGTGCCGAACGGCTTTTCCATCACCAGCCGGGTGCCGGCGGGCAGGTCGCTGGGGGAGAGCAGCTCGCACGCCTTCTCGCTGATCGCCGGCGGCAACGCGAAGTACAGGGCTACCGGACCCGGCAGCGTGGCGACGAGCCGGGCCAGCGCTCCGGGTGCTGTCACGTCAAGCTGCCGGTATTCGCTCGTGGTCCTGAGCTTGTCGAGCGCCGCCCGGCCGTCGTCGTCGGCGTCCTCGGCCGCTGCGGCGAAGGAGTCCGTGAGCCGCGTCGCCCACCGTTCGGCGGTCCAGTCATCGGAGCCGGCACCCACCAGGTGGAGGCCATCGGCGCGGCCGTGCCGCACCAGCCGGGCGAGCCCGGGCAGCAATAGCCTGCCGGTCAGATCACCCGACGCGCCGAGGATGAGCAGCGTTGCCACCTCCTGATCGGGGGAGAGCGACGTGTGGTCCTGGACTGAATTTGTATGCGTTTCCACAGCACCACCCTGCCACCTCGCCCCCGGGATGTCCCGCAAGCCGCCAGCTGCCCCAGTTGGTACCCTTGATAGCAGATCCATCATCCATCGAGGAAAGCAGTTCACGGCACGTGTTCAATTCACTCTCTGACCGGTTGACAGAAACTTTCAAGAACCTCCGTGGGAAAGGCCGGCTCTCCGAAGCCGACGTCGACGCCACAGTTCGCGAGATCCGTCGCGCCCTGCTCGACGCCGACGTCGCGGTCACGGTGGTCCGCGAATTCACCGCCAAGGTCAAGGAACGCGCGTTGGGGCTTGAGGTCTCGCAGGCGCTGAATCCGGGCCAGCAGGTTGTCAAGATCGTCAACGAGGAGCTCGTCGGCATCCTTGGTGGCGAAACCCGCCGGATCCGTCTCGCCAAGAATCCGCCGACCGTCATCATGCTGGCCGGTCTTCAGGGTGCGGGTAAGACCACCCTTGCCGGGAAGCTGGCCAAGTGGCTCAAGGGCCAGGGCCACAGCCCACTCCTCGTCGCGTGTGACCTGCAACGCCCCAACGCCGTCAAGCAGCTGCAGGTCAATGGTGAGCGTGCCGGAGTGCCGGTCTTCGCACCGCACCCGGGCGTCAGCTCCGAATTTGAAACCGCCACCGGCGACCCCGTCTCCGTTGCCCGGGCCGGTGTTGCCGAGGCACGCAGCAAGCTGTACGACGTCGTCATCGTTGATACCGCTGGCCGGCTGGGCATTGACGCCGAGCTGATGCAGCAGGCGTCCGATATCCGCGATGCCGTCAACCCGGACGAAGTGCTGTTCGTGATTGACGCGATGATCGGCCAGGACGCCGTCAACACGGCGCAGGCCTTCAACGAGGGCGTCAACTTCACCGGCGTCGTCCTGACCAAGCTCGACGGCGACGCCCGCGGTGGTGCGGCGCTCTCGGTGGCTTCGGTCACCGGAAAGCCGGTCATGTTCGCGTCGACCGGTGAGGGCCTGAACGACTTCGAGCTGTTCCACCCCGACCGGATGGCCTCACGCATCCTAGACATGGGTGACATCCTCACGCTGATCGAGCAGGCGGAGAAGTCCTGGGACAAGGACGAAGCCGCGCGGATGGCGCAGAAGTTCTCCGACCAGGAGGACTTCACGCTCGACGACTTCCTGGCGCAGATGCAGCAGATCCGCAACATGGGCTCCATGAAGAAGATGCTCATGATGATGCCCGGCGCCGCCGGGATGCGCGAACAGCTGGAAAACTTCGATGAGCGTGAAATTGACCGCGTTGAGGCGATCGTGCGGTCCATGACCAAGCATGAGCGGGTAGCACCGAAGATCATCAACGGGTCGCGCCGCGCCAGGATCGCCCGCGGTTCGGGCGTCCACGTCTCGGAGGTCAACGGCCTGCTGGAGCGTTTCGGCCAGGCGCAGAAGATGATGAAGAAGATGGCGTCCGGCGGGGGAATTCCGGGGATGCCTGGTATGGCAGGGCCCGGCGGGTTCAACGGTGGGGCGCGCAAGGGCAAGGCTGTGGCCAAGGGGAAGAAGAAGGCGAAGTCGGGCAACCCGGCGAAGGCTGCCCAGGAACGGGTCGACGCCGAGGCCCGGCGCAACCGGCCATCGGTTCCGTCCGGAGCAGCCTTCGGCGCGCAAAACGACTTCGACCCGTCGTCCCTCAACCTCCCGAAGGGCTTCGACAAGTTCCTCGGCAAGTAGCCCGCCCCTGGATCGAGTCACGCGGGGTCGCCCCAAAAACACCCCGGGGTGAGTCAACAGAAATGACCACTTTTCAGCGCGAAAACCGTCATTAGTGTTGACTCATCCATCACGGAAACCCTAAGAACGGCGCAATGACCCAGGAACGACTCGTGTTTGTGCACGGCAGCGGGAGCTTTGGCGCCGCCGCGTGGCCAACCCAGCACGCCCTGGCGAGTAGCTACGACTGCCTCTTCCTGCGCCGCCACGGATTCGAGGCCGGAGCTGACCCGCTGCCCACCAATTTTGTCGAGGATCAGCGGATTGTCATCGATGCCCTCGGCGACGGCGGGCATCTGGTGACGCATTCGCAGGGCGCTATTTCGGCGATGATGGCGGCCGTCGACCGGCCCGACCTGGTCCGGTCGCTGGTGCTCGTCGAGCCCGCTTGCCTGTCCCTCACCGCCGACCTGCCAGCCACCGCCGCTCACCGGGCACTGGTTAGTCCGTTGTATGACCGCCGGGATTCCCTGTCGGATGAAGCGTTCCTGCAGGAGTTCGTGCGCCTCGTGTTTTCCACCGACGCGCGTCAACCGGCCACCTCCGAGGCCCGCCGCGCGGCGCGCCGGATGAGACTGCAGTCGCCGCCGTGGGAGGCCCCACTGGATATCGTCCCCGGAGTTCCGACCTTGATCGTGACCGGTGGCTGGGAGCCGCTCTACGAGGAGATCGCCGACTACCTGGTGGTCACCGGCGCACAGCACGTCGTCGCCCCAGGCGGCCACCGACCGCAAGACACTCCCGAAGGGGACACGTTGCTGCGCGACTTCATCAGTGCGCACGCAATTCCGGTTGACTGAAACACATCCTCCGACTGACACGCCCATCATGGTGGGCAATCCGGGCACCGGACGTCAGCCTGGACTGCGGTGAGCGGCATATCGGCCCGAGATGTCGGGATTCCCACCTGCAGGCTGCGGGCCCCAGCACCCGCCCCTACACTTGACCGCATGATCAGCATCCGCGACGCCGAGCCGCTGGATATTGCCTTCATGCCAGCAATCGAGACGGCGGCTGACTCACTGCTCACCTCTATTGACGGCGCACCCCTGCCGGTGTCGCTACCCGCCGGAGCCTCGCGGACCGAGCTGGCACGCTCGCTCAAACTGCTGGTTGCCGGGCGTCCCTGTGTCGGGTTCGCCCGCCTGGAGGAGCTCGACGGCGGCGCCCACCTTGAGCAACTGGCCGTCCTCCCGCATCGCGCAGGCCAGGGGATCGGCAGAGCCCTGGTCGAAGCCGCAAAGGACTGGGCCCGGTTACAGGGCTACACCTCGATGACCCTGACGACTTTCGCCAATGTACTGTTCAATGCGCCGTTCTATGCGAGCTGCGGATTCGGGCAGGTCACTGACCTGTCCCCGGCGCTGCTGGAGGTGCGACTGCATGAAGAAGCCATCGGGCTCGACCTGATCGGCCAGCGCGTCGTCATGCGCGCAGCGCTGTCGCCGTCAGCAAGTGCCCGCCGCCACCAGGCGGGAATAACTTGAAGCTTCAAGTAGTTGACTCTGATAACGCGTCAGCCAAAGGAGAACCCCGTGACGAACCCCCAGGATCTTTTGCCCAATGACCTGTCGATGGGCACCGTACTGCTCAAGGTCGGCGACCTGCCCAAGATGTCCGACTACTACCAACGTGCCCTTGGACTCGAAGTCATCGAGGAAACCAGCGAGGGCGTCAACCTCGGACGAGCAAACACGCCGCTGATCCAGCTCGCCCCGGCCGAAGGCCTCCAGCTTCCCGCCCAGGGCGAAGCCGGACTGTTCCACACCGCGCTCCTCTTTGACGACCGGTCAGCGTTGGCCGCCACCGTCGCCGCTACGGCCCAGTACGACGCCGGTCTGTACGTGGGCAGCGCCGACCATTTGGTCAGCGAGGCGTTCTACTTCACCGACCCGGAGGGCAACGGGATTGAGCTCTACTTCGACAAGCCCCGCGAGTCCTGGCAGTGGAGCGCCGACACCACCGGAAAGACTCCAGGCAAGTCCGTTGTCATGGACAGCCTCCGGCTTCCAGCCGATGACTACCTGCGGGACCACCTGACCCAGGAAGCGGTGACAGCCCGGAAAATGGCGGCCGCCGTCGTCGGGCACGTCCACCTGCAGGTCGGGGATGTCGAAACGGCCGGCACGTTCTATGTGGACACACTCGGCTTCGAACGCACCGCCGGCTGGCACGGCCAAGCCCTGTTTGTCTCGGCCGGGGGATACCACCACCACATGGCCATGAACGTGTGGAACAGTCGCGGCGCCGGACGCCGCAAAGACACGCTGGGCCTGGGTGAAGTACTCATTCGCGTACCCGCTGAAGACCACGTCGGTGCGCTGGCCGACCGCCTGAAGGTCGCTGGCATCGACAACCACCACACCGGCAGCGAACTACGCTTCAACGACCCGTGGAACAACAAAATACGCGTGGCCGTCAGCTAGCGTGGCGTGATTCGTGCTGGAGTCAGGGATCTGGCACAATAGACCTGTACTCGATCCGGGCAGCCCCTCTCTCTGCGCGCGCATCTTGTCCTTTTGAACCCTCAGAGGTGGCCCGCCCCACGGGAGCACTGAGTAGGGTTCACCCCTTTAGATCATCAAGGAGTGACCACAACAGTGGCCGTAAAGATTCGCCTGAAGCGCATGGGTAAAATCCGCGCACCTTTCTACCGTGTCGTCGTCATGGATGCACGCGCCAAGCGTGATGGCCGTGCCCTCGAGGAGATCGGTAAGTACAACCCCACCGAGGAGCCCTCGTTCATCGAGATCAAGTCGGACCGCGCGCAGTACTGGCTCGGAGTTGGCGCACAGCCAACCGAGCAGGTTGCCGTGCTGCTCAAGATCACCGGTGACTGGCAGAAGTTCAAGGGACTCGAAGGCCAGGAGGGAACCCTGAAGACCAAGGCTCCCAAGGAAACCTTCGTCGCCCCTGAAAAGGGTTCGGTAATCGTTCCTGAAGCCATCACCCCCAAGGCCAAGAAGTCCGACGCCGAGGCACCAGCCGAAGCCGAGGCGGAAACCGCCGAGGCCAAGTAAATTGCTGGCAGAAGCGCTGGAACATCTCGTCCGGGGAATCGTCGACAGTCCTGATGATGTCAAGGTTTCCCTGAAGAACAACCGCCGTGGGGAAACCCTCGAGGTGCGGGTTCATCAGGACGATCTGGGTCGCGTCATTGGCCGGCAGGGCCGCACAGCCCGCGCACTGCGCACCGTTGTGTCAGCCCTCGCCGATGGCGAACCGGTACGCGTGGACGTCGTCGATACGGACCGCCGCCGAGGCTAACAGCGCTTCAGCACACTGCTTCACCGCAGCATTCATTAGGTTTGGCCCCGCACCGGATAATGGTGGAGGGGCCAAATTTATGCCCACCTACCCCAGGAGTGTCAGATGGAAGTACAGGTTGCCAGGATCGGCAAGCCCCACGGTATTCGCGGCGAGGTCACCGTGCAGCTGTTCACCGACGCGCCGGAGGACAGGTTTGAGCCCGGAGCCATCTTTCGCGCCGAACCGGCGACCCTCGGCCCGCTGACGATCAGCGGCGCCCGCTGGAACAAGGACATCCTCATCCTCGGCTTCGACGGGTACGCCGACCGTAATGCCGCCGAAACCCTCCGCGGAGCCAAGCTCTTCATCGATAGCGATGAGGCCGAGGATGACGACGACGACGCCTGGTACGAGCACGAGTTGGTGGGCCTTGAGGCGCGGGTCGGCAGCGACGTCGTCGGCAAGGTCAGCGGACTTCGCACCCTCGAGGTGCAGGATCTGCTGATCGTCGAAACCTCAGCCGGTCACGAGACGCTGGTCCCCTTTGTCAACGAGATTGTGCCCGAGGTCAATGTGGCGGGCGGCTACGTGCTGCTCACCCCACCGGCGGGCCTGTTCGAACTGAACCTGCCGGGCTCCAACCAGGCGGGCCCGGACGATGGAGAGGTCAGCGACCTCGACGACGACGCCCCCGCCGCTGGCGCGTCAGCCCCGGCCGACTCGGCCACCGATGCCGCAGCCAGCACCGAGGGCAGCGGACGCTAGGTGCGCATCGACGTCGTCAGTATCTTCCCGGAGTATCTGGCTGCCCTCGACCTGTCCCTCATCGGCAAGGCACGGCAGGATGGGTTGCTCGATCTGCGGGTTCATGACCTGCGCAGTTTCACCACCGACCGCCACCGCACCGTCGATGACACCCCTTACGGTGGTGGCGCCGGCATGGTGATGAAGCCTGAACCGTGGGCGCTGGCGCTGCAGTCAGTGATCGACGGGTCGCCGGCCGAGGGCCGCCCGGTGCTGATTGTGCCATCCCCGGCGGGAGCGGTGTTCACTCAGCAGATGGCCCACGACCTAGCTGAGGAACCACACCTCGCCTTCGCGTGTGGCAGGTATGAAGGGATCGATGAACGGGTCATCGAGTGGGCCGGTGACCAGTTCGATGTCCGGCCGGTGAGCCTGGGCGACTACGTCCTCAACGGCGGCGAGGTTGCCGTGCTCGCGATGGTGGAGGCTGTGGGCCGGTTGCTGCCCGGGGTGGTGGGTAATCCTGAGTCACTCGTCGAAGAGTCCCACTCCGATGGACTGCTGGAGTATCCGGTCTACACCAAGCCGTCCGACTGGCGTGGCCGCGGCATCCCCGAGGTTCTGCTCAGCGGCAACCACGCGCGGATCGCCCAGTTCCGGCGCGATGAACAGTTCCGCCGCACCGCCCAGCGCCGGCCGGACCTGCTGGAGGGGCTGCCGACCGAGACGTTGAGCAAAGCGGACCTGGCGGCACTAGCGAAGCTGGGATACGTCGTCGTCGACGGCGGGCTGACCCGCCAACCGGTGAACGCCCCGGAAAGCGTTGACTGAGCCAGCCGATCCATATGGCATAATTGAACTTTGTGTCTACTGGGTTGTTCCCTGCCACAGGGGGAGAACTACTGACAGGCTGACACGCCGGCGGCCCACCTAAGGGTTTGCTGGTCTCCTAATTTTCGGCGGACATTGCCTAGGCCTTGACCGTTGTGACCAACGTGAATGACCTGTGGCGTTCACCAGGAGCAACATCCATGCATATTCTTGACTCCGTCGACGCAGCATCACTGCGTACCGACATTCCCGCATTCCGCGCCGGTGACAACCTCAAGGTGCACGTCAACATCATTGAAGGCAAGAACACCCGTGTTCAGATCTTCCAGGGCTTTGTTGTTGGCCGCCAGGGCGACGGGCTTCGCGAAACCTTCACCGTCCGCAAGGTCAGCTTCGGTGTTGGCGTGGAGCGTACCTTCCCGGTTCACTCCCCAGTCCTCGACAAGATCGAGGTCGTCTCACGCGGCGACGTTCGCCGCGCGAAGCTGTACTACATGCGCGATCTGCGCGGCAAGGCCGCCAAGATCAAGGAAAAGCGCGAACCCAAGACCGCCAAGTAACACCCCTTTTTGAACCGCACCATGCCTGGATCAGATCGTCCCAGGCACGCTGCGGGTGCACAACCGGAACGCCGGCCCTTTCGGGGCTGGCGTTTTGTGCTGTCCGCCCTCCTTATTGCAGTGGTGCTGGCCTCGGTTCTGAGGGCGACGGTAGCGGACATCTACTACATTCCCTCCGAATCGATGCAGCCGCTTCTTGAGGAAGGGGACCGGGTTCTGGTTTCCCGGATCGACGGGGAACCGCAGCGCGGAGATGTCATCGTCTTCGACGGCCGGGGGTCCTTCGACCCGATCAGTGGAGGCGGGACTGCCGAAATCTTCGGCACCATCGGTCACTGGCTGGGCGTCTCCGGCAGCGACACCGTCTACGTCAAGCGGGTGCTCGGCGTTGGCGGCGACACGGTGTCCTGCTGCAGCACGCCGGGCGGGCCGGTCGAGGTGAACGGGAACCCGCTCGAGGAGCCCTACGTTTTCCCCTCGGACGCACCCAGCGACCAACAGTTCGAGGTGGAGGTCCCACAGGGTAAATTGTGGGTGATGGGTGACCACCGTTCCGCCTCATTCGACTCGCGGTCGCTGCTGGGGGCACCGGGTGGGGGACTGGTCTCTACCGACCGGGTCCTCGGGCGGGCCGTGCACACGATCTGGCCGCTCTCACGATACGGCCCCATTGAACGTTTCACCGATTGACCGACCACCAACTTGAGGTAGTGACCAGCAGATGGCAACGAGCATCCCCGGCAAGCCCAACGACGACGCTGACGCCCGTCCGGATGCCACCCGCGCTTCGTCGGGCACCCACCGTCGCGGCTCCTCGAAAAAGAAGAAGGCGGACGACGGCGCCCGCGGCCTGGGTGGCTGGCTCAAAGAAATTCTCATCATTGTGGGCATCGCGATCCTGCTGTCCTTCCTCATCAAGACCTTCCTGTTCAGGGCGTTCTTTATCCCGTCAGGCTCAATGGAGAACACCCTCGAGATTGACGACCGCATCTTCGTCAATCAGCTCGTTCCCGCCCCGTTCGATCTGCAGCGCGGCGACGTCGTCGTCTTCCAGGACACGGAAGGCTGGCTGCCCGCACCGCCGCCCGGTACGGGGCCCGGCTCCAACTGGGTCAAAGACGGGATCATTTTCGTCGGACTCCTCCCGGACGATACCCAGCAGCATCTGGTGAAGCGCGTCATCGGGATGGCCGGTGACCGGGTGGTGTGCTGCGACGACGACGGGCGGATCACCGTGAACGGCGAACCACTTGAGGAGCCGTACCTCTTCCCCGGTGCGAGCCCCTCCGACACCGAGTTCGACGTAACAGTTCCTGAAGGAAAAATCTGGGTGATGGGCGATCATCGCAACGCCTCAGCTGACTCGCGGGCCAACATGGACAAGCCGAACTCCGGGTTCATCGACGTCGAAGACATCGAGGGGAAAGCGGCGGTCATCGCCTGGCCGCTGGACCGGGCAGGGTTCCTCGGCAACTATCCTGACGTTTTCGATAGCGTTCCTGCACCATCCGCTGCACCGGACGAGACGGCTCCTTCGTCGCGATGAAGTCAGCCGCTCCGACCCTCCGCTTTGAACGGTCCTTCCTCGAGGCTGGCCACCGGTACCTGGCCGGATGCGACGAGGTGGGCAGGGGGGCCCTTGCCGGCCCGGTCTCGGTGGGACTCGTGGTGATTGATCTGAGCGCCGTGAAAGGGCTCAGGGGAGTCCGCGACAGCAAGCTGCTGTCGCCGGCGGACCGGGTGAAGCTGGTGCCAAGAATCCAGAAGTGGGCGCTGGCCTACGGCGTGGGGCATGCGACCGCGGCCGAGATCGACGACGTCGGACTGATGCGTGCACTGCAGCTGGCGGGAAACCGCGCCTGGGCGCAGGTTATTGTCACTGCCCGGCCCGATGCTGTGATCCTTGACGGCAACGACGACTGGCTGTCGCCGCGTGAGCAAGCCGCCCTGTTCGACGCCGAGACTCTGGAAACCGGGAGTCTCGACGTTGACGCGCTGGACACGGAAATCTTTACGGGATGTGATGTCCCCGTCCACACCCGGATCAAGGCCGATCTGCAATGCCTGAGCGTGGCAGCAGCCAGCGTGCTGGCCAAGGTGGAGCGGGACGCCATGATGGTCTCGTACGCGGCCGATCATCCCCAGTACGGTTGGGAGATCAACAAGGGGTACGCCACCGTTGGTCACCGTGCGGCGATCGACGGACTGGGCCCCACCGGCTTGCACCGCACCACATGGCGGTTGGGGACCAGGGACAGAATCAGCGTGCCGCCGATGGAAATTGGGGGATGATGGGGACATGAGCGCTGAGGATCTTGAGAACTATGAAACCGACATGGAGCTGCAGCTCTACCGTGAGTACCGCGACGTCGTCGGGCTGTTCAGCTACGTGGTGGAAACCGAACGCCGCTTCTACCTGGCCAACCATGTCGACCTGCAGGCACGGTCGGCCGACGGCGAGATCTACTTCGATCTGACACTCCAGGACGCGTGGGTGTGGGATGTCTACCGCACGGCGCGGTTCGTGAAGAACGTCAGGGTGATCACCTTCAAGGACGTCAACGTCGAGGAACTGACCAAGTCAGACGACATCGCCCTGCCCAAAGACGGCCCGCTCGGGAACTGAACCGGTTTCTGGGGAGGGGTGCAGGGCCACCCCGCCCTTAGCTTCCCTCCACCACGAACGCTTGGCCAACCGCCAGCGTCGGGGATAGCGACGACGTCGTCAACCTGGTCGTGCTGGGAGTAACTGGTCGCCGGCTTGTCTGCGCCACCCTGTCCCCGGAGATCGGGGGCGAAAATCCGAAACCTGTTGACGTTCATTTCAGGGTCCGCTAACGTACAACCGTATGGTTGTAGGTGAGTTATCCGACGTCGAAGTGGACCGCCTGTTTCAGGCATTAGCTGACGCTACCCGGAGGGACATTGTCGCCCGGGCGCTGGTCAGTGACTATTCAGTGTCCGGTTTGGCTGCCCACTACGCCATGAGTTTCGCCGCAGTGCAAAAGCATGTGGCAGTTCTGGAACGCGCCTCCCTGGTGACAAAAGAGAAGCGCGGAAGGGAGCAGATTGTGCGGGTTCATCTCGATGGCTTGAGACGGGCACGGCGGCTGCTCGAGGAGTACGAGACGATCTGGCGGCACCGCGTCGACCGGATTTCCGCCATCCTGGCTGAGGAAGAAGGGACATCACCATCATGACCGTTATCAGTTCACACAAAGACCTTGAGGCATTGACCCTCACCATCATTGCCGAGTTTGAAACGAGCGCCGAGCGGCTCTGGCAGGTCTGGGCGGACCCGCGACAACTCGAACGCTGGTGGGGGCCACCCACCTGGCCGGCAACCTTCGACAGCCACGACTTCGTGCCGGGCGGGAAGGCTGGGTATTTCATGACCGGCCCCAACGGGGAGACAAGCCGCGGTTGGTGGAAGTTCACCGCCATCAACGAGCCGACTCATCTTGAGTTCGATGATGGCTTCGCCGATGACAACGGGAACCCGGTGGACGAGCTGGGAACCACCCATGGGGCAGTCACCTTCGAGGCCATCGACGGCGGAACCCGGATGACCACGGTGTCGAGTTTCGAAAGCCTGGATCAGCTGGAAAAGATGATCGCCATGGGAATGGAAGAAGGCATCAAGGAAGCGATGGGTCAGATCGACTCCGTCCTGGAGCGTTCGCCGGTCTAAGGCGATCCAACCTCGATCGCTGCCGGTCGTCTATCTCTGCCGGGCAGTCGTCAGCGGCACCCGTCCTGCACAGGACGGGTGCCGCTGGCTTTTCCCACATAACCGATAGATCACAACACCTCCGGCGCCACCCGTAGCAGGCTGGAACCGGAGGTGTTGTGATGTTGGCGAAAGACAGGCTGGGCCGCAGGGGAGAGGCGCTGGCGGCAGCGTATCTTGAGGCTGCTGGGGTGCACCTGGTGGATCACAATTGGCGGTGCCCGCTCGGTGAGATCGATCTGGTGGCCATTGATGGCTCCACCCTGGTGATCATTGAGGTGAAGACCCGCTCTTCACTGGATTTTGGGCACCCGCTGGAGGGCATCAGTGCGGCGAAGCTGCAGCGGCTCCATCTGCTGGCAGCTCAATGGGCCCTGGCCCATGACCTGCGTTTCCCCGAGGTACGGGTGGATGCTGTGGCAGTGGTCGACGACGGTACCGGCAGTCCACAGATCGAGTACCTGCGGGCGGTGTCCTGATGCCGCTGGGACGCACCTACGCCGTGTCGCTGGTTGGACTCAACGGCTACATCGTCGAGGTGGAAGCCGACATCGGGCAAACCCTTCCCGCCTTCGTCATCCTGGGACTCCCCGACGCGTCCCTGAATGAGGCCCGTGAACGGATCAGGGCCGCCGCCCGCAACGCTGGACTTCCCCTGAGCCGCCGGAAAATCACAGTGAACCTGATCCCCGCGTCCCTGCACAAAAAGGGCTCGGGTTTCGATTTGGCTATCGTGATGGCAGCACTGGCGGCCGCCGGGGATGTCCGCGGCTGCGCGGACACGGTCTTCATTGCTGAGGTGGGCCTCGACGGTCGGCTCCGGCCAGTCAGCGGCGTGCTGCCCGCCGTCATGGCCGGGGTCAAGGCTGGGTACACGCGGTTTGTCGTGTCCGCCGGCAATTACGGCGAGGCGGCCCTCGTCCCGCAGGCTGAGGTAAAGGGTTTCGCCAGCCTGGCCGAGGTGTTCCTGGCCTTCGGGGCTGACGCCACCCAAGTGAGGCTCCCCGAGCCCATCGTGGACCCGGTGCTGCCGCCGCCGCCCGCTTCGCTCCCAGTCCGGACACCGCTCAAGGACATGGCTGACATTGCCGGCCAATCCCTGGCCCGCTTCGCCGTCGAAATCGCGGCGGCAGGTGCCCACCACATGATGATGGTGGGCCCGCCCGGCGCCGGAAAAACGATGCTGGTTGAACGGATGCCCGGCATTCTCCCCGACCTCAACGATGAGGAGGCAATGGAGGTGACAGCCATCCATTCGCTGGGACGGGTCCTCTCCTGTCGGGGGTTGCAGCGGCGTCCGCCCTTTGAAAGCCCCCACCACACGGCGTCGACCGCCTCAATCATCGGCGGGGGAAGCGGCATCCCACGCCCCGGCGCGGCCTCACGCGCTCACCGGGGTGTCCTCTTCCTTGACGAGGCACCCGAATACCAGCGCGGTGTCCTTGAGGCGTTGCGAGAACCGCTGGAAAGTGGAGAGCTGGTGCTGCATCGCTCCGCCGGCACAGCCTCCTACCCTGCCCGGTTTCAGCTCGTGCTGGCATTGAACCCCTGTCCCTGCGGGCTCGCCAGCGGGAAGGGAATTGATTGCGTGTGCACAGCAGAACAGCGTCGCCGATATTTCAACCGCCTGTCCCAACCGCTGCTCGACCGGGTCGATCTTCAACTTGCCGTGGCACGGGTTTCCCTTGCCGATTACGCTGACGGCTCCGCCGCCGAAGCGTCGCACATCGTCGCAGCGAGGGTGGCCGCCGCGCGCGCTGCCCAACGGGACCGTCTTGCCAAGTGGGATGCCACGACCAACGCCGAAATGTCCTCGGCAGTGCTGAACGACGAGCTCAAACTCCCCAGATCTGTGACGGCACCGGTGGACAAGGCCATGGATCAGCAGACACTGACGATGCGCGGCCACGATCGGGTGTTGAGGGTGGCCTGGACCCTCGCTGACCTGGGCGGACGCACCTCACCCATCACCCATGACGTGGACGTCGCTTTGACCCTTCGACTTCAGGAGAGTCCATCGTGACACTGTCAATTGACCCGACCATTGTGGCGCGAGCCGCTCTCTCCCGGCTCTTCGAGCCATCTGACACGGTAGGGCTTGCCCTGACCGTCGCCGTCGGACCGGTCGATGCGTTGAAGATTGCTACCGGTTCCGTAGCCGCAGGACCCCAGGTGGCACGCGAGGTGGCAGGACTGCTCGAATCGCAGGGGATCAGTGGCCGGGCGCAGACGTTTTACGAGGCGTTGGAGCGGTGGAAACCGCGGGTCGCCGACCTTGCGCCGGACCGGGACCTGGCAACCCTCGACCGGCTCGGCGGATTCCTCCTTACCCCTGAAAGTGATGTGTGGCCCGGAGCTCTCGACGACCTGCAACTCTTGGCCCCCTCGTGCCTCTGGGTCCGCGGCGACGTCTCGGCGGGCCTGCCCGAAGTCGATCGGATGGTAGCGGTTGTCGGCTCGCGGGACAGCACAGCCTATGGGGCTGGTGTCACCGGGGACCTCGCCGCCGGCCTCGTCACACGTGGCTACACGGTGGTGTCGGGCGGGGCCTATGGCATCGACGCGCAGGCGCACCGATCGGCGCTTGCCGCGGCGGGAGGGGATCGCCCGATGCCGACCATCGGGGTGACTGCGTGCGGCGTTGACCGCTACTACCCAGCGGGCAACGAGCAGCTCCTCCGCGAGACAGCGCGTCGCGGGCTGTTGATTGCTGAAGTGCCGCCGGGCTCATCACCGACGCGGTGGCGGTTCCTGCAACGCAACCGTCTCATCGCAGCCCTGTGCGCGGTGACGGTCGTGGTCGAGGCCCGGTGGCGGTCCGGCGCGCTGAACACCGCCCACCACGCGGCGGGGTTGGGGCGGGCGGTGGGAGCAGTGCCGGGATCGGTGTATTCAGCCAACTCGGCCGGATGCCATCGGCTGCTCCGCGACGGAAGTGCCGTCTGCGTCACCGATGCCGCGGAGATCGCTGAACTCGCCGGACCGATCGGCGCCATGACCGTCCCAGAGCCCGACCAACAGCCGGCAGTTCACGATGGCCTCAGCGTCGAAGATCTCCTCCTCCTCGATGCGCTACCCGTGCGGACCTCCACTACCGTCGACAAGCTTGCGTCGGTCGCCGGCCTGAGTGTCCGCGACGTCCTGGCGGGACTGAGTCGCCTGGATCTCAGCGCCCTGGCGGAACGGACCGATGACGGCGGCTGGCGTCGCGGAAACACCCAGCGGAATCACCGATAAGAGAGGAACCACCCATGAAAACCCATAGGTTCATTGCCAGTCCGATCGGCAGGCTGCTGCTGGTCGTGGAACGGGGTGCCCTGACGGCGGTCTACCACGAGGTCCACGACCCGCCGCCGGTACCAGCGGCCGTCGGAGTTCCCTTCGCCACGCTCTCGGTCGCGCAAAGTGCTGCAGGTACACCAGTGGGACCACCGGTCCTGCCATCTGGGGGTAAGAATCCTGCGGACACTTCAATCACCGCCGCAGGGCTGAAGGCCGACGCGGCGACCTTCGAGCGCGCAACTGAGCAGTTTCGGGCCTACTTTGCGGGCACGCGACGGGCCTTTAGCCTGCCGGTCCACGCCACCGGGACCGACTTCCAGCAGCAGGTCTGGGGAGCTGTTCTGGGCGTCCCCTACGGGGAAACACGCAGCTACAAGGAACTGGCCGCGCAACTGGGAAACCCGTCGATGGGTAGGGCCATTGGTGCTGCTATCCGGGTAAACCCGTTGTCGATCATCATTCCGGGGCACCGCGTGATCAGGTCCACTGGCGGTGTGACCGGGTACTCGGCGGGATCAGACATCAAACGCTTCCTGCTCGACCTGGAGGCGGGTGATGCTGCCCGCCCAGCCGCCTGACCGCCATGCCGGGCCTGGGCTGCCCGCCCAGCCGCCTGATGGACCGTCGTGCGGAGCGCCTCCTTGAGGATGCACACCGGAGGGCCCACAGTAGGAGAATGCAGCAACTGCCCGAACCGTTCGAACCCCTCGTGGAGCGGTACCAGACCTACCTGGGCGCCGAACGCAACCGGTCGGTGCACACGATCCGCGCCTACCTCACTGATATTGGCGGGCTGCTCCGGTTTGCCCATGATGCGGGGATGACCCGCCTGGATGAGCTGACCCTGGCCGACCTCCGGTCCTGGCTGGGGTCGATGGATGCGCAGGGCCAGGCGCGATCAACCATTGCGCGACGTGCTGCGACTGTCAGAAGTTTTCTGGCCTGGGCCGTTCGCGAGGAACTCATCGAGACTAATCCGGCGCTGCGCCTCCGCGCCCCCAAACGGGAGAAGACGCTGCCCGGGGTGCTCTCTGCGAAACAGCTCGAAGGGGTCTTTGGAGCATTACAGGTGGCCGCGGTCGAGGGGGATCCGGTAGCGCTCCGGGACACTGCGATCATCGAGGTGCTGTACGCCACGGGCATCAGGGTGGGGGAGTTGGTGGGCCTCGACGTCGACCACCTCGACATGGACCGCCGCACTCTCCGTGTGCTCGGCAAGGGCAACAAGGAGCGCACAGTTCCCTATGGTGTGCCGGCTGCCCATGCCCTGGATGACTGGCTCCGCCGCGGTCGCCCCAGGGTCGCCGCGGCGGCCAGCGGCTCCGCGTTGTATCTGGGGCTGCGCGGCGGACGGATGGACCAGCGACAGGTCCGGTCAATGGTAGAGAAACTTCTCGCCGGCGTTGAAGGCACTTCCGCCACCGGCCCGCACGCGCTCCGCCACAGTACTGCCACCCACCTCCTGGACGGCGGCGCCGATCTGAGAGCAGTGCAGGAGATCCTCGGACATTCCAGCCTTGCCACCACCCAGATCTACACCCATGTCTCCGTCGACCGGCTCCGCAAAAGCTATGAACAGGCCCACCCACGAGCCTGATCAGTAGGCTTGGTCCCGTTGCGAGTAGCAGCCGCGTAGTGACAGTGGCGCAATGAGGCGATGTAAGGCAGAATGAACCCTAGTCTGCCGTGTCGGCAGACACATCCAGAAGATTTCATTCCCGTTGCAGGTCGTTGGGGAAGACGTACCTACAGCTATGGAGGATGGAATGTCTGGTATCACGGCGCGCGGAGTGTTGTATATTCACTCAACTCCTTCTGCGCTATGCCCACATATCGAGTGGGCGATCGGTTCGGTGATTGATCAGCGAACCGATCTTGAGTGGTCCCCTCAGCCTGCCTCACCGGGTATGTTCAGGGCCGAATTGTCATGGGTCGGCCCCCAGGGTTCCGGATCCCAGCTTGCCTCTGCACTCCGGGGTTGGGCGCACCTGCGCTACGAAGTTACCGAAGAGCAGAGCGCTGGCGCCGACGGCGGCCGCTGGTCGCACACCCCCGATCTGGGCATCTTCCATGCCACTACCGACGTGCACGGCAACATCATGGTCACCGAGGACCGCATTCGCTATGCCTACGAAACCGGTGCCGGCGACCCCGCCGCTGTTTACCATGAGCTGTCTCTCGCCCTCGGCGAGTCCTGGGACGAAGAGCTTGAACCCTTCCGGCACGCTGCCGAAGGCGCACCGGTCAGGTGGCTTCACCAGGTCGGCTAGCTCCAGATCGGTCAAACACCACATCATCCAGACAAACAGAAGGCGCCACCCGCGAGGGGTGGCGCCTTCCGTCGTCAGCGGTCGAACGGGTACGGCTAGACGCTCTTCACCACGATCACGGCGTTGTGTCCACCGAAGCCAAACGAATTGCTGAGCGCAACCAGGTCACCCTGGGGCAGCGTGCGCTCCGTTGTCACGATATCCAGCGGGATTTCTGGATCCTGGTTCTCCAGGTTGATGGTCACGGGCATTTTGCGGTCGTACACAGCGAGGACCGTCATGACAGCCTCCACGGCACCAGACGCTCCCAGCAGGTGGCCGGTCTGTGACTTGGTCGCCGATACTGCGACGTTGTCGATATGCGAGCCGAGCGCCGTCTTCAGAGCGACGTACTCGGGCTTGTCGCCCACCGGGGTGGACGTCGCGTGCGCATTGACATGGGAAATGTCGGATGGCTGAACGCGGGCGTCGAACATGGCCGCTTTCAGGGCGCGGGTGGCGCCCAGCCCGCCGGGATCAGGGGCGGTGATGTGATAAGCGTCAGCGGTGACGGAGGTGCCAGCCAGCTCACCGTAAATCCGGGCGCCGCGGGCCAAGGCGTGCTCTTCCGCCTCGATCAGGAGTGCTCCAGCACCCTCACCCATGACGAAACCGTCTCGCCCGGTGTCGTAGGGCCGGGATGCGTGCTCGGGATCATCGTTGCGCCGGGACAGCGCGTGCATCGAGGCGAATGCGGCGATCGGCATGGGGTGGATGGCTGCTTCGGCGCCGCCACACATCACGACGTCGGCCTTGCCGGAGCGGATCAGCTCCAGTCCCTGGTGCAGCGCTTCGGTGCCTGACGCACAGGCCGACACGGGGGTGTGGGCTCCGGCGCGGGCGCCCAGATCGAGGCTGACCGCTGCGGCCGGACCGTTGGGCATCAGCATCGGTACCGTCATGGGCAGCACCCGTCGGGGGCCCTTGGCGCGGAGCGTGTCCCACGCATCCAGCAGCGTCCAGACGCCGCCGATACCGGTAGCAAACGCGACAGCAAAACGGTCATGATCGATTTCTTCGAGGCCTGAATCCCGCCACGCTTCGCGGGCTGCAATGACCGCGAACTGGGTGGAGGGGTCCATCCGCTTGGCTTCGACGCGTGAGAGGACATCGAGGGCAGGGACGGTGATCTGCGCGGCGAAGGTTACGGGCAGCTCGTACTCCTGAACCCAGTCGGCTTCGATGGTTCGGGCACCGGAGACACCTTTCAAGGCGTTCTTCCACATGGTGGGAACGTCTCCGCCAATGGGCGTCGTCGCGCCGAGTCCGGTGATGACTACTTTGCGTGCCATGGTTCACTCTCTAAAACGTGGGGGTGTAGCTGTGGAACGTGCTGGTGGGCGTCTCCCGGTCCACCAGCACCGGCTGGTGCTGGTGGACCCGAAGCCAGGAAGTGATTAGGCCTGCGCGCCGGAGATGAAGTTGACGGCGTCGCCGACGGTCTTCAGGTTCTTGACCTCTTCGTCGGGGATCCGGACGCCGAACTTTTCCTCGGCGTTGACCACAATGGTCATCATCGAGATGGAGTCGATGTCCAGGTCATCGGTGAAGGACTTGTCCATTTCGACCGACTCTGGTGCAAGACCAGTTTCCTCGTTGACGATTTCGGCCAGTCCGGCCAGGATTTCTTCGTTGCTAGCCATGGATGGCTCCTTTTCTTGTCTAGCCGGATCACAGATCCGACATGGATAATCAAACCGCGGTTGACGGTTTGGCTTGGGGAAACTAGGGAAGTACTACCACCTGTGCGCCGAACACCAGCCCGGCACCAAAACCGATCTGCAAGGCCAGGCCCCCACTGAGGGTGGGGTGTTCCTGCAGCAGACGGTGCATGGCCAGCGGAATGGAAGCGGCGGAGGTGTTTCCAGCGTCAACGATATCGCGGGCCACCTCAACATGCTCGGGAAGCTTCAGCTGTTTGACCATCTCGTCGATGATCCGGATGTTGGCCTGGTGGGGGACAAACGCCACCAGATCGTGGGCGGTAATCCCCGCCGCGTCAAGGGCCTGTTGGGCAACCTTGGCCATTTCCCAGACCGCCCAGCGGAAGACCGTCTGGCCGTCCTGGCGCATGGTGGGCCAGGTGGCCTTCGGCGCGTCGTCAAGGGACCCGCCCACCGCGGCGACCGAAGCCAGCTCGGCGTCGCGGATGTCGAGCAGTGAGTGGGACATCCTGATGGCCTGGTGCTTGCTGCCATCCGAGCCCCACACCGACGGGCCGATACCGGGGCTGTCGGCCGGTCCGATGATCACGGCCCCGGCGCCGTCCCCGAGGAGGAAGGAGATGGTGCGGTCCGCGTTGTCGATGAAGTCTGAAAGCTTTTCGACGCCGACCACCAGGACGTACTCCGCGGTTCCGGCGTGCACCATCGCGTCGGCCTGGGCGATGCCGTAGCAGTAACCGGCGCAGGCAGCGGAAATGTCGTAGGCGGGCGCCGGCGTGGCTCCGAGCCGGTCGGTGAGCTGCGCTGCAGCTGACGGCGTGGCATAGGGGTGGGTGACAGTGGAAACCAGGACCGCGCCGAGCTGCGACGCCTCAATTCCCGCGTGCTGCAGGGCGGCCCGCGCTGCGGCTTCCGCCATGTCGATCACGCTGGTATCCCGATCGGCGCGATGCCGGGTGACAATGCCGGTGCGCTGGCGGATCCACTCATCGGAGGAGTCGATCCACTGACAGACATCCTCATTGGTGACAATGACATCCGGACGGAAGATGCCGATGCCGTGGATGCGGGTGTGCTCGCGCAGTGGAGCTTGCTTCAAAGCCGGGACGTTCACTGGTGCCCTTCTGCGATGGGGGAGTTGACTGGATCGGGTGTGCGTGAGTGTTCGGTGATGAACGACACCGCAGCATCGAGATCCTCAGGCGATTTTACGGCCAAAGTTGGTGTGCCGCGCATTCCTCGCTTCATCAGACCGGTGAGAGTTCCTGCCGGGGACAGTTCGACGACGCCGGTGACTCCCATCTGCTCCATCTGGGCCATGCAGAGATCCCACCGCACCGGCCGGGAAACCTGGGCGATGAGGCTGTCGAGGTTGCCGTCCCCGGTCACCACTGGTGAGCCGTCGAAGTTCGACAGTAGGGTTGCGACGGGATCCAGTGGGGTCAGGGTGGGTCGCAGTTCCTGAAGCGCGGCGGCCGCGGGGCTCATGTGGTGGGTGTGGAAAGCGCCGGCTACCTTCAGGGGAATGACCCTGGCTTTGGCTGGCGGGTCGGCGGTGAGTGCTGCCAGCTGCTCGAGGGTGCCCGCCGCCACCACCTGACCGCCACCGTTGCTATTCGCCGCCGTCAGCCCGTGCCGTGACAGGACAGCAGCGACGTCGTCGGGATCGCCACCCAGGATTGCACTCATCCCGGTGGGGACCACCGCCCCGGCCTCAGCCATGGCGGTGGCGCGCACCCGGACAAAGGACACAGCGTCCTGTTCGGACAAGGCCCCAGCGATGGCCGAAGCCGTCAGCTCTCCCACCGAGTGCCCGGCGACAACTGTGGCAGCGTTCATCGGACGCTGGGCGAGGAGCACACGGGCGGTCACCAGCCCGGCGGCGACGATGAGAGGCTGCGCGACGGCGGTGTCCTTGATCGTCTCCTCATCCGACGTGGTGCCGTGCTGGATCAGATCCAGACCCGCCTGGGCGCTGAGGGACTCGAGATGTTCACTGACGCCCGGGAGTTCCAACCAGGGGCTCAGGAAACCGGGTGTTTGGGACCCCTGACCGGGGCAGACGATTGCAAGCACTTATCAAGCTTTCCAAACTGGGAGTGGATTGTTGGGTATCCCGGCGCACGAAGCTCCGGGGGACGCTTTGTAGGAAGTCTACAACGAGCCGGTGGGTTACGGACGAGTAACAGGACGCTCGGGCGCCGTCGAGGGCGGCTGACTCAACCGCCCCACCACCAGTGCTGTCTGGAGCACAAACGCCTCGCGGGGGAGCAGGGGATCCCAGCCGGTGATGTCGCAGACCCGTCGGAGACGGTACCGAACAGTGTTGGCGTGGACGAACAACGCGCGGGACGTGGCTTCGAGTGAGTGCCCCAGATTGAGGTAGGCGGACAGGGTTTCCTCCAGACCGTTCGATGCGCCGACCAGCGGACGGTAGATGTTCCGGATCAGCGCCTTCCGGGCCGTGTCGTCGCCGGAAATGACCCGTTCAGGCCACAGATCGTCAGCCGCGACCGGGCGTGGCGCGGCAGGCCACGCCCGGGCCGCGGTGAGACCGGCAAACGCTGCCTGCGCGGATCCGCTCGCTGCCACCAGTGACTCGGATTCGGGTCCATAAACCACCGGTCCCGGCCCGAAGAGGTCACTGAGCCGGCTATAGGTGGCGTCGGTGTTGTCCACCCCGCCGAGCACCAGGATGAGGCGGTCGCCCTGGATGCCCACCAGCGTGTCTTCGGCGATCCGGTCAGTGGTGCGGCGCAACTCGTTGAGGAACATCGCATTGGGTTCCGGCGGCGAACTGCCCACCATCACGGTGATCCGGGCCTGCGACTTCCAGCCCACCGCCGCGATCCTGGAGCGCAGGGCGTCGGAACTCTCCCCACGGAGGATGGCGTCGACCACCAGCGCCTCCAGGCGGGTGTCCCACGAGCCGCGGGTTTCGGCGGCCCGGGCGTACACATCGGCGGCAGCAAAGGCCACCTCCCGGGAATAGCGCAGCACCGCCTCACGCAGTGCGCCCTGGTCGGCGTCCGCGGCGAGGTCGGGTACCCGGTCCTCCACCACCTGAACCACCACCCGGATCAGTTGCAGGGCTTTGTGCAGGCTGATGGAACGGGTGAGTTCGGTGGGCGCCGTACCGAAGACGTCGCTGAGCACCCAGGCGGGTGACACCGGGCGCTGATACCAATTCACAAAGGACGCGATGCCCTTCTGCGCCACCAGCCCCAGCGCGGACCGCTCATCGGGGCGCAGGCCCCGGTACCAGGGCAGGGAAGCGTCGAGTTGCTGCAGGGTGGCCGTGGACAGGGCGCCGATCTTCGACTTCAACCGCACCAGGGTGTCAGGATCGGCCACCGGGATCTGGGTCCTGCGGGAACTGGGTGGAAACGGGCGTTCGGACACAGGCATTTCACGAGCATACGTCCGAAGCGGTGTCATAACCCATTTTGTGTGGAGGCTACAAAACCAGGGGCCCCGACAAAGAAACTGCCCCGACGCTCAGGATGGACGGTTGCAACCATCCATCCTGAACCCCAGGGCAGTTTCTACGGGCAAACTTCTAGCTGTCGCCGCCGGTGTTCCCGGTGGTGCCAGCGTTCACGTCGAGCAGCTTGTACTTGTCGATCGCCTCGGCCGGCGCTCCGGCGTCGACCTCGCCGCGGCGTGCCAGCATCTCGAGCGCGCGCACCACCACGGAGTGGCTGTCGATCTTGAAGAACCGGCGTGCCGCGGCCCTGGTGTCCGAGAAGCCGAAGCCGTCAGCTCCCAGCGTGGCGAACTCGTTGGGCAGGAACTGGCGGACCTGGTCCGGGACGGCCTTCATATAGTCGGTGACAGCGACGATGGGGCCGGTAGCGCCTTCGAGCTGCTGGGTGATGAACGGTACCCGAGCCTCGGCGGACGGGTTGAGGAAGGCGTCTTCCTCGGCTGCCAGTCCGTCGCGGCGCAGCTCGGTCCATGAGGTGACCGACCAGACATCAGCCGATACGCCCCAGTCCTCGGCGAGGATCCGCTGGGCGTCGAGAGCCCAGGGAACCGACACGCCGGAGGCCAGCAACTGGGTTCGTGGGCCGTCGATCTTGGCCGGGGACACCAGATAAATGCCCTTGAGAATGCCCTCGACGTCGAGCTCTTCCGGTTCCTTCGGCTGCAGGATGGGCTCGTTGTAGACGGTGATGTAGTACATGAGATTCCGGTCTTCCGAACCCTCGCCGTACATCCGGTTCAGCCCGTCCCGCATGATGTGGCCAATTTCGTAGCCATACGCCGGGTCATAGGTGACCACTGCCGGGTTGGTGGAGGCCAGGAGCGGCGAGTGGCCGTCCGCGTGCTGGAGTCCCTCACCGGTCAGCGTGGTCCGGCCCGCGGTGGCACCGATGATAAATCCGCGGGTCATCTGGTCGGCGGCCGCCCAGTAGGAGTCGCCGGTGCGCTGGAAGCCGAACATCGAATAGAACACGTAGACCGGGATCAACGGTTCGCCGTGCGTGGCGTAGGCGGTCCCCGCAGCGGTGAACGCGGCAACCGATCCGGCTTCGTTGATACCTGCGTGCAGGATCTGGCCCTCGACGGACTCCTTGTAGGCCAGGACCAGGTCCCGGTCCACCGACAGGTAGTTCTGACCGTTCGGGTTGTAGATCTTCGCCGTCGGGAAGAACGAGTCCATGCCGAAGGTGCGGGCCTCGTCGGGGATGATCGGGACAATCCGCTTTCCGAATTCCTTGTCCCGCATCAGGTCCTTCAACAGCCTGACGAACGCCATGGTGGTGGCGGCCTGCTGTTTTCCGGAGCCGCGCTTGGCTACCTCGTAGGCCTTGTCGCCCGGAAGGGTGATCGCGGTGTGCTCTTTGCGGCGCTCCGGGACAAACCCGCCAAGCGCCTTGCGGCGTTCGAGCAGGTACTTGATCTCCGGGGCGTCAGCGCCGGGGTGGTAATACGGCGCGTTGTAGAGATCGTCGTCGATCTGCTCGTCGGTGACAGGGATGCGAAGGTGATCCCTGAACGCCTTCAGATCCTCCGAGGTGAGCTTCTTCATCTGGTGGGTCGCGTTGCGTCCCTCGAAGTGTGGCCCCAGGCCGTAACCCTTGACGGTCTTCGCCAGAATGACGGTTGGCTTGCCCTTGAATTCGGTGGCTGCCTTGTAGGCAGCGAAGACCTTGCGGTAGTCGTGTCCACCCCGCTTGAGCTTCCAGACCTTGTCGTCGCTGTAATCAGCGACCATTTCCTTGGTCTGGGGGGTCTTTCCGAAGAAGTGCTCGCGGACGAATCCGCCGGACTCGGCCTTGTAGGTCTGGTAATCGCCGTCGGGGGTCGAGTTCATGATCCCTACCAGCGACCCGTCCTCGTCCTTTTCCAACAGTTCGTCCCACTCGCGGCCCCACACCACCTTGATGACGTTCCAGCCGGCGCCCCGGAAGAAGGCTTCCAGCTCCTGCATGATCTTCCCGTTGCCGCGGACCGGTCCGTCGAGGCGCTGCAGGTTGCAGTTGATGACGAAGTTCAGGTTGTCGAGGCGCTCGTTGGCTGCGAGCTGTAGCAGACCGCGTGATTCGGGCTCGTCCATCTCGCCGTCGCCAAGGAAGGCCCACACCTGCTGGTCGGAGGTGTCCTTGATCCCACGGTTGTGGAGGTACCGGTTGGACTGGGCCTGGTAAATCGCGTTCATGGGACCGATGCCCATGGAGACGGTGGGGAATTCCCAGAACTCCGGCATCAGGCGCGGGTGGGGGTAGGAGGAGAGGGCGTGGCCCTCTTTTGACTTCTCCTGGCGGAATCCGTTGAGGTCCTCCTCGGTCAGGCGACCCTCCAGATAGGCGCGGGCATACATGCCGGGGGAGGCGTGGCCCTGGAAGAACACCTGGTCCCCACCGCCGGGGTGGTCCTTGCCGCGGAAGAAGTGGTTGAAGCCGACCTCATACAGGGTGGCGGCGCCCGCGTAGGTGGAAATGTGGCCACCGACCCCAATCTCGGGGCGCTGGGCGCGGTGCACCATCACAGCGGCGTTCCAGCGCATCCAGGCGCGGAACTTCCGCTCAATCTCCTCATCGCCGGGGAAATCGGGTTCCTGGTCCGCCGGGATGGTGTTCACGTAGTCGGTGGTGGTCACCATCGGTACGCCGACGCTGCGCGCACCAGCGCGCTGCAGCAGTGAGCGCATGATGAACTGGGCCCGTTCGGTGCCCTGGACCCGGATCAATTCGTCAAGCGATTCAATCCACTCTGCTGTTTCCTCCGGATCACCGTCCGTGCCGCCGGTCAAACTGCTTAGAATTTCCGGTCCACCCTGCTCTACAGCCACGCCAAACCTCTCCCGCGCCGCAGATGATGTCTGCGGTGCTTAAAACTCCCGCAACGAAGCAGTACTTCGAAGCCTGTCTGGAGCCACAATCCAAGATCGCCGGATCGTGACGGATCACCTTGTTACTCTAGCCGCGACGTGCCGGGGATGCGTAGCCGAGACTGCGTACCGGTGCGCATTCTGCTCTCGGCACAGGTCAGAGCCTCCGTCATGAAGGTGTGAGGCCCGGCATCGGCCGGGCTGCGGCAGCTATAAGGTGTAGCTAGGCACCCCGCAGGATTCGATCTAAATCCACGCTGGCTTGATGCATGGCGTTAAAGGGTGTTGGCTGGTAATAATGCATATCAACGTAACGAGTGGACCCGCCTCCTGGGTGGCCCACAGTCTTTCGGGAGGACAACAGTGAGCGAGGCCGAAGCCGCCACAGCGGATACCGTGGCGGGCAAGTTGGGTTTCAAGAACGGGGACCTGCTGCAGGAACTCGGGTACGACGAGGATGTGGACTTCGATTTCCGCGCCACCCTCGAAGATGAAACCGGGTCGGAATTGCTCACCGAAGATGACCAGGACGTGGTTGACGGTGTACTCCTCTGGTGGCGCAGCGACGACGGCGACCTGGTCGATGCCCTGGTCGACGCCCTGATCTGCCTCGACGAAGGTGGCACCGTGTGGGTCCTGACCCCCAAATCGGGACGCGACGGCTATGTAGCTCCGTCACTCATTCAGGAAGCCGCTCCCACCGCCGGTCTGCACGCGACGTCGTCGGCCGGTGTGTCCAAGGACTGGGCTGCCACCCGATTGGTCAGCCGACGGAAAAGCTAGCGTGACCGGGCTCCCGACGATCGGCGAGCCAGCGCCGGACTTCGAACTGGCCAACCAGTTCGGTGAGCCGGTTCGCCTCAGTGACCTGCGCGGCTCCTCCGTTGCCCTGGTGTTTTACCCCTTCGCCTTTTCGGGGGTGTGCACCGGTGAGCTCTGCGAGCTGCGGGATAATCTGGCGCTGTTCGACGACGACGGCGTGCGCCTCCTCGCCGTATCGGTCGACTCCAAGTACACTCTCCGCGCCTATGCCCAGGACCAGGGGTTCACCTTCGACCTGCTCGCCGACTTCTGGCCGCATGGCGACGTCGCCGCCCGGTACGGCGCCTTCGACACCACCCGCGGCTACGCGGAACGGGCCACCTACCTCATCGACGCCGAGGGAATCATCGCGGCAATCTTCCGGACCCCGCTAGGGGAACCCCGCCACCTGGACGATTACCGGGTCGCGCTGGCTGCCCTCCGGGCACCAGCCCAGCGCCCTGGATCATGAGTCACGCAGCAGACTCTCAAGCATCACCCGGCCTCGGGCTGACCGGTTTCGCCAGTGGTGATCCGGCCGTAGGCGGAACCCTCACCGCGGAGGAGCTTCAGCAGCTCGGGGAGGTAGTCACGCTCCTCAGCGGGCACCGTCTCGCGGTCCTCACCGGTGCTGGCCTGAGCACCGATTCCGGAATCCCCGACTATCGTGGCCCGCAATCCGTCCCCCGCAGCCCGATGACTTATCAGCAGTTCGTCGGAGACGAGGCGCTGCGACGTCGCTACTGGGCCCGGAACCATGTGGGCTGGCACCATCTCCGCCACGCCGATCCGAATCCTGGGCATCAGGCCCTGGCCGTCCTCGAGGCCCGGGGGCTGCTCTCTGGCCTCATCACACAGAACGTTGACCGGCTGCATTCGGCCGCCGGGCACCTCGACGTGATCGACCTGCACGGGACCTATGACCGTGTGGTATGCCTGCAGTGCCACCGGCACTATGGCAGGTCCGATATTGCTGTGCTCCTGGAGCAGCTCAACCCCGGGTACCTCGAACGGGAGTCCGATGCCGGGGATGTGGCGCCCGACGCCGACGCCGACGTCGATGACACCGGAGACTTCGTGATGGCCCCCTGCCCCACCTGCGGGGGGATGCTGAAGCCGGACTTCGTGTACTTCGGGGAGAACGTTCCCAAGGATCGGGTCGCCGAGGCCTACCAGGTGGTCGACTCAGGGGATGCGCTGCTCGTCGCTGGGTCATCGCTTACGGTGATGAGCGGGCTGCGTTTCGTCCGGCATGCAGCGAAGGCCGGCAAACCGGTGGTCATCATCAACCGGGGGTCGACCCGCGGCGATGATCTGGCGACCATGCTGGTTGATCTGGGAGTCTCGGAAGCCCTTACCTTCCTGGCTGAAACGCTGCCCGATCTCCGGTAGGCGCAGGGCGCTCCCCGATTGGCATTCGATCTGGAATGCCAGTAGAGTAATTCTTCGTTGGTTGGCCGGTCCCAGGACTGCCGATCACATGTTTGGGTCTTTAGCTCAGCTGGTAGAGCGCCACGTTTACACCGTGGATGTCATCGGTTCGATCCCGGTAGGACCCACCACCGAAACCCCGCCTTTCCAAGCCATAGTGCTTCATAAGGCGGGGTTTTTCAGTTTTAGGGCAGGCGGAGGGGCAGGGCAGTCCAATAATCAAGAGCAAGGTATCGCACCGTGCCGCAGGAGCTGCGCTGGTGTGCCTGATGGTGGGATTGGTGGGGTGCTCGACGGCCGACGGGGGACCGGGCACCGCCGAATCCAAGGCAGTCTCCCAGCAGCGATTCCTGTCTGAGCTGCGCGACGCCGCACCGGACTCGGTGTACTCGAAGGATGAACAACTCATCGCCACGGGTGAGCGGGTCTGCGAAGAGCTGGCCGCAGGGTCCGACCTGGAGGAGCTGGGCGCACGCGATCCGGCGGAGAACCTGACCGACGAAACCGTCGAACGTATCAGGATCACCCAGGCCCTGGCGTCAGAGCACCTGTGCCCGGACGCCGCCTAATTACTTGAGCTGGTCCAGTTCATCGCCCAGCGGACCTGCCAGGGCCAGGCTGAAGTCAGTCGTGATGTGGTGCTCATCCCGGTACACCAGCAGGTCTCCGATGATGGACGGGCAGGTCTCGGTACACAAATAGCCGTTGAGGTCCACAAACGACGCATTGGGGTACCCTGCGGCTGCCCGCTCCTCGGCGGCAACAATCTCCTCGTCGATGCTCTCAGCCTTCGGAATGTCGCAGGTGGCAACGCTTTCGATGTTTTGCGACAGACAGGCGAGCGGTGAGGCCGCGTGGCGGGGTGTGTTCGCTATTACCACTGTGTGAGACGACGCAGGCAGGGACGCCAATGTTGATGACAATCCGGCGTCCCACTGGGCCAATAGCGGATCAGTTGTGTTTGTCGGATCGACTTCTGCGTAGTTGGATATGAGGACCAGCTCTGGATCCAGCTCGTTAATGTAATCCAGCGCGTTTTGCCGCCACTCTTCGCATTCGGAGTATGGAGCCTGCTCGTGAAGTATTCCGATGTCAACCGACGGGCAGCTGGACTTCGTCAGGTTGTGCAGCCGGTAAGAATTGCCGGCTGCATAGGCCTCTGCCGCTGGAAACCATTGGGCCGCGTGGGAGTCGCCGAAGAGCACCATGTCTCGGTTTGCGTCTCCGTCTCCGAAAAGACAGTCTTTCCGGACATCTGTATCCGGGAAGTCCGCGTGACACCCGGTGGCATAAGTTTCGGGGATGCTGTCGGGTGCCTCGCGCAATGAGGGTCGAAGGTTGGCGGGGACAAAGGAGGAACCGGCTGGCCCATCCAGCAGTGGTTGTGAGGTTGCATCCCTGTCAGTAGCCAGGGGGACCTCTCCCTGAAGCGCCATGATGACTGTTGCAACTCCGACAAAACCCACCGAGGTCAGCGCCGCAATGAGGATAACCCTGCGGGCCCGTACGGGAGCCGCTGCGGACGGATGACGGAAGCGATTCTCGACGTGCCTGTACAACAGGACGGCGAGCGGGACGCTCAGCACCCCCAGCGCGAGCGTGACGGGCAGCGGCAGCGGGTTCTCATAGCCGACCGCTGCCTGCGGGATGATCAGCAACGGCCAATGCACCAGATAGATGGAATAGGACCAGGCACCCACCTTCTGCATCGGTGCCCGGCTCAGCAACAGGCCGGCGCCAGCGCCCGGATGGGTGCTGCCACAGATGATCACCAAGGCGGTGGACAGCACCGGAAGCAATGCGGCCCAGCCGGGGAACACCGTCGTCGCGTTCAGGGCCACCAGGCTGACCCCAATGCCCGCCAGGCCCGCCCACGTGCCAATGGCCGAGGAGCGGGCGTTGAGGGTGACCATGCCGGCATGGAGAGCGAAGGCCGCCAAGGCTCCGACGCCCAACTCCCACGCACGGGTGGGCAGGAGGAAGAAGGCCGCCGGCTGCGAGGTGCTGGTCAGGATGACGCAGAGGATGAAGGACACGATGACAAGGGCCAGTACCACCCAGAACAGGCGCTTGATGGACCGTCTGACCAGCAGGAAAACCAGCAGCAGGAGCAGCGGCCAAAAAAGGTAGAACTGCTCCTCGATCCCCAGCGACCAGTAGTGCTGGAAGGGTGAGGGGGCCGTTTCCGCGAGGTAATCGGACCCCTGCACGGCGAACAGCACATTGGGGACGTACAGGGCGGTGGCGATGGCATCCTGCAGCGCCCCCGGCCGGGTGAAGGGCGCCAGGAACAGCAGCGATGCCACGGTGGTCAGTGCCAGTACGGCGAAGGACGCCGGGATGATCCGCCTGATCCGCTTGGCGTAAAACTCCCCAAAGGGAATCCGGCCGCCGGCCTTGAGCATCGAAATCAGCTGGCCGGTGATCAGGAATCCGGAGATGACAAAGAAAATGTCCACGCCGACGTAACCGCCAGGGACCGCACCGAGCCCCGCGTGATAGAGGACCACCGCACCCACCGCTACGGCCCGCAAACCTTGAATATCAGACCGGAACGGGGCCGACTGTCGGGCAGCTGGTCGCGAACTGACAAGTCCTTCATGGTTAGCCATCTGCGCCTAATCTATCAATTCGGCAACGATGTATCGATTCTTAGGTCCCGCAGCGGCAGGCTCACGACGGCGACTCGCCTTCATGATCCGACGCCGTCTGGCCAGTGGCCCACCAGCGGTAATAGGGTGAAAGGACTACTTCGTGGCGCGGAGCTGCCTGGCTGGCCGCGCATCGGCCCCCGTGGTTGGGGGCATAACCCCAGTATTGGAGACTTCATGAGTGCACAGATCGGTGTCACAGGCCTAGCGGTCATGGGCGCAAACCTGGCCCGAAACCTCGCCCGCAACGGGTACACCGTCGCGCTCCACAACCGTTCAGTGGAGAAGACCGACGTCCTGCTGGAGAAGCATGGACACGAAGGCGACTTCATCCGCACGGAGACCCTCCAGGAACTGGTCGACTCCCTGGAGACTCCGCGCCGGGTGCTGATCATGGTCAAGGCCGGTGCGCCGGTTGACTCGGTCATCAGCCAGCTCGAGCCGCTGCTGGAAAAAGGCGACATCATTATCGACGCCGGCAACTCACACTACGAGGACACCCGCCGCCGGGAGGCCGCCCTCGCACAAAAAGACCTGCACTTTGTGGGCGTCGGCGTGTCCGGCGGTGAAGAGGGAGCACTGCTGGGTCCCTCGATCATGCCCGGCGGCTCCCGCGAGTCCTACGATTCGCTCGGCCCCATGCTCGAGAAGATCTCCGCCAAGTACGACGGCGAGCCCTGCTGCCGCTGGATCGGCACCGACGGCGCCGGCCACTTCGTCAAAATGGTGCACAACGGCATCGAGTACGCCGACATGCAGGTCATCGGTGAGGCCTATGACCTGCTCCGGTCCGGCGCCGGCATCGAGCCGGCCGAGCAAGCCAGGATCTTCACCGAGTGGAACACCGGCACCCTGTCCTCCTTCCTGATCGAAATCACCGCCGAGGTCCTCGCCCACACGGACGCGGCCACGGGTAAGCCCTTTGTCGACGTCGTCGTCGACTCCGCCGGACAGAAGGGGACCGGTCGCTGGACTGTTGTCTCGGCGCTGGAGCTGGGCAGCCCGACGTCGGGCATCGCCGAATCGGTATTCGCCCGCGGACTGTCTTCCCAGCGGGACCAGCGCGCCGAGGCGCAGGACATCCTCGCCGGCCACGAGGGAACCGTCGATCTCCCCGAGTCCTTCGTCGAGGACGTGCGCCTGGCGCTGTATGCCTCGAAGCTCGTCAGCTACGCCCAGGGCATCGACATGCTCACCGCAGCCGCCAGGGAGTACGGCTGGGAGCTCAAGCTCGACGAGATCGCGTCGCTGTGGCGCGCCGGCTGCATCATCCGCGCCGAACTGCTGGACGACATCATGAAGGCCTACGCCGAAGCGGACAGCCACCCGCTCAACCTGCTGCTCGCGCCGGCCTTCGCCGAGTCGATCGCCGGCGCGGTTCCAGCCTGGCGACGGGTTGTCTCCACAGCGGTGCAGCTGGGGATCCCGGTACCGGTGTTCTCGGCGTCGTTGGCCTACTACGACGGACTGCGCCGTCGCCGGCTGCCCGCAGCCCTCACCCAGGGCTTGCGGGACCTGTTCGGTGCTCACACCTACCACCGCGTGGACAGGGATGGCACCTTCCACACCCTGTGGGGCGAGGACAAGTCGGAGATCGAGGCAGTGGACACCCACTAGTCCCGTTAAACGACTGATGGCCCGGGCAGAATTGCCCGGGCCATCACTCGTTTAACCGGAAAATCTAGATGTAAAGCGCCGGATCGATGTACTCGGCCGGATCCACGGCGGGCAGGGTTTCCCGCGCTGAATCACGGTGCCGGAAGGTCGCCGGTATACCCGTCGCTATCGAATCCGGTGGCGTGTCCTTCACGACGACGGCGTTCGCGCCGATCGCGCTCCCGGCACCGATGGTGATGGGACCCAACACTTTCGCCCCGGCACCGATGGTGACCCGGTCGCCGATCGTCGGATGCCGTTTGACCTTCTCCAGCGAGCGTCCACCCAGCGTGACGCCCTGATAGAGCATCACGTCGTCGCCGATTTCCGCTGTACCGCCGATCACCACGCCCATGCCATGGTCGATGAAGAACCGCCGGCCGATGGTTGCGCCGGGATGGATCTCAATCCCGGTGGCGGCGCGCGCCAGCTGGGCCAGGAGCCGCGCCGGGAACCGAAGGCCCGGCCGTGCCCACATCTGGTGGGTCAACCGGTGCACCCAGATGGCGTGCAGACCGGAATAGACCAGCCCATTCTCGAAGGAACCACGGGCGGCCGGATCATGCTCCCGCGCCGTCTGAAGGTCCTCGTGCAGTCGCGCTAGAAAACTCACAAACCACTTTCCGTTGGGAGGGGGTTAGCCCCGAATATCGTCGAACAGGACAGTCGAGATGTATCGCTCTCCGAAGTCGCAGACTATCGCCACAATGAGCTTACCCGCGTTCTCGGGCCGTTTGGCGAGCTCCAGGGCCGCCCAGACAATGGCGCCGGAGGAAATACCACCCAGGATCCCCTCCTGCGTTCCGAGTGCACGGGCCACGCGCACCGAATCCTCAACCGAGGCGTCGATGACCTCGTCGTAGG
Source organism: Arthrobacter sp. CAN_A1 (assembly GCF_015751665.1). NCBI lineage: Bacteria > Bacillati > Actinomycetota > Actinomycetes > Micrococcales > Micrococcaceae > Arthrobacter > Arthrobacter sp. CAN_A1. Next base: position 208,992 of record NZ_JADOUR010000004.1, on the reverse strand, counting down.
CGTTCCGGTCAAGGATCTCGGGGATGAAGTTGGCGCCCAGACCCTGGATCTTGTGCGGACCGGGCGCGCCGCCGTTGAGGATCGGTGAATCGGCTGGTTCCACGGCGACGATCTGCACGCCGGGCTTGCGTTCCTTGAGGACCTGCCCGACGCCGGTGATGGTTCCACCGGTCCCCACGCCTGCCACAAAAATGTCGACGGCGCCATCGGTGTCCTCCCAGACCTCTTCGGCGGTGGTGGCACGGTGAATGGCCGGGTTCGCCTCATTGGCGAACTGCTGCGCCCAGATGGCGTTCTCGGTGGTGGCGACAATGTCCTTCGCCTTCTCCACGGCGCCGCGCATCCCCTCGGACCCTGGAGTCAGCACAATCTCGGCGCCGTAGGCACGCAGCATGACGCGGCGTTCAGTGGACATAGTCTCCGGCATGGTCAGGAGCACGCGGTAGCCGCGTGCGGCGCCCACCATGGCAAGAGAGATCCCCGTGTTGCCGGAGGTGCCCTCCACGATGGTGCCGCCGGGCTTGAGCGCTCCCGCTTTCTCTGCGGCGTCGATGATCGCGACACCGATCCGGTCCTTGACACTGTTCGCCGGGTTATAGAACTCCAGTTTCACGGCAACCTGGGCGTCGAGGCCCTCGGTCAGGCGGTTGAGCCGCACCAGCGGGGTGCGGCCCACAAGCTGGGTGACGTCGTCGTAAATCTTTGCCATTGGTACCTGCCTAGGTTAGAAGTCGGGGATTGCTCGCCGGGTGCTCCGGTACACGCTGGGATTCAGCCTAGCGGCGCGGGTGGACACGCGGGTGGGAACGTTACTCGACCAGCCATTGCGCGTAATACTTCCGCGCCTTGGCGAGCTTCGGGTTGATGATCACCTGGCAGTACCCCTGCTCGGGGTGCTTGGCGTAGAAATTGTTGTGCCATTCCTCGGCCGGATGGAAGCGGGGCAGCCGGGTCACCTCGGTGACGATCGGCTTGGACCAGCTCTCCTGGTTCCGCTCCACCGCGCGCTCGAACAGTTCCTTCTGCTCGGTGTCCTGGTAGAACATCGAGGACCGGTACTGGGTCCCGACGTCGTACCCTTGACGGTTCAGCGTGGTCGGGTCGTGCGAGACGAAGAACATGTCGAGGATCACTTCCGGCGGGATGATCGACTCGTCGAACGTCACGGCCACCACCTCGGCGTGACCGGTGGTGCCGGTGCAGATCGCCTCGTAGTCGGGGTCCGGTGTGTGTCCGCCGGTATAGCCGGAGATGACGTCGGTGACGCCGCGGGTTTTTTGGTAGAGGGCATCGAGGCACCAGAAGCAGCCTCCGCCGAGCACGAATGTCATCATGCCTATAACAATGCGTTGCCTCTCCAGAAGATTCCCATCCCTTGAATCCCGTCGCCTGGTGTCGGGAGGAAGAATTGGTCGACGGCGGCCGTAAGGGGTACAACTGGTGCTATGGAACCGGACCATCAGACTACTGAGCACCCCGCCGAACCGACCCATGCTGACCGGCAGGCTGACCCCGCCGGGCAGAGCGAGTCCGCCGGGCAGATCGGGTCCACTGGGCAGGTCGGCGCCGGACCGACAACGCCCACGGTGGGCGACGCCATGGTGGCCATCGAGGAGCTGTGGCCGGAGGCTCTCGCCGAAAGCTGGGACGCCGTAGGGCTGGTGGTGGGCCGGCCGGACAGCAGTGCAGCGAAGATTCTGTTTGCCGTGGATCCCACCCACGAGGTCATCAGCGAAGCACTCGACTGGGGAGCTGACCTGGTGATTGTCCATCACCCGTTGATGATGAAACCGGTCCATTCGGTGGCGGCGAGCCACTTCAAGGGCGACGCTGTGCATCGTCTGATCGAAGGTGGCTGTGCCCTCGCCACCGTGCACACGAACGGTGATAGCGCCGTCGGCGGTGTCTCCGACGTCCTGGCCGACGCGTTTGGACTACAGGATGTCGAACCGCTGTCGAAGGCCGCCGACGGGCTGCCCGAGGAAGGTATCGGGCGGGTGGGTAACCTTGGCGAAGCGACAACCCTCGGCGATTTCGCCGCCGTCGTATTCTCGATCCTGCCCGCGGTAGCGGGCGGCGTGCGGGTTGCCGGGGACCGCGATGGGCTGGTCCGCAGGGTCGCCGTCTGCGGCGGCGCCGGCGACAGCCTCCTGGGCCAGGTGCGGGACAGCCGGGCGGATGTCTACGTGACGGCCGACCTGCGCCATCACCCGGTGTCGGAGGCACGCGAAGGGGCGCACAACGGCAGGCCGTACCTGATTGACGTGTCCCACTTCGGCAGCGAATGGCTGTGGCTGACACCCGCCGCCTCTGCCCTGGAGAATGTGCTGGCGGACCAGGGTTTCACCGCTGACATTCGGGTGAGCAGCGTCAACTCCGACCCCTGGGATTTCGTCCTCACCGCCGGCCTGGACTAAACCCGGCGGCCTCGGGCGCCAGCGATTCGGGGACGTCCGGCCAACGGTGACCGCAGCCGACGCCGTGCAATAGGCTAGATGGACGGCTCATCGGCAACCGCGGAGGTAAATACTGTGGCAAAAGCACCACCGGCAGAACAGCTCCGGCTGTTGGAACTACAGGCCCTCGACTCGCGGTTGAACCAGCTGCAACGCCAGGCGGCCACGGCGCGGGCCAACCCCGCCCTCGCTGAGCTATCTTCCCAACTCGAAGGCACCGACAGCGAACTCGTGGGCACCGCCACGGTCCTCAGCGACCTGGAGCGTGAACTGACCCGTTCCGAGGACGATGTTCAGTCAGTGGTCAACCGCCTGGAACGGGACCAGAAGCGACTCGACAGTGGCACCGGCAGCCCCAAGGATCTCACCGCCCTGCAGAGCGAGGTCGCGTCACTCACCAAACGGCGCTCCGACCTTGAGGACATTGAACTCGACATCATGGAACGGGTCGAAACGGCCCGCGAGGCCAAGCAGGCCGCCCAGCACCGCAAAGAGGACGCGCAGGAACGGCTCACCGCTATCGAAGCCACCCGCGACGCCGAGCTCGCCACCATCGATGCTGAGGCCAGTTCGGTCAGGGCGCAGCGCGGCGACCTTGCCGCAACGTTCGACGCCGGACTGCTGGCTCTCTACGAAAAGACCCTGGCCCGTCGCGGTGTTGGTGCGGCCCGGCTTTTCCACGGCACGTCCGAGGGATCGGGGATGCAGCTGAGCCCGGGCGACCTCGCCGACCTCCGCAAGGCGGCCGACGACGACATCGTGTTCTGCCCTGACTCGGGTGCCATCCTGGTGCGTTCCGCCGAGTGGGGCAACTGAACCGGTGCCTGCTGAACGAACCCTTTTTGACCACACCGACGAAACACCCACCACAACCTCAAGTCCGCGTTTCCTGATCGTTGAGGCCGACGGTGGATCGAGGGGCAACCCCGGCCACGCAGGCTACGGCGCGCTGGTGCGTGACCCCGAGACGGGGTCCATCCTGGTGGAAAAGGCCTCCTACATTGGGAAGGCTTCCAACAATGTGGCCGAGTATTCCGGCCTGGTCGCCGGCCTGGAACTCGCGAACGAACTGGATCCCACCTGCCGCATCCTGGTCAAGATGGACTCCAAACTGGTGGTGGAGCAGATGGAGGGCCGCTGGAAGATCAAGCATGCAGACATGCGGGCTCTCGCCACCAAGGCGCGCGCCGTCCTGGACCCCAAACGGGTGAAGTATCAGTGGATCCCCAGGGAACTCAACAAGGACGCTGACCGCCTCTCCAACGAGGCAATGGATGCCGGCATGGCGGGTATTCCCTGGGTGCCCCGCACCACACCGCGGCAGGCTGCCGGCGCGTCTGACGCCGCGGCCGACGCAGCGGATGACGGTCCTGAACGGGTCAAACAGCCGACGGGCCGGTTGCACCATGTGGAGCTGTGGGTCAGGGACCTGGCGGAGGCCTCCGAGTCCCTGGGCTGGCTGTTGCTGCAACTCGGCTTTACGGAGAAGGACTCCTGGGCAGACGGCGTCAGCTTCGCCGGTGCCGACGGCTTGTTCGTGGTGATTGAGTCCGGCCCGGATGTCGCCGATGAACCCCACCAGCGTCGTCGTCCCGGCCTGAACCATCTGGCCTTCCAGGCCGGGGCTCCGGCAGAGGTGGATTTGCTGGCGCGCCGCGCCACCAGCCACGGGTGGACCAAGATGTTCGCCGCTGACTATCCGCACGCGGGTGGCCCGGATAGTTATGCGGCGTACCTGGAGAACGCTGCCGGTTTTGAAGTTGAACTCGTTGCTGACTGGGACGGGCCTCCCGCAGCCGGATAAGTGGCTAGCCCTGCAGAATGATGCTGAGCTGGGCAGGCTTCCGCGACGTCGCCGGAGTGAGCTCGGCCGGCCACCGCTCACGCGCCGCTGCAAGGAGCTGAACGGGAGTGCCGGGCTGTTTGCCCCGCCGGGTGAGCAGGTGCCGCGCCAGGAGTCCCCGGGTGTGCTTCGCCGAATGCGACACCACCGTGCGCTTCCCGTCGCGTTCCTGCAGCACATTCACCGCGATTGTCCGCTCCGGCGCCCCGGCCCACGCAGACGCGTAGGTGCTGGAGCGGCAGTCGACCACCAGGGCGTCACCGGACCTGACACCGAGCGGTCCGCTCAACCGTTGCTTCCAGAACGAGGAGAGCGTCCCCGTGCCGGGTAGCGACACCGACATGGACAGGCGGTACGCAGGAATAGGATCGGCGAAGCCGAGCGCGCCCCAGAGCGCGGAGATCACCACCACCGATTCCTGGGCCTTCCGACGCTGCACCGGGGTCAGTGTTGAGTAGCCCAGCGCGTCATACAGCACCCCGGAATAGATCCTGAAGGCGGGCGCCGCTGGTTGATCGCCGAGCGTCGCGTTCCGCAGCAACTCAGCGCCGAGCGAATCACCCACGCCCAGAATGCTGTGGGCATCCGGGGCGGTGCTGGTCACCGCCAGGGCTGTCATGACCGTCTGCCGGGCAGCAGTGAGTTCAGGGAACTGGAGGGCCTCAAGATCGACTGCCGGGCCTTTCACGGCAGGCGATTTACCTTCGGACGGAGGCAGCAGAATTAGCACCGCACCACTTTACCCAATCACCCCGGTAGAATCGATCGCGGATGGGTTGACCAGGCGGTCGCGTTGAACCGATCGAAGTGTTCGTGCACGGACATCGGTTCGCCGAGGAACGTCCGGGCTCCGCAGAGCAGGGTGGTGGGTAACGCCCACTCGGGGTAACCCGCAGGAAAGTGCCACAGAAAACAGACCGCTGGGTCGCTGAGAAATATGCGGCGCAGTAAGGGTGAAAAGGTGGTGTAAGAGACCACCAGCGCGCCGGGTGACCGGCGCGGCTCGGTAAACCCCACCCGGAGCAAGGCCAGACAGGGCGCGTTTGAAGGCTGCTCGCCTGAGTGTCCGGGTAGGCCGCTGGAGGGCGTCGGTAACGGCGTTCGTAGATGGATGGCCGCCACTTCTCCGCCGGCGACGGCAGGGAAAAACAGAACCCGGCGTATCGGTCAACCCATCCCTCGAATCCTGAGATTATCAGGGCGGCACAGCCGCCGGTCAAGACCCCAAAATGAACTTTCAACGGAATCCTGCATCTGGCCGTTCTGCCGGGTCGGCTCGGCTACGCTGTCTCAATGACCGACACCGTGGCGCCGCAGAAGTCGCTGTTGGTACGCAATCCAAACTTCCGCGCCTTGTGGCTTTCAGGCACCGTCGGAGTCTTGGGAACAGCCGTCACGGCCATCGCGTTACCCGTCATTGCCGTCGTCGAACTGCAGGCCAGCGACTTCGCAGTCGCAGCTCTCGCGGGAATGACCTTCCTGCCGTGGCTGCTGCTGGGTTTGCCCGTGGGTGTCTGGGTGGACCGCTGGCCCCGGAAACCGGTCATCATCTGGTCCCTCGTCGGCCGGATCATCGTCCTTGCCACGATCCCCGTGGCGTTCTGGCTGGGCATGATGTCGGTGGCCCAGTTGTTCGTCGTCTCCTTCCTGGTGGGCCTCTCCGCGGTCTTTTTCACCCTGGCCGACCAGGCCCTGATTCCGCAGGCCGTCTCGAAGGATGAGCTGGTCGAAGGTAACGGCCTGATGACTGCGTCCTCGGCGTCGGCCGATGCGGCCGGCCGCGGCATCGCTGGGTGGCTCACCGTGGTGATTGGTGCCTCGAATTCCCTGCTGGTGCAGATCGCGACGTCGTTGGCCTCGCTGTTTGCTATTTCGTCCCTGAAACTCAAAGAAGCGGAGCCACACCAGGGGGAGCGGCGCATCTTCAGGGAGATGAAGGATGGGATGCGCTACACGTTCAGTACCGGCCCGCTACGCGCGATCCTGTTCAACGCTGCGCTGTGGAACCTGGGCGGCAGCATGGTCGCGTCGCTGCTGGTGCTCCTGGTCCTTCGCACTCTGAACGAGTCCGAGATCTGGCTGGGCGTCCTGATGGCCGCTGCGTCGATCGGGGGAGCGCTGGGCGGTATCACCGTCAAACGCGCGACAGACCGGTTCGGGTCTGGACCGGTCTGGCGGTACGCGATGGTTCCGGGAGTGCTGGGCTACGCGTCCCTGCTGGTCATGACGCCGGGGTACGGGATGCTCTGGGGTGTCCTGGGCATGTTCGTGATGGGCGTGTGTATCGCCTGGAACATTGTTGTCGGATCGGCCTTCAGGCAGCGGGTCTGCCCGCCGACCATGATGGGCAGGCTAGGCGCGGCCTCCCGGATGGTCAGCTGGGGGATGCTCGGGGTGGCAAGTATTCTCGGCGGGATCCTCGCGGAGCTGGTGGGTATCCGCTTCGCCGTGCTGATTGGCGTCGTGCTGACGGTGGGAGCGCCGCTGGTGGCCGTTTTCGGGCCGTTGCGGCACGTTGAGCGGCTCGAAGACCTTGAGCCCGAGCAGGAGCCGGACGCAGTCACCAAGAAGACCTAGCCGGTCCAGGGGAGGACCGGTGCGGGCCTAGTGGCCGAACGGGTCCGGATCCACTCCTGGCATCCAGGTCAGGCCGGGGACGCCCCACGCGTTGCTTTTGATCGCCTTGCGGGCCGCGCGCGAGTACGGTTCGACGAGCCGGTCGACGTACAGTTTGCCCTCCAGGTGGTCGTACTCGTGCTGCATGCAGCGGGCAAACCAGCCCGTGGCCACAAACTCGAGCGGTTCGCCGAAGCCGTCAAACCCGGACACCTTGACCCACTCGGCGCGCTTCAGGGGGAACGACTCGCCCGGCACCGACAGGCAGCCCTCAGATTCTTCCTCCGGGTCGGGCTCCGCGCCGGAAATCTTCGTGGTCACCAGCGACGGGTTGACCAACACCCCGCGTGGCGGCACGTCGTCGTCGTTCACCATCCCGTACACGAAAATCCGCTGACCGACGCCGATCTGCGGCGCGGCCAGGCCCACGCCGTTGGCCTCATCCATGGTCTCGAACATGTCGGCGATGAGCGTGCGCAGCTGCTCGTCGAATTCGGTAACGACGGCGGCGCGGCGGTGCAGCACAGGCTCACCGGTGATGGTGACTGGGTGAACGGTCATTGTCGCTTTCCTGGAAGGGGTGGGAAAAGTCAGGGGTGGGTCTAACCAGCGATGTGGCGGCCGACGACGTCGCGCATGATCTCGCTGGTACCGCCGAAGATGGTGAGCAGCCGGGTGGCGAGGAACGCCTGGGCTACCGGGTATTCGAGGATGTACCCGTACCCGCCATGGAGCTGGAGGCAGCGGTCCGTGATGGAAGTGGCCCGTTCGCTCGCCCAGAGCTTGGCGCGGGCGGCGCCGGCTGCGTCCAGGGTGCCGGCGTTGAAGGCGAGCATGGCCTGGTCCACGTAGGTTTCGGTGACCTCAACCTCGGTGAGGATATCGGCCAACTGGAAGCGGGTGTTCTGGAAATCGATGACCCGTTCGCCAAACGCGTTGCGTTCCTTGGTGTAGGTCACCGTGGACTCGTAGATAGCGCGGGAGACGGCCGACGCGGCGACGGCTATTGCCAGCCGGCCCTGAGGCAGCTGCTCCGAGGCGTACCGCAGTCCGTGGCCCAGTTCTCCGACCAGGTTATCGCCGGTCACCCGGACCTCGTCGAAGAACAGCTCGGCGGTGTCGGAGGCCTTCAGGCCCATTTTGTCCAGCTGTTTCCCCGTGTTGTAGCCCTTCCCCTTCTCAACCATGAAGAGGGAGAACGAATCTGCGGAGCCGCGTCCGGTGCTGCCATCGGTCCGGGCCATGACCAGGGCTGCGTCGCCGCTGATGCCGTTGCCGATGAACGTCTTCTGACCCGAGATCAGCCAGTCGTCGCCGTCGCGCACTGCCTTGGTGCGGATACCGCGTAGGTCGCTGCCTGCTCCCGGCTCGGTCCAGGCGACGCTGGTGACGCGTTCACCGGTGACCATCGGTGGCAGCCAGCGGCTTTTGAGGTCCTCTGAGCCGTAGGCGAGGAGGTGGGGGAGCACCATGTCGTCATGGAGATGGAAGGCCAGAGCGACGGCGAGGTGATTGGTTTTGGCGAATTCCTCGTCCAGCACCGCGCGGAACCGGTAATCAGGCATTCCGGCCCCACCGAATTCCTCGGGTACTGCCAGACCCAAAAGGCCCTGCTCGCCGGCAGCTGTCCACATCGAGCGGGGCATCAGATGATCGCGGTCCCAGGCGGCGTAGTGGGGCGCCACTTCACGTGAGGTGAATTCGGCTGCAACCTCGCGGAACAGCAGATGGTCTTCTTCGAACACTGTGCGTTCCATGCGGTCCAACCTCCACGGTGGTTCAACGCCAGCTGACGCCGGCTTAGGCCCTACAGGTAAGGCCGCCCCCGAAATTCATCAGGGACGGCCTTCCGAGGTCATCCTTTGACCTTCTTGGGGTGAGTAACGGGGCTTGAACCCGCGACCTCCTGGACCACAACCAGGCGCTCTGCCAACTGAGCTATACCCACCATGTGCCTTCGGCCAAAGTGGCAACGTCACGGAATGAATCCCGGTGGTTGTCACCTACTAAAGGCAGCGCAGACAAGTCTACACAATTTTTGGGGTCCCTCTGCCACCGCCGGGGCAGCCGGGGGATTCAGACCTTTTACTACTCGGCCAACGACCCGGCAATTGCCTTGCTGGTAGCCGAGTCAGGCCCAGGGCTGGGGACAAAAACTGACTCCCGGTAGTAACGCAGCTCACGGATGGAATCGCGGATATCGCCCAGGGCCCGGTGTCCGCCACTCTTCGCTGGGGACTGGAAGTAGGCCCGGGTGAACCATCGGCGCGCGAGCTCCTTGATGGTCGACACATCGATCACCCGGTAGTGCAGGTGCTCGATCACGGCGGGCATATCACGGGCCAGGAACGATCGGTCGGTGCCGACCGAGTTCCCGCCCAGCTGCGCCTTCCGGGGTTCCGGAACCCACTGGGTGATGTAGCTGAGCACCTCGGCTTCAGCCTCCGCCATGGTGATCCCCTGCGGCAGCTCGGTCAGCAGCCCCGACGTCGTATGCATGTCGCGCACGAAATCACCCATCTGGGCGAGGGACTCGTCGTCGGGCTTGATGACGACGTCGACCCCGTCCCCCAGGATGTTCAGCTCGGAATCGGTCACGAGCACCGCAACTTCGATGAGTGCGTCAGCTTCGAGGTCGAGCCCCGTCATTTCGCAGTCGATCCAGACAATGTGTTCATTAGATATCGGCACACCCCAAATGTACCGCGAGATCAGGCGCGGGAGTGGCTCCACTGGCGGCCACCGGCACGCTGCTCGACTGAACCCGCAAATACGCCGGGGGCCTGGCCTCGCCGGTAGGCCCGCACTGGCAGCGGACCGGTAGCCGGTGGGCCGAATTCCTTGACCCACCGGCTCTCGGCGGTGGCGGCGTGTGTCACAGGGCTCAGTGGAGCCTGGGTCGGCTGCTCGGAAACGGGCTGGCCTTCGCGCTGGCCGGGTTGCGCTGCCGGGGCAGGATCCCGACGTCGGGAAGTCGCCGCTGAGTGGGACGGGGCCGGGCGGGGTGAGGGCGTGTCGCGGCCCAGAAACCACACGATGGTGAAGGCCGCTGCGGGCATTGCGCTGAGAACCAGGCCCGGTGCCGAGCCCAGATCGAGGATCCAGAGGGAGGCCGCACAGGCCACCGAGACAAACCCACCCCACGCAAGAAGTTCATAAGCGGGCTTCTGCCGTTTGACAGGTACCGCACTGTGGCGCCCCAAAGCCATCAACCACCAAATCGTCAAGGAATACTGGTCACGCTCAGTCTAGGCCCGGATTTCCCCCGCGATGACGCATAGACGAGTGGTGTGACCCCGGTTGGGGACCAGTTGTCAATGCTAAAATCTAGCCAGTCTGCCCGGCCCACGGCACATCGGTCCACCAACAGCAGTCCCGAACCACAGCTTTTCCCAAAGACAGCAAGACAGAGATTCAGTGTTTGACCGAGGATTGGATAACCCCAGATGACTGCCCAGGTGCCAGCTGACGCCTCGCAGCCCCGGACGGACGCAGCGTTGCCCGACCGGCCGAACATCGCCGTCATTCAGGGGTTCATTGGATCCTTGCTGATGATGATCGGGTCATACGGGGTGGGCTGGCTGTCGCTAGCCTCGGTTGAATTGCGCCGGGTGCCCATCATCATCTGGATGCGGTTTGAACCGGCTGGCGCGGTGGTGTCAGTGCTGATCCTGGCGCTCGGTGGCATGCTGCTGGTCAGGTCCTGGCTGCGGCTTGGCCAGCGCCTGCACGGCTGGGGTCCCGAGTCCCGGCCGGTGATCCTCCGGGCGGTCATCGCCTGGGCCGCACCGATGTGCCTTGCCTTACCGCTGTTCAGCCGGGACGTGTTCGCCTACATCGCGCAGGGTCAGGTGATGGTGACCGGCCTGAACCCCTACGTCGATGGGTATTCCCAGATCTCGAACTACCTGCAGATCGGCGCGGACGACATGTGGGCCCAGAGCCCCACCCCGTACGGTCCGGTGTTCCTCTGGATCGAGGCTTTGGTTGTCGGGATCACCAACGGCCAGCCGGATTTCTCGGTGTTGCTGTTCAGGCTGATCGCCATCGTCGGTGTTGCGCTGTGTGTCTACTATGTGCCCAAGCTGGCCGAACTGCACGGCGTCAATCCCAACCGCGCCCTCTGGTTGACCGCCGCGAACCCGCTTTTCCTGATCAACTTCATTGCCAGCATTCACAACGATTCGTTGATGATCGGCCTTGCTCTCTGGGGTTTGTATCTCGCCGCGACCCAGAAACCGTTGCGCGCCATCGTGATCGTCACCCTGTCGATTGCCATCAAACCCATCACCCTGATCTTCCTTCCTTTCATGGGCTTGATGTGGGCGGGTAAGGGAGCCAGTTGGCCTCGGAAGTTCCTCTACTGGGCGCTGACCGCCGGCCTGTCGTTTGGGATTCTGTGGATCATGGGGCTGATCAACGGATTCGGGTTCGGCTGGGTGGGAGCGCTCAGCACCCCCGGCAGCGTCTGGATCTGGTACGCACCAATCGGCTTCCTGGGCATGGTCGTCATGATTCTTGCTGACGCGCTGGGGTTTGACGGTCAGTCGTTTGCCGAGGTGGTCTACCTGCTGGGGCGTCTGGTGTCGCTGGCCATCATCGGGTGGCTGATGTTCACCGGTGAACACAGCAGGCTGGTGCGCCGGCTGGCACTCGCCTTCGCGGCCATCGTCTTCCTCGCGCCGATGATCCAGTCCTGGTACGTGGTCTGGCTGATCCCACTCTTCGCCGTGACGGGCATCCGGAATGACTGGCAGGTCAAGACCCTGTACTTCATGGTCTCCTTCTTCATGATCTACGCGATCTCGGATCAGCTGGACATCTTCCCCTACTTTGAGCTGAGCCTGACGGTTGCCCGGCAGGTGGCTGCGGTGGTGGCTCTGGGGTTCGCGCTGTACCTCGTGTTCCTCGATCCGAAGACGAAAATCCTGTTCAGGAAACGCTACGAGGCGCCTGTTCCCGGCGCGCTGCGCTGACCCCCGGCGCCCTCCCGAACATGCTTTCTCAGCCCGAACCGGCGATACTGGATCAATGACCGACTCCACAGAACACATCATCAGCGGCGATTTCGAGATATCTGACTGGAGTCCAGAGCCCTACACCGTTCCGGGATCGTCCAGCGAATTATCCAAGGTCAGCGCCACGAAAGTCTTCAGCGGCGACCTCGCGGGAACCAGCTCAGCCGAGCTTTTGATGGCAGGCAACGACTTCGGGGCGGGCTACGTTGCCTCGGAGGTTTTCACCGGGTCGGTCGGCGGCAGGGTGGGCAGCATGATCGTCCAGCACTGGGGGATCGCCGAAGGGACAGCTGCAGCCAGTTCGGGCCACATCATTCCCGGATCAGGAACTGAAGGGCTCAAGGGCATCTCGGGCAAGGCAGTCTATTCGCAGGATGCGGCTGGCCAGCATCACCTCGAACTCAAGGTCACTTTCGACGCGTAGCGCCCGTCCGCTGGCCACTCCCGCGTGTCCAGACTGCACACCCGTCACGACGACGACCGTCACGGCCACCTTCCTGCCCATTAGGTGAGCAATAGAGACATCCGGGTCCGATATTCCCACCCCGAATGCCCAGGCTGACCCCGCATGTCCAGATTGCTCACCGTCACGACGACGACGGGCAGCGTAGTAATCTAGAAAAGTCGCCCCCGTAGCTCAGTGGATAGAGCAACGGCCTTCTAATCCGTTGGTCGCGCGTTCGAATCGCGCCGGGGGCACCAAGCTTTTCCGCGGCAGTCGGCTGGGTACACGCCGACCGCGGTGCAACGGGCCACGGGATCGTCTGGCCCGCAGCGATGGTGCCCAAAGGACCTCAGGTGCTATGAATCCGCACCCACCCGCCAGGCCGCCCACGCATCAGCGTCTGCCCGGCAAAAACCCTGATTGCTCACACAGGGGGCCGCTTTCCCCTCCTCCACACCGTGTGGTCCTTCTCAAGTTGTCCACATACCGGCGTCAATCATCCCGCCACGGAGCCGTGGGGGATGGAATGGGGTGTGCTGGCATGCCCGCCAGTGCTTCCAATCCCGCTGAAGGGGAATTCGATGAGCGACAACATCACAGTTCGAGGCTATGTGGCCACCGACATGAAATCGGGAGTCGCCGAGAGCGGCCTTGCGTACGCCAGTTTCCGGATGTGCTCCACCGAACGCCGGTTCGATCGGAACACCAACACCTGGGCCGATGGCCAAACAAACTGGTACGCCATATCAATGTTCCGGCAACTTGCAACCAACGCGGGGGTCAGCATCAAGAAGGGAGACAAAGTGGTGGTGAGCGGCCGCCTCAGGGTTCGGCCGTGGATCCGTGAGGACGGGCGGACCGGTACCTCGGTCGACATTGACGCCGATACTGTCGGCCACGACCTGATGTGGGGGACCGCCCACTTTCACCGCACCAGCTCCGACCGCTCGGGCGGCGAAACCTCCACCGCCGGTGATCCACTCGATGTGGAGGCAGCCGACGTGGACTATCCCCACGTGGACCATTCCACCGGAGAGATCCTCGGTGAAGCGGCAGCGTACTCGGGCGCGGCGAGCGATCCGGCTCCCTCCACTGCCAACTCCGAGACCAACGCCAACTCCGGCGCAGGCCCGGGCGCAGGCGACCCCTCCGGCAACCCCAATAGCGCAGACGGACCAGGCAGCACGGCCAGCGGCGGTCCTGCCGATACCGGCGACCAGACGGATGCCCCCGGGGACCGCGCCAAGTCCAAACGTTCCGGACGCCAGCTCACCGAAGCGCCCTACTAAACCGCTGGTGGACTCACTGGGTGAAGGTGGGGCAGCGGTTGTGCGGCGGTGATCCATGATCAGAGTCACCGGAGGCGGGTTGCACGCGAGCTGGCGCACACAAATGGGAGATAGGTGGTTGCACCGACTAGCCTTGAGGCATGGCGGAATTTATCTACACAATGACCAAGGCACGCAAGGCTGTCGGCGACAAAGTTATCCTCGACGACGTCAGCATGTCCTTCTACCCCGGCGCGAAGATTGGCGTCGTGGGCCCCAACGGCTCGGGCAAGTCCACCATCCTGAAGATCATGGCAGGCCTGGACACCCCTTCGAACGGCGAAGCAAAGCTCAGCGCCGGATACTCGGTAGGGATCCTCCTGCAGGAACCTCCACTGAACGAGGAAAAGACTGTTCTGGGCAACGTGCAGGAAGGCGTCGGTGAGATCTACGGCAAGATCCAGCGCTTCAATGAGATCTCCGAAGAGATGGCCAACCCCGACGCCGACTTCGACAACCTGCTCGAAGAAATGGGCAAGTTGCAGGAAGCCATCGACGCGGCTGACGCCTGGGACCTTGACTCGCAGCTCGAGCAGGCCATGGACGCACTGCGCTGCCCACCACCAGAAACCGATGTGACCATCCTGTCGGGTGGTGAACGGCGCCGCGTTGCCTTGTGCAAGCTGCTCCTGCAGAAGCCTGACCTGTTGCTCCTCGATGAGCCTACTAACCACCTCGACGCTGAAAGCGTGCTGTGGCTGGAACAGCACCTCAAGAGCTACGCCGGTGCTGTCCTCGCCGTAACCCACGACCGGTATTTCCTGGACCACGTTGCCCAGTGGATTGCCGAAGTGGACCGCGGCCACCTCTACCCTTACGAGGGCAACTACTCCACCTACCTGGAAAAGAAGCGTGCCCGTCTCGAAGTGCAGGGCAAGAAGGACGCCAAGCAGTCGAAGCGCCTCACCGAAGAACTCGAATGGGTGCGCTCCAACGCCAAGGGCCGCCAGACCAAGTCCAAGGCAAGGCTCGCCCGCTACGAGGAAATGGCCTCGGAAGCGGAGCGGACCAAGAAGCTCGACTTCGAAGACATCCAGATCCCGCCGGGCCCACGCCTGGGCAGCCAGGTCATCGAAGCGACAAACCTGCGGAAGGGCTACGACGACCGCGTCCTGATCGACGGCTTGTCCTTCTCGCTGCCCCGCAACGGAATTGTCGGGGTAATTGGCCCCAACGGTGTCGGTAAGACCACGCTGTTCAAGACCATCGTGGGTCTCGAACCCATTGACGGCGGCAAGCTGACCATCGGCGACTCGGTCAAGATCTCCTATGTCGACCAGTCACGTGGCGGAATCGATCCGGAAAAGACCCTGTGGGAAGTTGTCTCCAGCGGACACGACTTCATCCAGGTGGGCCAGGTCGAAATGCCATCCCGCGCCTACGTCTCGGCCTTCGGCTTCAAGGGACCAGACCAGCAGAAGCGGGCAGGGGT
Organism: Arthrobacter sp. CAN_A1; assembly: GCF_015751665.1. Classification (NCBI taxonomy): domain Bacteria; kingdom Bacillati; phylum Actinomycetota; class Actinomycetes; order Micrococcales; family Micrococcaceae; genus Arthrobacter; species Arthrobacter sp. CAN_A1. The sequence goes on along the minus strand of NZ_JADOUR010000004.1, from coordinate 193,854 downwards.
GCTGTCCGGTGGCGAGCGCAACCGCTTGAACCTCGCGCTGACCCTCAAACAGGGCGGAAACCTTCTGCTCCTTGACGAACCGACTAACGACCTCGACGTCGAAACGCTCTCCAGCCTCGAGAACGCCCTGCTTGAGTTCCCGGGCTGCGCCGTGGTGGTCTCGCACGATCGGTGGTTCCTCGACCGGGTGGTCACCCACATCCTCGCGTACGAGGGCACCGAAGAGAATCCGGATAAGTGGTACTGGTTCGAAGGAAACTTCGAGTCCTACGAGGAGAACAAGGTGGAGCGGCTCGGTCCCGACGCCGCGAAGCCTCACCGCGTCACCCACCGTCGCCTGACCCGCGACTAGGAGTAGATGCGCGAGCCGGGCACAGCAGGCCAAGCCCGGCGGACTCACTGGACACAGGAGCGCCCCGACCGTCAAACGGTCGGGGCGCTCCTGTGTTTCAAGACTCCCTTGGATTGAGTCAACACAAATAGCGTGTTTGGCGGGATTTTTCGGTTATTTGTGTTGACTCATTCCAAAGGGGTGCGGCGGGCTCAGGAGGGGACCCGGACCATGCCCTCCTGGGCCACCGTTGCGACGAGCTCTCCGGCCCGGTTGAAGATTTGACCGGTCGATAGGCCGCGGGCACCCGAGGCGCTGGGGGACTGCTGAACGTAGAGCAGCCATTCGTCCACCCTGACCGGCCGATGCCACCACATGGCATGATCCAGGCTGGCCACGCTCATGCCCGGGGTGATCCAGCTCAGGCCGTGCTGACGAAGGATTGACTCGAGCAGCGTGTAGTCGCTGGCATAGGCAAGGGCCGCCCGGTGCAGCCCCTGGTCCTCAGGCATCGGCGCAAAGGTCTTCATCCAGACCGCGTTGCGTGCCACCCGGTCGCTGTCATGCTGCACATACAGGGCACCATCCACATGGCGAATATCAAACGGCCGGTCAAAGGACCACGCCCGCGCCAACGGGTGGTCCAGGTCGCCCAGCAGGTCCGCGGTGCTCGGCAGGGACTCGGGATCGGGCATCCCTTCGGGCATCCGCTCCTGGTGCGCCAGGCCGTCGTCGGGCTGTTGGAAGGAAGCGATCATCGACAGAATAGGAACCCCATTCTGGTAGGCGTGGGCGCGCCGGGCCGAGAACGAGCGCCCATCACGCAACCGCTGTACGCCGAAGGTGATGGGTTCGAGGGCGTCCCCCGCCCGGAGGAAATAGGCGTGCATCGAGTGGACCTCCCGGGTCGGCTCGACCGTGCGGATCGCGGCTATCAACGCCTGGGCCAACACCTGACCGCCGAAGATCCGACGCCCGGCCTGCTGCACCGAGGTGCCCACGAAGATTTCCTCGTCGGTCTGCGCTCCATCCGCGCCGCTCAGGTCAAGCAGGTCGACCAGCGTTTGGGTTGGATCGACAGTGGACTCGACAGCCATAGGTGAATTCTCCTCGTGATGCGGTGATGCGCAGGGCAGCAGCGCCGCAGGAACGACGCCGAAAGTACCTCTGACCTTAGTTGCACACGCCCGCGGCCCTCAACACCGGCAAACAATCGGCGGCACCGTTTAGCTGCGGCCGGAACCGTTTGAGAGGATGGGGGCATGCCCCGGATCCAGCGCTTCCCTATCCAGCTCCGCTTCGGCGACGAAGATTCCTACGGACACGTCAACAACGTGCGCTTCCTTCAGTACCTTGAAGACGCGCGCGTCCAGTTCATCCATCTGCCCCTCGAGGAGGCAGCCCAGGGCGACGCCGAAGCGTCAGACACCCTCCTTGACCTGATTGGCCCGGATCATTTCACCCTCGTCGCACGGCACGAGATCGAGTACTCGGCGCCCCTCAACTACCGTCCCAACCCACTGGAGATCAGCATCTGGGTCACCGGGGTCGGCGGTTCAAGCTTCGACCTCGGCTACCAGATCGCCGAACCCGACGGATCGGTCAGCTACGCGTTGGCAGCCTCCACCATGATCCTGGTCAACCGGACCACCGGCCGGCCCACCAAACTGGGTGACGCTCAACGGGCAGCGCTCGAGCACTGGCTCGGCGAACCGGTGGCCTTCCGACGTCGACAGACCGTCTGATAGTGGAGCATTACGCGCCAGCCACGGAGCTGGTTTTCGCTGACCCCCTGACCGTCGCCGACCTGCACACGTTCATCGCCCGGGCCAGGGCCGCCGAAGACGGCGCCGTCCGGTTTCAGGCATCGGGGACCGTTCTCGCGGCCTACATTTGCATTCTGCGACCGCGCGTCCTCGGCGAGGCCACGCCCACGGTGCTGGGACTGCGCACCATGCCCCTGGCCACTCCCGCGCACGTCGACACAACAGTCGCCCTCGCCTCGGTGTCGGACCGGCTGGCCCGGCTGGGGGAGGCCGACGTCGTCATGCAGGTCCCGCCGACCACCGTCACCGAAAGCTGGGCGGGAGTGCTGCCCCCACGGGCGGGCTGGGAACCACGGGGTGACCTGAGCCCGGACCTGGTGGAGGCGGCCGCCCGGAACGGTATCCGCGAAGTTGCCGAAACGGTTCCCCATAATCCGGGGGCCTTGATCGTGAACAGCGCCCGGGGCGCCATCTGGGGCCGGAGCATCGAGGACCTGTCAGTCGAGGTGCCCGCCGGCGCGGCCTTTGGCGCCTTCGCGCTGGGATTCCTGGTGGACGGGGAGCGTCCAACGATCCTGACGAACGGCCGCTGGACGAGGATCAGCACCTCACGGGGCCACGTGCTGTCGCGCATCCCGACGGTCCTGTGAGGAAACCAGTGGTGAAGCACCACCCGCTGATCGTGATGGTGATCAGGCGGAGTTGACCATCGAATGGGCTGCCCGCTCAAGGTAATCCCACAGGGTGGCTTCGTGGAGGGGCGCCAGGTCCAGCGAGTCGAGGGCTGCACGCATATGGGCCAACCAGTGGTCGCGTGCCTGCGGCGACACGGTGAACGGCATGTGCCGCATCCGGAGGCGGGGGTGGCCGCGCTGGTCTCCGTAGGTTTTGGGGCCGCCCCAATACTGTTCGAGGAACATCAGCAGGCGCTCCTTCGCCGGGCTCAGGTCCTCCTCCGGGTACATGGGGCGCAGCAATTCATCGGTGGCGACGCCGTCATAAAAGGCATCGACGAGCCGCACAAACACTGGATGGCCGCCAACCGCCTCGTAGAAGTTGTCTGTGTAAGCAGGCTGGTCAAAGCGGGGTCCTACCGGCGTCAGTTTGGCGATCGGTTCCCCGAACCGGGAGGGGATGGGGATATCTTCGGTGTTTCCAGGCGTCGTCATGGTGTGTCTCCTGTCGGTTCGGTGGCCACTACCGGCGCCACGTAGTCTCCCTGCGAGCGGTTGCCCACCTTCATGATGTCCCCGTTGCGGATGTACCAGATGGCGCCGTTCTCGTCGATCAGTCGGGTGATCCGCAGTCCGACCGACTGCACCACCCCGACGGTGTCGCCGACCTCGATCGTGTCGCCAATGCCGTACTGGTCCTCAAGGGTGATGAAGAACCCGAGGAACGCGTCCCTGATGATTTCGCGGGCACCAAAACCGATAGCGATGCCCACGATACCCACACTCGCGAGGATGGGACCAATGTCCACCCCGAGCGCCTGCAGGGCCATCATGATGGCAATCACCGCAATGGTGAGCCCTGAAACACTGCGCAGGAGCGCACCGATCGTTTCGGTGCGCTGGACCCGCCGTTTGTGGTCCAGGGTGCGAAGCACTGGTTGAGCCCATTTGAAGTGTGGCTTCTTGAACAGATCGGATCCACTGCGCACCCGCCGGACCATCCGGTTGATGACAAAGCGGACCACCAGCCACAGCACCAGCGCCGCCACGAGAATGACTGCGGCATTGAGGAGCTGATCTCCTAGATCAATCTGCATGGGGGCGTGACCGTTTCCTTCACTGGCGGGGTTTCTCTCCGCCCGCGGCGGAAAGGGTGTCTGCTTCTAGGCTAGCGCCGTAGGCTGTGCCGATGCGCATCCTGATTCTTGGCGGTACAGTCTTTCTCTCCCGGCGGATTGCCGAACTGGCCCTTGGCCTGGGGCACCAGGTCACCTGTCTGGCCCGGGGGACGTCGTCGGGCCCGCCGGACGGTGCCGTGTTCGTGAAGGCCGACCGGGACGGCCCCACCCCGTACGCCGACGTCGATCAGGACTGGGACGCCGTCATCGAGGTGTCGTGGCAGCCCCGCCAGGTCAGGGAAGCCCTTGAGGCGCTTGCTGCGCGGACCCGGCACTGGGCGTACGTATCGAGTTGTTCCGTCTACGCGGACAACACGGTGCCCGGCGCGGACGAGACAGCTGGGCTGTTGCCCGCGTACGACGTCGACGGCCCCGCTCCGTCCGCTTCCTACGGTGAGGCGAAGGTGGCGTGCGAAGACCTGTGCCGGCAGTACCGGGGCGGGCAGGTCCTGATCGCCCGGCCCGGGTTGATCTGCGGCCCGGGCGACGGGAGCGACCGGTTTGGCTATTGGCCGGCCCGGTTGGCCCGCGGAGGGGAGGTGCTGGTCCCGGCCATCCAGGACGCCCCTACCCAGACCATCGACGTGGACGACCTCGCCGAATGGCTCATCGCCGCCGCCGACCGGCGGCTGGCCGGGGTGTTCAACACGGTCGGTCCGTCAGTGAAGTTTGGGGACCTGATCGACATCACCGCAGCGCAGGTCGGGTTCAACGGCTCGCTGGCGTGGGTCGAACCCGCCTGGCTCGCCGACCACGGTGCGGCGTACTGGGCGGGTCCGGATTCCCTGCCGCACTGGCTGCCCGAAGGCTATGAAGGACACGGAGCCAGGTCGGCCGACGCTGCGCTCAGCGAAGGGCTCAGGCAGCGACCGGTGCAGGATACGATCGCCCGGGTGCTGCAGGACGAACGACGTCGGGGGCTCGCCCGGGACAGAAAGTCAGGGCTGACGCCCGACGCCGAGTCCCGGCTCCTCACCCAGCGGCACCCGACGAAGCCCTAGGCGTGCTGCTGCGCGTCTTCGGCGACCACCACTACTGGCTCATGATTGACCGGGAAATTCACTGACCGGGCGATGAAACATGACCCTGCCGCCTCCCGATGGATGGCCTGGGCCGTGTACTTCAGCAGCTGGTCGGTGATGGTCACCCGCGGTTTGAGGGTAACGCTGAGGAACTCGCCGCTGCCGTCAGCGTTCAACCGCATGGTGCCGACGGCAGCGTCCTCATAGGCAGTCACCACCACGCCATGCTTCACCGCCATATGTAGGTAGGCCAGCATGTGGCACTGGGAGAGGGCGGCGAGCAGCAACTGTTCAGGATTCCACCGGTCCTTGTCCCCATGGAACGTGGGGTCCGCCGTGCCGAGCAGCGTCGGCGGACCCACAGCAGACACTTCGTGTTCCCGGCCGTAGCCGCGGTACGAACGGGTGCCGTCGCCGCGGTTGCCGGTCCAGGTGACATCTACCCGATAGTGGTGCTCGGAGAGGTTCATGGCTCAAAACTACACCCGAAACCCCCTGTTTTTACCGGTCGACAGCCTGGGCTTTCAGCGCCCGCGCAATCCCGTCCTGACTCTCAAGAATCAGGCGCCGCAGGGAGGTGCTCCCGGCGTCGAGCGTCTTGAGGAAAGCGGTCGACTGGTCCAGCGTTTCCTGGGTGGTCAACCGTGACGGATACAGGCCCACGATGATCTGCTGGGCGATCTCGTGGGTCCTGCTAGCCCACACGTTGGAGGCCGCGGCAAAGTACTTGTCCACGAACGGCGCGAGAACCGCCGGGTCATGCACGCGCATGAAACCGGCGATGGCCGAGCGCTGCGCGGCGTTGGGCATGTCCGAGCGCTCCACGATCGCGTGCCAGGCGGCTGCCTTCGCCTCGGGGGTGGGGATGGCCGCCGTGGCCTGCGCGGCGGCGAGCTGGCCGGTCGCCGTCGCATCACGCTCAAGTTCAGCGTCGACCTCCTGCTGCCCGAACCGCCCGCCGGCCACCAGCGAGGTAACGAGTTCCCAGCGCAGGTCGGCGTCGATTTCCAGGCCCTCAGGCACGGTGGAACCGGTGAAGATGGCTTCGATCGAGTCGAGATGCGCATCAGTTTGCGCGTGTCCGGCGAACGCCTTGACGAACTGCAGCTGGGAATCGGAGCCGGCGTCGGCGGTTTGGGCGAGCTCCCAGAGGCTGTCGGCGGCCGCGACGGTCATCGCTGACCGGTCAGCGGGGTTCACATAGAACGCGAGGGTGGTGGCCAGCTGACGAAGCAGCACCAGCACCACCGACGAGTCGGATTCGGAGCCGATGTTCTGCAGGATCAGCTCCACATAGTTCCTCGCAGGGGTTTCGCCGTCGCGCGCAGCGTCCCACGCCGACGCCCATACGAGGGTACGGGGGAGCGAGTCGTTGAAATCCTTCAGATGGCGGGTTGCCGTGCGGAGGGAGACCTCATCGAGGCGGATCTTCGCATAGGCCAGGTCATCGTCGTTGAGCAGGACCAGGTCGGGACGGGTGCGTTCCACCAGCTCCGGCACGTCGGTGCGTTCGCCGTCGACGTCGAGCTCCACCCGGTCCGTGCGCTGCAGCTTGCCCTCGGCGTCGAGGGAGTAGAAGCCGATCGCCAGCCGGTGCGGGCGGATCGTGGGGTACTCCGCCACCGCCGACTGGAGCACAGCGAAACTGGTGATGACGTTGTCGTCGTCGGTCGTCAGTTCCGGACGCAACGTGTTCACGCCAGCGGTTTCCAGCCACAGCGCCGACCATTCCTTGAGGTCGCGGCCGCTGGCGCGCTCCAGCTCGAAAAGCAGATCGACCAGTTCGGTGTTCTTCCAGGAATGCTTGCCGAAGTATTCCCTGACGCCTTCCATGAACTTGTCCTGGCCCACCCAGGCCACCAGTTGCTTGAGCACCGAAGCGCCCTTGGCGTAGGTGATGCCGTCGAAGTTCACCTGGACGTCTTCGAGGTCGTTGATGTCGGCGACGATCGGGTGGGTCGAGGGAAGCTGGTCCTGGCGGTAGGCCCAGGCCTTCTCGAGTGACGCGAAAGTGGTCCACGACTGCTTGAACTCGGTGGCCTCGGCGGCGGCGAGGGTGGACATGAACTCGGCGAAGGACTCGTTCAGCCACAGGTCGTTCCACCAGCGCATGGTCACCAGATCACCGAACCACATGTGCGCCAGCTCGTGCAGGATGGTGATGGCACGGCGTTCAACGGTGGCGTTGGTCACCCGGGACCTGAAGACGTAGCTCTCCAGGAAGGTGACCGCGCCGGCGTTCTCCATGGCACCGGCGTTGAACTCGGGCACAAAGAGCTGGTCGTATTTGGCAAACGGGTAGGGGGTGCCGAACTGCTCCTCGAAGAAGGTGAAGCCCTGGCGGGTCAGGGCGAAGACGTTCTCCGCGTCAAGGTGCTGCATCAGGGACTTCCGGGCAAAAACACCCAGTGGGATGACCCGTCCGTCCGAGCTGGTGAGCTCGCTGCGCACCGACTGGTAAGGACCCGCGATCAGGGCTGTGACATAGGAGGACAGAACGGGGGTTGGCTCGAAGGCCCACGTCGCCCTGGCGCCGCCGTCCTCAGCCGACCCGGCGTCGACCGGGGCGGGCGTGGGGGAGTTGGAGATGATGTCCCAGTGCGACGGCGCCGTCACAGTGAAGCTGAAGATCGCCTTGAGGTCCGGCTGCTCGAAAACGGGGAAGACGCGCCGCGAATCCGGAACCTCAAACTGGGTGTAGAGGTAAACCTCGTTGTCCACCGGGTCCACGAAGCGGTGCAGTCCCTCGCCCGTGTTCATGTAGAGCATGTCGGCGTCGATGACCAGCTCATTGGAGGTCGCCAGGATGGGCAACTGGATGCGGACGCCGTCGGACACCTCGGCCGGGTCCAGTTCGACACCGTTCAGGGTCACGAGCGACACACTGTGGGTGACAGCGTCAATGAAGGTGGAAGCCCCCTGGGTGGCCTCAAACTTCACCACAGTCCTCGACCCGAAGACCGTGTCACCGCGGGTGAGATCGAGATTGATGTCGTAGGACGTGACTGTCAAAAGGTCGGCGCGGGTCCGTGCCTCGTCGCGCGTCAGATTCATGCCTGGCAAGGTGGTGCCTTTCGAAAAATGGTGGCTGATGCCCTGCGGGTGGCGGGCGTCGTCTGTGATGCAGCTTACGCAGCACAGCCATTCTTTCACCAGCCGCATCAAACCTGCACCCTCGGGGAGGAAGTACCCTTGACATCACACACCCACCTCATCGAAACGGATTTTTCATGCGCGTTCATATCGCTACCGACCATGCCGGCATGGAGCTCAGTGCCCACCTGATCGAGCACCTGCGCCGCTCCGGTCACGAGGTTGTTGACCATGGACCCCAGGCCTACGACGCCGAGGACGACTATCCCGCGTTCTGCATCAACGCCGCGCAGGCCGTGGTCATTGACCGGCAGGCAGGGCGTGACGCGTTGGGTATTGTGCTGGGCGGGTCAGGCAATGGTGAGCAGATGGCCGCCAACAAGGTACGCGGGGTGAGGGCCGCCCTGGCCTGGAGCCTGGAGACAGCGAAACTGGCCCGGCAGCACAACGATGCCAATGTGGTGGCGGTCGGCGGACGGCAGCACTCGGTGGATGAGGCGACCCTGATCATCGAGGCGTTCCTCGCCGAGCCGTTCAGCGATGCCGAACGCCACGTGCGCCGGATCGGGCAGATCGCCGCCTATGAGACCACCGGCAGCGTCAGCGGGTAACTGCTATGCCCGAAGGTCATTCAATTCACCGGCTGGCGTTGCAGCTGTCATCAGTCTTCGGCGGCCAGCGGGTGGCAGCATCGAGCCCCCAGGGCCGCTTCGTGGCAGGGGCGGCGGGCCTGGACGGCCGCGTACTGACGCGCGCCTCGGCTCATGGGAAGCAGCTCTTCGTTGAGTTCGCCGACGCCCCCGACGAAAGTCAGACACCGCCCATCTTCCTGCGGGTGCATCTGGGGCTTTACGGTGCGTGGAGCTTCGGCGGCGACAAATCATTCATGGGGGCCTCTAGTATTGGGGCGCCCCGCAAGATCGGTGAACGGGAACTCGCCGGCTCGCCCGATGCAGCCTACGACGGACCGCCGGCCCCCGTGGGAGCGGTCCGGTTGCGGCTGGTCAGTGATGACGGTTGGGCGGACCTGCGTGGTCCGACGGCGTGCGAGGTGATCACCGAACCTGAGCGGGACGCCGTCGTTGCCCGTCTCGGCCCGGATCCGCTGGCGGGCGTCAGTGCGGGTGGGGTCGTAGGCGACGACGCCGGTGCCCACGCCGGCCACGACGTCGTCCGGTTCGCGGCGGGCCTGCGCAAGAGCGCCAGCCCGGTGGGTCTGCTCCTGATGAACCAGGCGGTGATCGCGGGGGTGGGGAACATCTACCGTGCCGAAGCGCTGTTCCGGCAGAAGCTTGATCCGTGGCGCCCCGGCCGATCAGTGAGCACGGAGGAGGCAACGGTGCTGTGGGATGACCTTGCGGTGACCATGCGGGACGGGGTGCGGGCCGGACGAATCATTACGACGTTGCCGGCTGACCGTGCGTCGTCGTCGTCGTCCCGGGTCAAGCGTGAAGACGCGCACTACGTGTATGGGCGGGCGGGGTTGCCCTGCCGGCGGTGTGGCACACCGGTCGCGGTGGCTGAGATGGCCGCGCGGAAACTGTTCTGGTGCCCGGGCTGCCAGGCCTCCTAGCGGCCGGCCGGTAGAAAGAAAAAAGCGCCCGGCGCCGGGATGGCGGGGTGCTTTTCGTTGGGTCTTGCGGGTGGAGATCCCTGCAATTTTGGAGGGGATGACGGGAATCGAACCCGCATCATCAGTTTGGAAAACTGAGGCTTTACCACTAAGCTACATCCCCTGGAAACCCGAGCAGATCACGTGGTACTTCGTGGCTCAGGCCGTCGGAACGCCTATAACTACACCACAGTCGGTGCCGTTTAGACAAATGTGCAACTGGAGCAAAAGTTACGTAGACTAATGGCTGCACTTACGGGGTGTAGCTCAGCTTGGTAGAGCGCCTGCTTTGGGAGCAGGAAGTCGCAGGTTCAACTCCTGTCACCCCGACTCTGCATTATCGCCGCGGATGCCGTTCCGGTAATTCCACGGACGCCGTGTGGTCATTCATCTTCAATCATTCAGGAGTACTACGCCGTGAAGAGCGCTGTCGAAAACCTCACTCCCACGCGAGTGAAGCTCAATGTTGAAGTTCCCTTCGAGGAGCTCAAGCCAAACATCGATGCGGCTTACAAGACCATCTCCGCACAGGTCCAGGTTCCGGGCTTCCGCAAGGGACGCGTTCCCAACCAGCTGATTGACCAGCGTGTGGGTCGCGGCTACGTCATCGAGACCGCCATCAACGACGGTCTGAATGACTTCTACCAGAGTGCCGTTCAGGAAACCGGAATCCGGCCCCTGACCCGCCCCGAGGTGGAGATCACCGAAGTGCCGGATCCCGCCGCGAAGGACGGACAGTTGCTGTTCACCGTCGAGCTGGACGTTCGCCCGGAGATCAGCTTGCCCGAGTACTCGGGCCTTGAGGTTACCGTCGAAGCCGCTGAGGCATCCGACGCCGACGTCGACAAGGCTCTTGACGAGCTGCGCGGCCGGTTCGGCACCCTGACCGCCGTTGATCGCCCAGCTGCCGACGGCGATTTCCTCACCGTGAACCTGGTGGCGACCGTTGACGGCGAAGAGGTTGACGCCGCCCAGGACGTGTCCTATCAGATCGGTTCCGGCACCATGCTCGAGGGCATGGACGAGGCCGTCACGGGGCTCAGCGCCGACGAGGACGCAATCTTCGAAACCACCCTCGCCAACGGCGAGAACGCCGGCAACAAGGCGCAGGTCAAGGTTTTGGTCAGCGCTGTGAAGGAGCGTGAGCTTCCCGAGGCCAACGACGACTTCGCCCAGCTTGCCAGCGAATTCGACACCATCGCCGAACTGCGCGCCGACCTCACCAAGCGCGCGGCTGACGAAAAGATCACCGAGCAGGGTGTGGAAGCACGCGACCTGGTCCTCGAAAAGCTCATCGAGCTCATCGAGGTTCCGGTTCCCGCAGCGTTCATCGATGACCAGCTGGAACAGCACTTCACCGGCGAGAGCGCCCACGCCGCGGCTGAAGGTCACGACACCGAAGAGCACCGCACCGAGATCCGCGAGAACACCGAGCAGGCGTTCCGCAACGAAATGATCCTCGATGCGATCGCCGAGAAGGAAGAAATCGGTGTCAGCCAGCCTGAGCTGATCGACTACATCGTCTCAACCGCCGGCCAGTACGGCATGGAGCCCAACCAGTTCGCCCAGATGCTGGACCAGAGCGGACAGGTTCCGATGATCGTCGGAGAAGTCCGACGCCGCAAGGCACTCGCCAAGGTGCTGGAACTCGCCGTCGTCAAGGACAGCTCCGGTGCCGTCGTCGACCTGAGTGACTTTGTCCGCTCCGGCGACGAAGCAGATGACGCCTCGTCCGAGGATGAGGCTCCGGCCGAGAAGAAGCCAGCCAAGAAGGCAGCCGCCAAGAAGCCGGCAGCAGCCAAGAAGCCTGCGGCGGAGAAAAAGCCTGCGGCGGAGAAGAAGCCAGCAGCCAAGGCGCCAGCCGCCAAGAAGGCTGCCCCCAAGAAGCCTGCAAAGGCCAAAGCCGCAGCTGACGAAGAGTCCAGCAAGGCCTAAGTCCCACCCTTCACGATTGAGGGCCGTCTTCCCAGTGGGAGGGCGGCCCTCAGCCGTTAACTCGAGCAGCCCCGCACTGGTGCGCCGTCAGCGAACAGCCTCCACAGCGGGATCAAACGCACCCCCAAACAAGTTACTGTCCAATGAGAGACAAACGGTCGGCTGCCGGCACCCGGCAGACCAACCAGAGTGAGAGGCTAACTTCCAATGGCAATCGAACCCACCACGCCGACCATGGCGACCGTAGACCCCGCTGGCCGGGACGACTACATCTACAACCGGCTCCTGAAGGAGCGCATCATCTGGCTCGGCTCCGAGGTCAGGGATGACAACGCCAACGCTATCTGCTCCCAGCTGCTGCTTCTTTCGGCGGAAGACCCCGACAAGGACATCTTCCTGTACATCAACTCGCCCGGCGGATCGGTCACCGCAGGGATGGCCATCTACGACACGATGCAGTTCATCCCCAACGACGTCGTCACCGTCGCCACCGGGCTCGCCGCATCAATGGGACAGTTCCTTCTGTCCTCGGGCACCAAGGGAAAGCGTTACGCCACCCCCCACGCCCGTGTGCTGATGCACCAGCCGTCCGGCGGTATCGGCGGCACCGCCTCCGACATCAGGATCCAGGCGGAACTGATCCTGCACATGAAGCGGGTCATGGCTGAGCTCACCGCAGAGCAGACCGGGCAGACGGTCGAGAAGATCCTGAAGGACAACGACCGCGACAAGTGGTTCACCGCTCAGGAAGGCCTTGAGTATGGCTTCTTCGACAAGATCGCTGCGCACGCCACCTCGGTATCGGGCGGCGGCGGCACGCAGCGCGACTAACCGCTGCGGCCTGCGCCCCTACCCCTCACAGCAGAGACCACCCAGGAGAGACCATGAACCACAATTTTGGAGCCGCAGCAGGCGGCACCGCACCCCAGATGCCGTCCAACCGGTACGTCCTTCCGCAGTTCGAAGAGCGCACCCCGTACGGTTTCAAGCGTCAGGACCCGTACACCAAGCTGTTCGAGGATCGCATCATCTTCCTCGGCGTACAGGTTGACGACGCCTCGGCCGACGACGTCATGGCCCAGCTGCTGGTCCTGGAGTCGACCGACCCTGAGCGCGACATCACGCTCTACATCAACTCCCCGGGCGGATCGTTCACGGCCATGACGGCCATCTACGACACGATGCAGTTCATCCGGCCCGAAATCCAGACCGTCTGCCTGGGACAGGCCGCCAGCGCGGCAGCCGTCCTGCTGGCAGCCGGGGCGCCCGGCAAGCGGCTCGCCCTCCCGAACGCCCGCGTCCTGATCCACCAGCCAGCACTCGGCGGCGGCCAGGGTGGCCAGGCGTCAGACCTGGAGATCCAGGCCAACGAAGTCATGCGGATGCGCACTTGGCTTGAGGACACGCTGGCACTGCACAGCGGCAAGAGCTCGGAGCAGGTCAACATCGACATCGAGCGTGACAAGATCCTCACGGCTGCGGACGCCAAGGCGTACGGGCTGGTCGACGAGGTCCTCACTTCACGCAAGATGACCCCGCCGAAGATCAACAAGCCATAACCAGCTTCTGGCAAGACCGGGGCCCGTGGTGCGAAACAAACGCACCACGGGCCTTTTGATGCTGATTAGCAGCCTCAATTGTCCTAGAGTGGAAGGTAGCCCGGAGCCAGCAGCTTGGACACCGGCTGACGATTTCAACAGATCCACGTAAGGGGACTGACACATGGCTCGCATTGGTGAGAGCACAGATCTGCTCAAGTGCTCTTTCTGTGGGAAAAGCCAGAAGCAGGTCCGCAAACTGATCGCCGGACCCGGCGTCTATATCTGCGATGAATGCATTGACCTCTGCAACGAAATCATCGAGGAGGAGCTGTCCGAGGTAGCCGACCTGGGCACCTTCGAGCTCCCGAAGCCCCGCGAGATCTTCGATTTCCTCCAGGAATACGTCATCGGTCAGGAACCAGCGAAGCGTTCCCTCGCCGTCGCCGTCTACAACCATTACAAGCGGATCCAGTCGGGCCACACCCCGCGCAATACAGGGAACCTGTCGGATGCGGTGCCTGCTGAAGACGTCGAGATCGCCAAGTCGAACATCCTCCTGATCGGCCCGACCGGCTGTGGGAAGACCTACCTTGCCCAGACGCTGGCCCGCCGGTTGAACGTCCCCTTCGCCGTCGCCGATGCCACTGCCCTCACGGAGGCGGGCTACGTGGGCGAGGATGTCGAGAACATTCTCCTCAAGCTCATCCAGGCCGCTGACTATGACGTCAAGAAGGCCGAGCAGGGCATCATCTACATCGATGAGATCGACAAAATCTCGCGGAAAAGCGAGAACCCGTCGATCACCCGCGACGTTTCCGGTGAGGGAGTCCAGCAGGCCCTGCTGAAAATCCTTGAAGGCACCGTCGCCTCGGTGCCGCCCCAGGGTGGTCGCAAGCACCCCCATCAGGAATTCATCCAGATCGACACCACCAACGTGCTGTTCATCGTTGCCGGTGCGTTCGCGGGTCTCGAAGAGATCATCGGTTCCCGTGCGGGACGCAAGGGCATCGGCTTCGGTGCGCCACTGAGCTCGCTGAAGATGGAAGAGGCCAGCTACGGCGATGTGATGCCGGAGGATCTCCTGAAGTTCGGGCTGATCCCCGAGTTCATCGGACGGCTTCCGGTCATCACCACGGTGACGAGCCTGGACCAGAAGTCGCTGATGCAGATCCTGACCGAACCCAAGAACGCGCTGATCAAGCAGTTCCAGAAGATGTTCATGCTCGACGGTGTTGAGCTGACCTTTGAGCCGAAGGCTCTCGAAGCTATCGCCGACCAGGCGCTGGAGCGCGGCACCGGTGCCCGAGGGCTACGCGCCATCATGGAGGAAGTGCTCCAGCCGGTAATGTTCGACCTCCCAAGCCGGGACGACATTGCCACGGTGGTCATCACCGAAGATGTGGTCGGCAAGAAAGCTGAGCCAACGCTCATCTCGCACGACGTCGTTGCAAAGCGCCGGAACAAATCGGCCTGACCGACGTCGTCTTAAACCTGTGGCCGGAATAGTCCGGTGCACGTCCGGGTTGTACGGGACATGACTGAAACGATTCTTCCTACTGACAGTGTCCAAAAAGCCGACTTCTGGTTCGACCCGGCCTGCCCCTTCGCGTGGGTTACCTCCCGCTGGATTGAAGAGGTGGAAAAGGTCCGCAACATCACGGTGGACTGGCATGTCATGAGCCTCGCCGTCCTCAACGCCGGCCGGGACCTCCCTGAGGAATACCAGGAGTTCATGAAGCAGGCCTATGGACCGGTGCGCGTCATCATCGCCGCAGCTGAACTCCACGGCAACGACAACATCAAGAAGCTCTACGACGCCATGGGCACCCGGATCCACCAGGGAAAGAACAAGGACTTCGCCGTCGTCATCAGCGAGTCCCTCGAGGAAGTTGGACTTCCCGCCGACCTCGCTGACTACGCCACGAGCGACGAATACGACACCCAGCTCCGCGCCTCGCACCAGGACGGAATCGACCGGGTGGGCGACGAAGTTGGCACGCCCGTCGTCGCCTTCAACGGCACCGCATTCTTCGGTCCGGTATTGACCCGCATTCCCCGCGGCGAGGACGCCGGCCGGATCTTCGACGGCGCCGTCACCCTCGCCGGGTTCCCGGAATTCTTCGAGCTGAAGCGTTCACGCACCGAGGCCCCAGTCTTCGACTAGCCAGGGTTCGACTAGCCAGTTCTCACTAAAAAGTAGGCAGCAGGCACGAGAGGCCCCGCAGACCGTCTGGTCTGCGGGGCCTCTCGCGTCTAACCCGGAGCGGGCCGAGTCAGACGGCCTCGACCGGAGCCAGCTCCACCTCGAAGACCGACAGTTCGCCCTCGGCCTCAGCCAGATGCAGTTCGCGCACATTGCCTGCCGCGAGCAGATCATTGAGCCCCGCGTTGAGCTGGCGCAACTGAGCCGCAGAACCATTGACGACGGCGCTGAGCACCTCGGTGCGTTGCTTCACCTTCGCCTCGGACTTCGACCGGCGGATGCCGCCCAGTGCGAGGGCGACGGTGCCCAGCACGCCGGTGTCGGCGGTGCGGATCGTGCCGGCGAGGTGGCCCGACGTCGGCCACTCGGTCCGGTGTACCGATCCGCTGCGCCACCAGCTCCACACTTCCTCGGTGGCGAATGGCAGGAACGGCGCAAACATCCGCAGCAGCGCGTCAAGGGTCGTGGCGAGGGTGGCGAGCACCGACGCCTGCTCCGCCTCGCCCGCCGCACCGTAGGCGCGGTCCTTGATCAGCTCCACATAGTCATCGGTGAAGGACCAGAAGAACGACTCGCTGAGCTGCAGCGCTTTGGCGTAGTCGTACTTCTCGAACGCGGCAGTCGACGCGTCGATGACCTGGGCCAGCTGGGCCAGCAGGGAGAGGTCCAGCTGGTTAGTGACTACCGACGTGTCATCGGTGAGGACCGTGTGCTCGGTGGCGCCGAGGTTCAGCACAAACTTGGACGCGTTCAGCAGTTTGATGGCCAACCGGCGGCCGATCTTCATCTGCGCGATTTCGTACGCTGTGTCGGCGCCCAGTTTCGCTGACGCGGCCCAGTACCTGACGGCGTCGGCCCCGAACTCCTCAAGCACGTCGGTGGGGACCACCACGTTGCCCTTGGACTTGGACATCTTCTTGCGGTCCGGGTCGAGGATCCAGCCGGACAGCGCAGCGTGGCGCCATGGCGCGGAATCCTGCAGCGCATCGGCACGGACGGCACTGGAGAACAGCCAGGTCCTGATGATGTCGTGGCCCTGCGGGCGCAGATCGAACGGGAACACCTTCGCAAACAGGTCGGGGTTCTTCGGCCAGCCGCCCACAATCTGGGGCGTCAGCGATGAGGTGGCCCAGGTGTCAAGAACATCGTTCTCGCCCACGAAACCGCCCGGCTGGTTACGGGCGCTTTCCTCAAACCCCGGCGCAGGCTCGGCTGCAGGGTCCACGGGAAGCGCATCGTGGGTGGGAACGATCGGGGTCTCGTACTCCGGTTCGCCGTCCGCGTCCAGGCGGTACCAGACCGGAATGGGCACCCCGAAGAAACGCTGGCGGGACACGAGCCAGTCGCCGTTGAGTCCTTCGATCCAGTTTTCGTACCGTGACCGCATGAACGCCGGGTGGAAGTCGATTTCCCGGCCTCGCTGGATGAGCTTTTCCCGCTTGGCTTCGTCGCGTCCACCGTTGCGGAGGTACCACTGGCGGCTCGTGACAACTTCCAGGGGCTTGTCGCCCTTTTCATAGAAGTTGACCGGGTGGACCACCTTCTTCGGCTCGCCCTCCAGTTCCCCGCTGGCGCGGAGGAGGGTGACAACACCCTCCTTGGCGCTGAAGACTGTCTTACCGGCGATGGCCGAATAGTTTTCCTGCGCCTTGTCGGTGCTGATCCAGTCGGGAGTCTCAGACCGGATGCGGCCGTCGCGGCCCACGATGGCGCGGGTGGGCAACTGCAGCTCGCGCCACCAGATCACGTCGGTGAGGTCACCGAATGTGCAGATCATCGCAATGCCGGTGCCCTTGTCGGGTTTCGCCAGCGGATGGGCCTTGATCTCCACCTCGACGTCGAACAGCGGCGACGTGACAGTGGTGCCGAACAGGTGTCTGTACCGCTCGTCGTCGGGGTTGGCCACCAACGCCACGCAGGCGGGGAGCAGCTCGGGGCGGGTTGACTCGATGAAGATCTTTTCCCCGCCGGGGGTGTGGAATGCGATCCGGTGGTAGGCGCCGGCCTGCTCCCGATCCTCGAGTTCCGCCTGCGCTACTGCTGTCCGGAAGGTGACGTCCCACAGGGTGGGAGCCTCCGCGAGGTAGGCGTCGCCGGCGGCGAGGTTGTCCAGGAACGCGCGCTGGCTGACGGCCCGCGAGGTGTCGTCGATGGTGCGGTAGGTGAGGTTCCAGTCCACGGAGAGGCCGAGGGTGCTGAACAGGTTCTCGAAGACCAGCTCATCCTGGACCGCGAGTTCCTCGCAGAGCTCGATGAAGTTCCGGCGGGACACGGCGTCGAAGTCGCGCTGGTTCTTGGGTGGCTCGGCAGGAGGCGTGTAGCCGGCGTTGTAGGCGACCGACGGATCGCAGCGCACCCCGTAGTAGTTCTGGACGCGGCGCTCGGTCGGCAGGCCATTGTCGTCCCAGCCCATCGGGTAGAACACGTTCTTGCCGCGCATCCGCTGGTACCGGGCGACGACGTCAGTCTGGGTGTAGGAGAACATGTGGCCCACGTGCAGCGAACCGGACGCGGTGGGCGGGGGAGTGTCAATCGAATACACCTCCGCCCGGGAGGTTTCGGGGTCAAAGGTGTAGGTACCTTCCGCCCGCCACTGCGCGGCGAGCCGGGACTCAAGACCCTCGAGGACCGGTTTGTCAGGGACATTTACTGTTGCGGGCGTGTCTGTGCCCGGAGTGTGTTCAGCCATGGGGCCAATTGTTTCACGATAAGTTGGATCCATGACTTCCACCCAGATCACGCCATCCCAGCGAGCAGCAGTTGTCACCGGAGCGAGCACGGGTATCGGGCAGGCCACGGTCCGCCTGCTCGCCGCCCAGGGCTGGCGGGTTTTCGCCGTCGCCCGTCGCGCCGACCGACTTCAGGAGCTCGCCGCCGAAACCGGGGCCATCGCTGTGCCAACGGATATTACCCTGGACGACGACGTCGACCGGCTGC
This sequence comes from Arthrobacter sp. CAN_A1, assembly GCF_015751665.1. Classification (NCBI taxonomy): domain Bacteria; kingdom Bacillati; phylum Actinomycetota; class Actinomycetes; order Micrococcales; family Micrococcaceae; genus Arthrobacter; species Arthrobacter sp. CAN_A1. The sequence continues at coordinate 175,562 of NZ_JADOUR010000004.1, read as the reverse complement.
TGGGCATCGTCGCCGACGCCGGGGGAGTTGATTCGCTGATCAACATTGCCGGGGGAGCACGCGGCGCCGAGCGGATGGTCGACGCGAAGACCGCCGATTGGGACTGGATGTATCAGGCGAACGTGGTCGGCACCATGAAGATGATCAGGGCGTTCCTCCCCATGCTCAGGGAACAGACCGATGGCGGCACTGTCCTGAACCTCACCTCCACCGCCGGCATGGTGTCGTACGAGGGTGGCGCCGGGTACAATGCGGCGAAAGCTGCGCAGCGGGCCATGACCCGGGCGCTCCGGCTGGAGGAAGCAGAGCACGGCGTCCGCGTGGTCGAGGTGCTGCCCGGCATGGTGCACACCGAGGAGTTCTCGCTGAACAGGCTGGGTAGCGCCGATGCCGCCTCAAAGGTGTACGACGGCGTCGAGAAGCCGCTCACCAGCGAGGACGTCGCCGGCATCGTCGCCTACGCGGTCACGGTGCCCCATCATGTGAACCTCGACGAGATCGTGGTCCGCCCGCTGGCACAGGCTGCAGCGCACAAGGTGATCCGGAAGCAGTAGTCCCGGGTGCACCACAGACCAGCGCGCGGCGGTCAGTTTCCGCTAGACTGATAGCAACAGCTTTGACCCGGCCATCACCGGTGAGCTTCCGGAAGAACCTTCGCCGTGCGCCAGACGGATCACCCATCAGGCGTACAGCGGGGCAGTAGAGCCGGACGGGTAAGCCCGTCACAGCGGTCACGAAGTGGCAGCCGTGGGAGGATTTCCTCTTGCTGGCGGCAAGTGAGGTGGTACCGCGGGTTCAACGCGGGGTTGCAGGCTGACCCTGCTGTGTGGACACGTCCTCGCAGGTAATGAACCACACCTTGCCTACAGGATGAACAACATGCCACAGATCTACCCCAAGGCCACCAGTCTTGACAGCGCCGCTGGCGCTTCCGTCTCCTCCTCAGCGTCGCTGAGTTCGTCCTCGGCATCCCTGGGTTCGTCCTCGGCTTCCCTCGGTTCGTCCTCGGCTTCGCCGAGGTTTCCTGAGATCGAGGAACGCATCCTCAAGTACTGGGACGCTGACGGTACCTTCCAGGCGTCGATCGACCAGCGCCACGCCGATCTGCCCGACGGCGAGAATGGCTCCAACGAGTTCGTCTTCTACGACGGCCCCCCGTTCGCCAACGGGCTGCCCCATTACGGTCACCTCCTGACCGGCTACGCCAAGGATCTGGTGGGCCGTTACCAGACCCAGCGCGGCCACCGTGTGGAACGCCGTTTCGGCTGGGACACCCACGGCCTGCCCGCCGAGCTGGAAGCCATGAAGCAGCTGGGCATGAGCGACAAGGCGCAGATCGAAGCCATGGGCATCGACAAGTTTAACGATGCCTGCCGTTCCTCAGTGATGAAGTACGCCGGCGAATGGCAGGACTATGTCACCCGCCAGGCCCGCTGGGTGGACTTCGACAACGACTACAAGACCCTCAACATCGACTACATGGAGTCGGTCATCTGGGCCTTCAAGAACCTGTACGACAAGGGCCTCACCTACAACGGCTACCGCGTGCTGCCGTATTGCTGGAAGGACGAGACGCCGCTGTCCAACCATGAGTTGCGGATGGACGACGACGTCTACCAGGACCGCCAGGACCAGACGGTCACCGTCACGTTCCCTCTCCTGGGTGGCAGCTCGGCGTTGTCCCAGGAGCTCGCCGGAGTCCACGCACTTGCGTGGACCACCACACCCTGGACCCTGCCCACCAACGCGGCCCTCGCCGTCGGGCCGGACATCGCCTATGCAGTGGTTCCCGCCGGACCGGCGCTGGCCGACGACGAGCGGCGCTTCCTGATCGCCGCCGACCTCTTGGGCAACTATGCGAAGGACCTGGGCTACGCTTCCGCGAAAGAGGCCACTGCGGCCGTCGAACGGACCCTGCAGGGCGCCGACCTGGCCGACCTGGGCTACGAACCACTGTGGGACTACCTCACCGACCCGGAGCAGGGCGGCTACCGCAACGCGTTCCGCTTCCTCGTGGCCGACTACGTGACGACCACCGACGGAACAGGCATTGTGCACCAGTCGCCTGCCTACGGCGAAGAGGACCAGAAAATCTGTGAGGAGGCTGGCATCCAGGTCATCCTCTCCGTGGACGAAGGAGCCCGCTTCCTCCCGATGTACGGGCACGGGCCACTCGCTGACATCGTGGGACTGCAGGTCTTCGACGCCAACAAGACCATCACCCGGGTGCTGAAGGACGGCGGCCGGCTGGTCCGCCAGGCCAGCTACGTGCACAGCTACCCCCACTGCTGGCGGTGCCGCAACCCGCTGATCTACCGTGCCGTGTCGTCCTGGTTTGTTGAGGTCACCAAGATCAAGGCCCGCATGGTGGACCTGAACCAGGGCATCAACTGGATCCCGGAGAACGTGAAGGACGGACAATTCGGTAAGTGGCTGGCCAACGCCAGGGACTGGTCGATCAGCCGCAACCGGTACTGGGGCAGCCCCATCCCGGTCTGGCAGTCCGACGACCCCATTTATCCGCGCACCGACGTCTACGGATCGCTCGCCGAGATCCAGGCGGACTTCGGCCGGCTGCCGTTGAACAAGGCAGGGGAGCCTGACCTGCACCGCCCGTTCATCGATGAGTTGACCCGACCCAACCCCGACGACCCGCGGTCGCCCGAGGACGGTCAGTCCACCATGCGCCGCGTCGAGGATGTGCTGGACGTCTGGTTCGACTCCGGGTCGATGCCCTTCGCCCAGGTGCATTACCCGATGGAGAACCAGGAATGGTTCGAGTCACACAACCCCGCTGACTTCATCGTCGAATACATCGGCCAGACCCGCGGCTGGTTCTACATGCTGCATGTGCTGTCCACCGCCCTGTTCGACCGGCCCGCGTTCCGCAACGTGATCAGCCACGGCATCGTCCTTGGCAACGATGGGCAGAAGGCGTCCAAGAGCCTGGGCAACTACCCGGACGTCACCGAGGTCCTGGACCGGGACGGCGCCGACGCCATGCGCTGGTTCCTGATGTCGTCCCCCGTGCTGCGCGGCGGTAACTTGATCGTCACCGAGCAGGGCATCCGCGACGGGGTGCGGCAGGTCATCCTGCCGCTGTGGAACGTCTGGCACTTCTTCAGCCTGTACACGAACGCCGCTGCCGGTGGCGCCGGCTACGAGGCGAAAACGGTGAGCCCGGAACAGGCCGACCGCCTCGCCGAGCCACTGGACCGCTACATCCTCGCCTACACCGGAAACCTGGTGCGGGACACCACCGCAGCGCTGGATGGGTTCAACATCAGCGACGCCTGCGAGGCGCTGCGCCGCTACCTGGACACCCTGACCAACTGGTACGTGCGGCGCAGCCGGCAGCGGTTCTTCGATGAGGACACCGATGCCTTCGACGTGCTCTACACCTGCCTCGAAGCCGTGTGCCGTGCCGCTGCCCCGCTGCTTCCGCTGGTCACCGAGGAGATCTGGCGTGGACTCACCGGCGGTCGCTCGGTGCACCTGACGGACTGGCCCGAGGCAACAGCTTTCCCTGACGCTGCGGAGCTTGTCGAACACATGGAGCGCACCCGCCAGATCTGTTCCACCGGGTCCAGCCTGCGCAAGGCAGCGAATCTCCGCGTCCGGCTGCCGCTGTCCAACCTGACGGTCGTAGCGCCGTCGGCCGGTGACCTGTTGGGCCAATACCAGGGGATCATCGCTGATGAGCTGAACATCAAGACCGTTCGGCTGCTCGATGCGAAGGATGCGTCGCCCGAGGAGTTCGGGATCGTGCAGCAGCTTGTGGTGAACGCCCGGGCGGCAGGACCGCGCCTCGGCAAGAACGTGCAGGCAGCCATCAAGGCCGCCAAGTCCGGCGATTGGTCGGTCTCCGCGGACGGTGCCGTGACCGCGGGAGGGCTGCCGCTCGAACCCCACGAATACACGCTCGAGACCGTTGTTGCTGACGACGGTGACAACGCCGGCAAGGCCGTGACGGTCCTGCCGGGCGGCGGTTTCCTGGTCCTCGACACCGTGGTGACCGAGGAACTTGCGGCCGAAGGCTCGGCGCGGGATGCCATCCGTGCCATCCAGCAGGCCCGGCGCGACGCGGACCTCCACATCAGCGACAGGATCATCACCACCCTGGGCGCTGCACCCGAACTGGTCGACGCCCTGACGTCGAACGCAGCACTCATCAAAGCGGAAACGCTCACCCACGAACTGCGGGTCGTCGCCTCGGCGTCGGCAGACGGCGAGCCAGCAGCCGGCGAGTTCACAGTGACAGTAGAGAGGCACTCATGAGCCAACAGATCCCCGAGCCGATGGGCTCAGAGCCAGCAGCTTTCGATCAGTTCTCGGTTGAGAGCGTCTACGCGGAATTGTTGAGCCGTGCACCGGAGAACAAGATGGAGCCACGGATGGCACCGATGTTCCGGGCCATGGAAATCCTGGGTGAACCGAACAAGGCCTACCCGATCATCCACCTCACCGGTACCAACGGGAAGACGTCCACCGCACGGATGGTCGAAAGCATTCTGCGGGCGCACGAGCTCCGGACGGGCCGCTACACGAGCCCGCACCTGAGCCGGGTCACCGAGCGCATCAGCATCGACGGCGAACCGGTCTCCGACGAAACCTTCGTCAGGATCTGGGACGAGATCAGGCCGTTCCTGGAAATCATTGACGCCGAGCTGGAGGCGGAAGGGGACCCCCGGCTGACCTACTTCGAGAGTGTCACCATCCTCGCGTTCGCTGTCTTCGCCGACGAACCCGTCGACGTCGCCATCATTGAGGTGGGCCTTGGCGGCATCACCGACGCCACGAACGTGGGCGACGGCCAGGTGTCGGTGGTCACGCCGATCTCACTGGACCACACTGAGCTCCTCGGCGACACCGAATACGACATTGCTCTGGAAAAGTCGGGCATCATCAAACCCGGCGGTTTCCTGATCAGCGCTGCCCAACACCAGGAGGCCGCCCAAGTGCTCCTCGAGAAGGCGCGGGAAGTCGGTGTCGAGTTCCGTTTCGAAGGAGTGGAGTTCGGCGTCGAAACCCGGACCGTGGGGGTTGGGGGGCAGGTCCTGTCCATCAACGGCATCGCGGGCCGGTACGAAGAGCTCCTGCTGCCCCTGCACGGCGCGCATCAGGCGCAGAACGCCGCCGTCGCCGTCGCAGCCGTGGAGGCGTTCATCGGTGGTGGTAGCCGGGAACTCGACGCGGCGGTAGTCCGCGAAGGGCTGCGGACCGTCACCTCGCCGGGGCGGGTCGAGGTGGTCCGCACCGCCCCCAGCATCATCGTTGACGCTGCCCACAACGCGGCCGGTGCCAAGGCGGCCGCGGCGGCCGTCAAGGAGGCCTTCGATTTCAGCCGGCTTATCCTGGTTGTGGGTGTGCTGCAGGACAAGGACGCGGGAGCCATCCTGGCGGAGCTGCACGAGGAGTTGGGCGGAATTCTCGAGGACATCTGCCTGACCCAGTCGAACTCGCCCCGCGCAATCCCCGCCGCTGACCTCCTCCAGGATGCCCTGGCGGCAGGATTCGCCGAAGAACATGTCCACATCGCCGAACGCCTCGACGACGCCCTCGAATGGGCGGTCATGAAGGCCGAGGAAAACAACGACCTTGCAGGAGGCATCCTCATCACCGGTTCCATCACGGTGGTGGGGGAGGCCCGCACCCTGCTGGGCAAGTAAGGCGGGTTGACTATGGAGCACAATCGAAAGCGCCGCATGACCAAGGCACAGCGGGAGTGGCGGCCCGGAACGCCGAAGAAGCGGCGTTCGATCAAGGTGACCTTTGCCTCGGTGGTTCTCACCCTGGAGGCTCTGGTGGTGTTGTTTGCTACCCTCGCCGCCTTTGGTCTCCTCCGCGACACTATTCCGCCCGCACTGATCCTGTCGGTCGGCGTGGTCCTTGCGTTCGCGCTGGTGGCGTCCTGCGCGTTTCTTACCAAGCCCTACGGTATTGCGATCGGCTGGGCACTTCAGCTGCTGATCATTGCCACCGGGTTTATCGAGCCCACCATGTTCCTGATCGGTGTGCTGTTCGCCCTCACCTGGCTGTATGGGATCCGGACCGGCAGGCGACTCGATGCCGAGAACGTTGAGCGGGACCGCCAGCAAGCCGAATGGGAACGGGCCAACCCCGAGGGCGGGTCGGAGCCCGGGGCTAATCTTTAGTAGAGTTCCAGTGGCCATACCCAACACTTTGGAGGACTTCTGTGAGCGCTGAACGCACTCTTGTACTGATCAAGCCCGACGGCGTGTCCCGCGCACTGACCGGGACCATCCTGTCCCGGGTGGAAGCCAAGGGATACACCCTCACGGACCTGAAGCTGGTGTCCGCTACCCGCGATCTCCTTGAAGAGCACTACGCCGAGCACGTGGGCAAGCCCTTCTTCGAACCACTCGTTGAGTTCATGCTCAGCGGGCCTATCGTTGCGGCCATCTTCGAAGGCGAACGGGTGATTGAGGGCTTCCGCTCCCTCGCCGGCGCCACCGAGCCGACGGCCGCCGCACCGGGCACCATCCGCGGGGATCTTGGCCGGGACTGGGGCCTGAAGGTTCAGCAGAACCTCGTCCACGGGTCGGACTCGACCGAGTCGGCCCAGCGCGAAATCGGTATCTGGTTCTCCTGATCCCTCAGCTCACCTTCGCCGCCCGGGCCCGAAAGGTGCCTCGGGTAACAGGTGTTGTAGCGTAGTGCCATGACTGAATATCGCAGACTTGGCAACTCCGGACTGAACGTTTCGGTGGTGGGGCTCGGGTGTAACAACCTGGGCCGCACCGGAACGCCAACGGAAACCCAGCGGGGCACCAACGCAGTGATCAACTCTGCTGTCGATGCCGGGATCAATTTCTTCGACGTGGCGGACTCCTACGGCAAGACTCCGGGCCTGAGCGAGGAAATGCTCGGCAAGGCCCTGGTCAAGAACCGTGACGACGTCCTGATCGCCACCAAGTTCGGGTTGGACCTCAAGGGCGCCAACGGCCCCGACTGGGGTGCCCGCGGGTCGCGCCGCTACATCATGAAGGCAGTCGAAGCCTCGCTGAGGCGTCTCGGCACCGACTGGATTGACCTGTACCAGTTTCACGCGCCCGACCCGCTGACGCCGATCGATGAGACGCTGTCAGCGCTTGATGCGCTGGTCCAGAGCGGCAAGATCAGGTACATCGGGCATTCGAACCGTGCCGGCTGGCAGATCGCTGAAGCAGAGTTTGTCGCCCAGCTCGGTGGATACACACCGTTCATCTCCGCGCAGAACCACTGGAATCTGCTGGAGCGCAAGATCGAGGCCGAAGTGGTTCCCGCCGCCGAGGCGTACGGGATTGGCGTGTTGCCCTTCTTCCCGCTGGCCAACGGGCTCCTGACCGGCAAATACAGCGCCTCGAAAGTTCCTGCCGGGAGCAGGCTCACCCACTCCCGCATCAACCTGCTCGAGGGAGCTAACTGGAACCAGCTGGCTGACTTCGGTGCATTTGCCCGGGCCCGTGACCTGACCGAACTGCAGGTGGCGTTCTCCTGGTTGGCGGCTCAGCCATCAGTGGCGTCCGTCATCGCGGGCGCCACCAAACCTGAACAGATCCAGCAGAACGCCGAGGCGGTGTGCTGGGTGCCCTCCGAAACCGAGCTGCAGGAACTCGACCGTATCTTCCCCAGGACTGCTGGCTAGAGTCCCGGATGGAGTCAGCCGAACGGTTCCATCTGAACGGCGAAGCCGTCGGATGGATAGTCCGGAGCCTTGACGGCGGCACCTTCAGGACCCAGGTGGACCTGAGGCCCCGCAACGGTGAGCGGTTCTCCTCGACCAGTGTGGTGGAAGGGATCGGAGAGGGGGCGGCTACCGAGGTCTTCGGCTGGCGTACCTATACCTACCGGGAGAAGTCCATGGAGGCTCCCATGGAATACATACGACCTGCTCATTTCGCCCCCGGGTCTGGTGTCGGCCCCGCAGTGCCGTCTTACGCCGAGCAGCTCCTGGTGGACGCCATCATCGCCGAGGGCCTTCCCGAGATCGTTTACCTTCGGTTGCAGGACAGCGATCCGACCGCGTCGCCAACGGTGGCGCGGCTCTTCCGCGCTGGATCGGGCCCGCTCGACGTGCAGGGGAGAACGCTCAGTGCGGAGCGGATCGACCTCATCGTCGACGGCAGAGTCGAAAACAGTCACTGGTTTGGCCGCGTGAACGACGACGGCCGGATCCAGCGCGTCAAGTCGTGGTGGAATGGTGCCGTCTCGTACCCGGTTACCGCAGACCAAGCGCCCTAGCGTTTGTCCCGTTTCGCCTGACGCTTCGCACCCTGGGATCGGCTCGACGCATCGCGCTTGACTCCGCCGGTGGTTTTTCGATGGATCCGGGCCCGGCCGGAAGCCTGGCTGGCCGTGATATCTGACCCTGAGGTAGCTGGTCCTGCCGACTTCCCCTTCCGCGAGCGTTCGAGACGCTCAAGTTTCAGGTCTTCGGCAGTGCCGTGCGCCACGCGGGCTAGTTCCGCGCTGACTATCGACAACGCCTCCTCAAACACATAGGCTCGGGCTCGCGCTTTGTCGGAACTTTTGGAGGCCGTACCCCGTCCACGGGCTTTCGACACTTCGCCAGCGGCTTTACGACGGTAGTTGGTTTGGTACTTGTTGCGGGCGCGCCTGATCCGCTTGTGCAACGCCAACAGCCCATCCTCATCCAACTGTGCCAGGCGCTCCGGATCCAACGCCCGAATGAGATCGAGCTGGCCCTTCTTCAATACCCACAGATACTGGTCCATCTGCCGATAATCCCACACCGCACACTTCAGGGATAGAGCTCCTCGCGGGGTACAGTCAATCAGATCCACCCGATCGTGAGATCGGGTGACTGCCTGAGGGGGATGGGATGTCGGTAGTGAAAGGCCGTGCCGTTGCGGTTGTCTTCGTTGGGCTGGGGTTGCTGGCCCTCGCCGTCGTCCCGGCCCTGGCCTTCCCCACGCTGATCGCACTGTCCTTGACCGTGGCGTTCCGGCTGAGGACGAAGCATCCCGCCTATTCCCGGGCCTGGATCTGCGCCGGGCTCACCGTGGGCCTCGGCACCGCTGCTATCGCCGCCGGAGCGATGATCGCTCCTCAGCCGGTAATCACTGGTCTTCTGGTGTTGGCGGTGCTCGCGTATGCCGCAACGGTTGTCCTGGTTGGCCACGCGTGGAGCCGCGGGAGCAACGCACCGCGGGCAGCGTGGATTAGCGCCGGCTCCCTGGGTCTGGCAGTTCTACTAGCTGTCATCTTCATGGCATCGTTTGGTCGCGGCATCGCGCTGGCGAACGACGGTGAGCAGTCTCCGGCGATCGATACACTTCTTCTTGTCAGCGCCATAGGGGCTCCGGTACTTCTCATTGCCGGCCTGATCGCGGTGCCGATCGCACGCCGCCAGCACCCTATCAGTACCCCGGCACGCTGACGGCGCTCAATTCTTCACGCTCTGCCGTCTGAGGCTCAGTCGTCCGAGACCAGCACCTTGACGTCGATGTTGCCCTGGACGGCGTTGCTGTAGGGGCACACCTGGTGCGCTTTGTCCGCCAACGCCTGGGCGTCTTCCTGCGACAGGCCCGGGACAACCACCTCAAGGCTGACGAGCAGGGAAAAGCCGCCCGCATCGTTGCGCGCCAGCCCCACCTTCGCCCCAACACTTGAATCACCAAGATCGGCCTTGGCCTCCCGTGCCACCAGCTGCAGCGCCGAATGGAAACAGGCCGCGTACCCTGCGGCAAAGAGGTGCTCAGGATTTGTCCCGGCACCCGAACCGCCGAGAGCCTTCGGCGCAGCGAGGGCAAAGTCGACCTGCCCGTCGTCGGTGCGGGTGCGGGTGCGGCCATTGCGGCCGGCTCCGGTGGCGATGGCCTCGGCGGTATAGATGGCGTTCATGATTCTCCTCATGGTTGGCTGATCAAGGGGTGAAGGGTCAGGCTGGTAGGACGGCGGACGGGGTTCGCGAAACGCTGCAGAATCGGGTGGCCAGCAGCTGCAGCGCCGCCAGTTCCTCGTCGGTCATGACGAGCCGTTCCCGGAGCTGTTTTTGGATGGCAGCTACTTGCGACTCAACGCCAGCGCCACGTTCGGTCAGGCGAATAGTGACCTGGCGTCCGTCGTGGCTCTCCCTGCGGCGTTCAACCAACCCAAGCGTCTCCAACCGCTTGAGTAGCGGTGATAGCGTGCCGCTGTCCAGATGCAGCCGCGACCCCACCTGCGAAACGGAGATGCCATCCTCTTCCCAGAGGACAAGAAGAACCAGGAACTGCGGATAGGTGAGCCCGAGCGGCGTGAGCGCAGACTGATAGGCACCGGCCATGGTCCGGGACGCATCGTAGAGCGCGAAACATAGCTGATTCTCGAGCCGAAGGTCACCGTCCATACACTCATCCAATCATCAAACTAAGTTGTGCACAACTTAGCTGGCGGCGAAGGGTCAGAACTCGCCGGCAGCTAGCAGGCCGCTTTCATAGGCGGTGATGACCAGCTGGGCGCGATCGTGAGCACGGAGCGTGGTCATCACACGGTTGACGTGGGTCTTCGCCGTGTGCATCTCCAGTGGTAGTGGGCTCCGGGGGGAGCACAAAGCGGGTGATTCGCACGCGCAGCGAAAGCCGACCCGGTGGAATCACTGCGATACGAGTAGGGAAGCCTGGCAAGCCCCAAAACGAAGAGAACCGGCGTCCGCACCTGCTCAAGAGGTGCGGATGCCGGTTCGCTTCGGCTAACGGGTGCTCTGCCCAGCCGTCTAGTGGAAGGTCTTCCCATTCACCCGCTCGGAGGCGCCGACCCGGTCCAGATACGGGGTGATACCGCCCAGATGGAACGGCCAGCCAGCGCCAAGGATGACACACAGGTCAATATCCTCGGGCGCAGCAACCACACCCTCGGCCAGCATCCGGCCAATCTCATCGGCGAGAGCATCCTGGGTCCGGCGCAGCACCTCGGCGCTGTCCGACGGCGAATCCCCCCGGGACATCAACGCAAGGGTTGCTTCAGGTACCGTCTCGGCTCCGTCGTCGCCCTTCACCCACAAACCCTTGATTCCCGCGTCGATCAGTTTCTGCTGGTTCGCGGAGACGTGGAAGCGGTCGCCGAAGGCCGTGTGCAGTGACTCCTGCACATGCTGGCCAACCGGCAGGCCCACCAGGGCCAGCAGCCGGAACGGGGTCATCGGCAATCCCATCGGGCGCAGAGCGTTGTCAGCCGTCTCCGCGTCGGTGCCCTCGTCGAAGACGGCAGTGATCTCGCCGAACATCCGGCCAAGGATCCGGTTGACGACAAACGCCGTGGCGTCCTGCACCAGCACCGCCGATTTCTTCAGTTCCTTGGCCAACGCGAAGGCGGTCGCCAGGACAGCGTCGTCGGTATGCGGGGCCCTGACGATCTCCAGCAGCGGCATGGCAGCCACCGGGTTGAAGAAGTGGAACCCCACCACCCGCTCGGGGTGGGCCAGATCCGCGGCCATCTCCGTGACGGACAGCGAGGAGGTATTGGTGGCGAGGATGCACTCGGAGGACACCACGGCTTCCACCTCAGCGAAGACAGTCTTCTTGACGCCCATCTCCTCAAAGACAGCCTCGATGACGAAGTCGGCGTCAGCGAATGCCTCCTTGGAGACCGAACCGGTGACAAGCGCCCTGGTCCGGTTCGCTGCATCGGGGGAGAGCCGCTTCTTCGACAGGAGCTTGTCCACCTCACCGTGAACGTAGGCGACACCCTTGTCGACGCGTTGCTGGTCAATGTCGGTGAGGACCACCGGGACCTTCAGCTGGCGGGCGAACAGCAGCGCCAGTTGCCCGGCCATCAGACCGGCGCCCACCACGCCGACCTTGGTCACCTTGCGCGCCAGTTTGCGATCAGGGGCGCCCGCCGGCCGCTTGGCCCGCTTCTGCACCAGATCCAGGAAGGCGTAGACGGTCGAGTGGAACTCGGGGGTCTGCATGAGGAAGGTCAACGCCTCGCACTCGGCGGCGGCTGACTCCTCACGGGTGAGGGTCTTCCCGGCCTCGAACAGGTCGAGCACCTTACCCGGTGCGGGGGCGGCATTGGAGGTTTTAGCGGTCACGAACGTACGCCCCGCGGCGGCGGCCGCGTCCCAGTCGGCGTCGGTGTAGGTGGCGTGGTCGGCACGCCGGGCCTCGATGGCGGACGGGTCCTTGAGTACCCCGGCCGCCCAGGCAAGGGACTGCTCGAGGAAGTCGGCTGGCTCAAGCAGCACATCGGCGATACCCAGACCGAAGGCGGCGCGCCCGTCGAGCATCCGGTTGTTGCTGAGCGGGTTCTCGATCATGACCTTCATGGCGGCGGCCGGGCCGATCAGGCGGGGCAGGCGGTAGACCCCGCCCCATCCTGGGACGAGGCCGATGAAGGCCTCGGGCAGGCCGATGCCGTTGGCTCCGGTCGAAATCGTGCGGTAATCGGCCGCCAATGCGACCTCCAGGCCGCCGCCGAGCGCCACCCCGTTGATGAACGCGAAGCTGGGGACGCCCAGGTTGCCGAGCAGGTTGTAGGCCTCGTGACCCAGTTCGGCCATCAGCCGGCCGTACTGGGCGGCTTTGAGGGACTTGACCGTCGACAGGTCAGCCCCAGCCACCAGGAAATAAGGCTTCCCGGTGATACCGACGGCGGCCAGGTCGCCATTTGCTGCGCGGACCTTCAGCCCCTCCAGAACCCGGCCCAGTTCGATCAGCGTGTTCGGGCCGAGCGTGGTGGGCTTGGTGTGGTCCAGTCCGTTGTCCAGAGTGATCAGCGCGAGGGTCCCCGCGTCGTTCGGCAAGGCAATGTCCTGGACGTAGGAATGAGTGATGACCTCATCCGGGACCAGGGCTGCGAGTTCCTCAAAACGGTCAAAACTCATGCTGCGTCCTCCGCTGCGGTTGACGTGTAGTCGGGGTGGTGGGGGTTTTCCCAGATGACGGTGGCGCCCATCCCCAGGCCGATGCACATGGTGGTCATGCCATACCGTACCGACGGGTCTTCCTCGAACTGACGGGCGAGCTGCAGCATGAGCCGCACTCCCGAGGAGGCGAGAGGATGCCCCACGGCGATAGCGCCGCCGTAGCGGTTGACGCGGGGATCGTCGTCGGCGATGCCGAAGTGATCCAGGAAGGACAGTACCTGGACCGCGAAGGCCTCGTTGATCTCAAACAGGCCGATGTCCTCGATGGTGAGCCCGGCCTGCCGCAGTGCCTTCTCCGTGGCGGGAACAGGCCCAATTCCCATCACCTCGGGTTCGACGCCGGCGAAAGCGTAGGCGACAAGGCGCATCTTGGCGGTCAGTCCCAGTTCAGCCGCTGTGTCCGACGAGGCGAGCAGGGCGGCGGTGGCGCCGTCGTTCAGCCCAGCGGCATTGCCCGCGGTGACCCGCCCATGCGAGCGGAACGGGGTGCGTAGCTGGGCGAGGTCCCCGGCGGTGGTGCCGGGCCGTGGTGGTTCGTCGACCGTGTTGAGCGTCCAGCCCGTGCCATCCTTCCGGGAGGCAACAGGAACCAGATCGGGCTGGATCTGACCGCCGGCGTACGCGGCTGCGAGCTTGGTCTGGCTGGCCACGGCGTAGGCGTCGGTGCGGTCCTTGGTGATAGCGGGGAAGCGGTCGTGCAGGTTTTCAGCCGTGTTGCCCATGTTCAGTGCGGCAGGATCAACCAGCCGCTCGGACATGAACCGGGGGTTCGGGTCGGTGTCGGCCCCCATCGGGTGGTTGCCCATGTGTTCAACGCCGCCAGCGATCACCACGTCGTAGGCGCCAAAGGCAATGCCCGACGCCGTCGTCGTCACCGCGGTCATCGCACCGGCACACATCCGGTCGATAGCGAAGCCGGGAACTGACCGGGGCAGTCCGGCGAGGAGCGCGGCGGTCCGCCCGATGGTCAGCCCCTGGTCCCCGGTCTGCGTGGTGGCGGCGATGGCGACGTCGTCAATCCGTTCCGGGGGGAGGGTGGGGTTGCGGCGCATCAGGTCGCGGATGCATTTCACCACGAGGTCATCGGCGCGGACGCCCGCGTAGATGCCCTTATCGCCGGCCTTGCCGAACGGGGTCCTGACCCCGTCAACAAAGACGACATCCCTGATCCGGCGGCCTGCACCGGTCTGTGCTGGCACTGAAGTGGTGCTCACCTGTTGCTCCTCGTTGAGTCCCTAGTCGATCTGAGATTGTGATTCGACCCTATGTTACTTGCGAGTAACTTAGGCCGCAAGGAGGGGAGGAGGTGTTGACCATCCGGTGAGGCGGTCTTACCGGGAGGAGTCGGCGGTCCGGGCGACCTTCTCGGGCAGGGGATCGGGGTCGAGGAACGCCACCGTCAACACCGCCGCTGTCTTCTCGACCTGCCACGGGCGGGCGCCCAGTTCCGCAAGCGCGGCGCTGACCGACTCAAGGGTGATCTCGGCCGGCGGCCGCCACGCCACCCGACGCAGATAGTCCGGCGTGAGCAGGTTCTCGATGGGGAGATTCAGGGTTTCCGCGATGGCCGCCAGCCGGGGGCGGGCGGTTGCCAGCCGTGCTGCGGCGTCGGGATCCTTATCGGCCCACACCCGCGGCGGTGGCGGCGAATTGGTGGGAAGTTGCAGGTCGGGCAGTTCAGCCAGCGAGCGGGCGTCGCTGATGCAGCGGAGCCAGCGGGGGGCTTCACGCGCCGCCGCGCGGCCATGGAAACCGCTGGTGCCCAGAAGCTGGGGGACGGTGGCGGGCATGGCCTTGGCCGCCGCGAGGATCGCCGAATCGGGGATCAGCCTGCCGGGAGCAATGTCCCGGTTCCTGGCCAGATCCTCCCGTTCCAGCCACAGCTGACGGACTGCTGCCAGCTGGCGACGGTCACGGATCTGGTGCAGCCCAGAGTTCCTGCGCCACGGATCAACGCGCGGCTCGGCGGGGGGCGTCTTGCGGAGGTGTTCAAACTCCTGCTCGGCGAAGTCCAGTTTGCCGTCGCGGGCCAGGAGGTCGATGAGTTCGCTGCGCAGTTCGGTGAGTACTTCGACGTCGAGCGCTGCGTAGCGCAGCCAGGGCTCGGGGAGGGGGCGTCGGGACCAGTCTGCTGCCGAGTGCTCCTTGGCCAGGGTGTACCCCAGCAGGCTTTCGATTACCGCTGCCAGCCCCACCCGGGGCATCCCGGCGATGCGGGCGGCAAGTTCAGTGTCGAACAACCGGTCGGGCCACATGCCCAGTTCCGAGAGGCAGGGGAGGTCCTGGGAGGCCGCATGGAGGATCCATTCAACCCCCTCCAGCGCTTCGTCGATGATCCGGAGGTTGGCAAAGGGCTCGGGATCAATCAGCCAGGTGCCCGACCCTTCGCGACGGATTTGCACCAGGAACGCCCGTTGTCCGTAGCGGAACCCTGACGCCCGCTCAGCGTCGACACCAGCCGGGCCGGTGCCCTGGGCGAGGGCCCGCGCGGCGCGTTCCAGGCCGGCCTGGGTGTCGATGACCAGCGGCACGCCGTCCTTGGGCTCATTGAGGAGGGGGAGCGGCTCTACGACGTCCTGCAGGGGTGCGTCATCACCTGGAGCGGGGTCGTCAGGAAACTGGGAAGTCTGCGAGGTCATGATGGGTCCAGTCTAGCCGCGCGGGCCGGGCAACAGCGCCAGCAGTCGCCGAGCTTCGCGTGGATCATCGGTGTGCTGCCGCTAGTTCCTGCGCCGGTTCGGGAGCGACACCACGCCGTCCGGGAGTGGGGGCAGGCCCGCGAACGTGCAGACCATGTCCGCCCAGGCCTCAAGGTGATTCCCCACCATCGATGAGTCGGGAGTCCAGGATGCGCGCAACTCGATGTCGATGCTGTCCGGCCGGTCGGTCAGGGTGCCGTAGCTTTCCGACAGGATCCGGGTGGCAGTCCCACCAGCTGAACCATACTGGGCGCCGTGGTTCTGCAGGGCTTCCACCAGCCAGGTCCACGCGACCGAACCCAGAAGCGAGTCGTTCCCCATTTCGGGCTCAAGTTGGGCCCGGATATAGGTGACAATCCGGAAGGTACCGTCCCACACCTCGGAACCGTTCGGGTCGTGGAGGAGGATGAACCGTCCGGTGGCCAGCTCTTCCTGCTCGGTGCCGGCGAAGGCCGCCCGCGCTGGTCCGTGCACTGGAAGCCGCTGCGGTCCGGCCTGCAAAACCTCGGCTCCCAGGGCCACAGCGAAGGGAGCCAGCCGCGAGGGGGCCGGAATTTCGTCAAGCCGGATCTCGCTGCGGCAGTTCGCCTGCCGGAGTTCCGTCAGGGCTGACAGGAAGTCACGGGGCATCGGGGTCAGATCGCCAATTGCGCTCACTCAGGAAGGCTATGGCACGCCACCGCCCACAACGGGCAGGCTCGCCGATGGAGAGTAGCGGATTGTGGGGAGGCGGTCAGCCCTAGTGCTCGACCTGGCTGGCCGCCGTCTCCCGGCGGATGGCAGCAGCGAAGGCGTCGACGTCCTCGCTGGTGGTGTCGAAGGAGCACATCCAGCGCACCTCGCCGGTGGTGATGTCCCAATCGTAAAACTTGAACTCCTCGCGGACCCGGTTTGCCGCGTCGCGGGGGAGTACAGCGAAGACCGCGTTGGCAGCGGTCTGCTGAGTGAGTTGCACCCCAGGGATCTCGCTGACCAGCGCCGTGAGACGGGCCGCCATCGCGTTGGAGTGGACGGCCGAGCGCAGCCACAACCCGTCCTCCAGGAGCGCGATCAGCTGAGCGGAGATGAAACGCATCTTGGAGGCCAGCTGCATATTCATTTTGCGGAGATAGGTCAGCCCGGTCGACGCTTCGGGGTTCAGGACCACTATGCATTCCCCGAACAGGAGTCCGTTCTTGGTGCCGCCGAAGGAGAGGATGTCGACGCCGGCGTCCCGGGTGAAGGCCCGCAACGGCAGGTTCAGGGCCGCTGCGGCATTGGCAATCCGTGCCCCATCCATGTGCAGGTGCATGCCCCGGGCATGGACGTGATCGGCGATCGCCCTGATCTCGTCAACCGTGTAGAGGGTGCCCAATTCGGTGGTCTGCGTGATGGACACCGCCAGCGGCTGTGCCCGGTGCTCGTCGCCCCAGCCCCAGGCTTCAAGGTCGATCAGCTCCGGCGTGAGTTTGCCGTCGGGTGTGGGGACGGCGAGGAGTTTGATCCCACCAATACGTTCGGGTGCCCCGTTCTCGTCCTTGTTGATGTGGGCGGTCTGGGCGCAGATGACGGCACCCCACCGGGGCAGGAGGGACTGCAGGCTCAGGACGTTGGCGCCGGTTCCGTTGAAGACAGGAAACACTTCTGCACCCGCACCGAAGTGTTCCTGCATGAGTTCCTGCAGGCGGTGGGTGTAGACGTCGTCGCCGTACGCGGTTTGGTGGCCGCCGTTCGCCGCGGCCAGGGCGGCGAGGATTTCGGGGTGAACACCCGAATAGTTATCCGACGCGAAGCCGCGAACGTGGGGGTTGTGAAGGGAGGCAGAGGGCGCAATGGTTTCAGTCACTCCTCAATTATCACCCAGCCGGTGTGCCCCTTTCGCGTTTCAGGCGCCGATGCGTGCAGACTGCCCCTCGGGGTCTGCTGCGATGAACGATTGGCGACGACCCGATGAACGGCTGTTGAACGAGACGCGAAACGGGACTACGCTGCTGTGTGCCCAAGGACGGGCTGGATGTCACGGGTGTTCACTGAACATGCAGGCATCTGGAAGGCAAGGGGTGCCATGTTCGGCCGTATTCTTCGCGTGACCCGACGGACCGGCGTCGTCGTGGGATTGGTCATGGTGCACGTTCTCATAGGCGTGGGGATTGCCCTGCTCATGGCCGCCGTCATCATTCGCTCCTATTGGGGCGAGATCTCCGTCAACCAGATGGTCCTGAACGTTGTCTCGGTGGAAACGGACGGCGGGGGCGGACCGATCGTCTGGATCAGCATCCTGGGAATCGGCGTGGTGCCCCTGCTGGTGACGGGAGGGATTGCCCTGTGGCGTCACTCCCGGCGCCGCAGGCGCCGTCGGGAGGGCGGCCGCCGCCCCCGTCACGCGCCATGGGTCATGCGCTCCGTCTCCACCGGCCTGGTGGCGGCGGTGGTTGTCGGCGGGACCACCGCCTTTGCCACCACGGTGAATGTAGGGGATTACCTGGAGGCAGCCAACTCCGAGTACGACGTCGGCGACTTCTATGTGGAGCCGACCGTCACCAACCACACCAACCAGCGCAACCTGGTGCTGATCTACCTTGAGTCCGGAGAAGCAACCCTCGCCGACGACCAGTTGTTCGAGAAGGACGCTTTCGCTCCCCTGAAAGCGGTGACCAAGGCCTCCGGCGGCTGGCAGAGTGTGGACAACCTCAAGCAGTACGAGGGCGGCGGCTGGACCATGTCCGGGCTCGTCTCGACTCAATGCGGCATCCCGCTGAAAGGCATTGGCTCAACCGCGGGCGGAGGCGCCTACAACGCCCTTGGTGGCAACGTTGAAACCTATCTCGAAGGATCCACCTGCCTGGGCGACGTTCTGGGCGAGCAGGGCTACACCAATGTGTTCCTGGGCGGCGCCAACTCCTCGTTCGCCGCGAAGGACGTCTTCCTGGGGAGCCATGGCTACTCCGAGGTGAAGGACCTTTCCGACTGGCGCGCCGCGGGTGAGCCCAAGACGGCTTTCCGCAGCGACTGGGGACTGAGCGATGAACGCCTGATGGCCAACGCCAAGGACGAGGTCGACCAGCTGCACGCCGAGGCGGAGAGGACCGGTCGCCCGTTCAACCTCACCGTGCTGACGCTCGATACGCACGAGCCGGTGCATGTCTACGATTACTGCAGCGTCGATACAGCAAGCGAGGTGACCTCTGTGTTCGCGTGTTCCATGACGCAGGTGGCCGGAGTGGTTGAGCATCTGAAGCAGGAGGGCTACCTCGACGACACCGCGGTGGTGATCATGGGTGACCACCTTAAACAGCTCGGTGGCAGCCACGCGTTCCAGGAGGAGCTGGCGGGCAACGCCAACCGCACCATCTTCAACCGGATCTGGGTGCCGGGCGGGAACCAGGACAGCACACTGCGCGCGGGCGTGGACCAACTGAGCATGTATCCCACGATTCTTGAGGCCGCCGGCCTGACCCTGTCGGGGCAGGAGGCCGGGTTGGGCGTGTCAGCATTTGCGCCGGAGCCCCCGGAAGGTTCAGCGCAGGCGCTGCCGCCTGGCCCCTATGCAGAGTTGGTGAAATCGCTGTCGCAGCAGTTCTACGCGGGGGCCTGGGCCGGTGAGGACGCCGCCGCGCAGTAGCCCTGGCCGCAGCCAGCTGTCCTGGGACAGCTAGCTGCGCTAAGCCAGGATGATCCGCTGGCCGTTGATGGCTGGCGCGTCGCTGCCATAGAGTCCGACCACTGCCGCCGCGAGGTCATCAACGTGGGTGTAGCCAGGAAACGCGCGGTCCGGTCGCGCGGCCCGCATCGCATCATCGACCAGGGCTTTGACCACAAGGATGGTGGCGGCCGAGGCCGGACCGGCGGCAGCGTCGTCGCTGCCGCCCACGCCCTGCTGGTCGCGCCGGAATCCGTCGGCAACCGCCCGGGTCCAGGTTTCGGCTGCCGATTTGACCGCCGCATAGGAGGCAACGGCCGCCGTCGGGTGGTCCACAGCGGTGGAGGAGACGATCGCCAGCCGGCCGGTCCGGGAGGCAACAAGCGCTGCGTAGAAGGCGCGGCTGGTGTTCCTGAGGGTAGTGAGCCCACTGGCTCGGAGTGCCTCGTAGTCGTCGTCGGACTGTCCGGTGATCCCGCTGCCGCCGCGCCAGCCTCCCACCAGGTGAATCAGGCCATCGATCGAGGGGTAGCCGGCCGTGAGCGCGCGGGCCAGGTCAGCGACCGCCGGTGCGTCGGTGAGGTCGCAGACCCTGCGGTCCACCTCCGTGAGGTGGCCCAGCGCGTGGTCCAGCCTGCCCTCATCCGAGCCGACGGCTACCACCGCGGCACCGTGCCGCCTCAGCAGGCTCACACAGGCAACGCCCGAGGCCCCTGCGGCGCCAGCGACGACGACGGTCAGGCCAGCCAGCGTGGGCCCGTCAGCACTCACGCGATGGTCCCGGTGATCCCTGCGGTCGACTCAATGACCTGCCGCATCTTGCGGTCGAGGGCCTCGAAGAACATGGAGAGCGGGAACTCGTCGTCGAGGACGGCGTCGGTGAGTCCGCGGGGCGGGCCGGTCAGTTCCAGGGCGTCGGGGCCCTTGGCCCAGACTGACGCCGGGTGGGGTGTCACGGTTTCGGTGACCAGATCGTAGGCTGCCAGCCAGTGGGCGGTCTTGGGGCGGTCGATGGACCGCCAGTACAGCTGCTCGATTTTCTCGCCGAGGGCGATGACGACGTCGGGAACCTCGTCCCAGTCGATGCTGAGGCGGCTGTCGGTCCAGTGCAGGACATGGTGCTGGTGCATCCAGGCGAACAGGAGCTGACCACCCAGGCCGTCGTAGTTCCTGACCCTGCTGCCGGTGATGGAGAAGCGGAAGATCCTGTCGAAGATGACCGCGTACTGGACCAGCCGGGCGTGGCGGCGGGTTTCGTCCGGCTCCGTGTCGTCCTGGGCAATTTTTACCGACTCGCGGAAGGCAGTGAGGTCACACCGGAGTTCCTCGAGGGAGTACAGGAAGTAGGGCATCCGCTGCTTGATCATGAATGGATCAAAGGGCAGGTCGCCGCGCATGTGGGTGCGGTCGTGGATGAGGTCCCACATGACGAAGGTGCGCTCGGCGAGCTGCTGGTCTGCCACCAGCTCCGCGGCTTCGGCAGGAAGCTCCAGCTTGGTGATGTCGGCTGCGGCGGTGACCACCCGGCGGAAGCGCGCCGCTTCGCGGTCGGCGAAGATGGCTCCCCAGGTGAACTGTGGAGTGGTGCTGACGGCCACCGTCTCCGGGAAGAGGACGGCCGAGTTGGTGTCATAGCCTGCCGTGAAGTCGAGGAACCGGATGGGGACGAAGAGTTTGTTGGAGTAGTCGCCTGCTTCCAACTCGGCGATGAATTCCGGCCAGAGCACCTCGATCAGCACTGCTTCGACCAGTCGGTTGGTGCTTCCGTTCTGGGTGTACATCGGGAACACCACCAGATGCAACAGGCCGTCGACTCGACGCTCCTGGGGCTGGAACTGCAGCAGGGAGTTCAGGAAGTCGGGCACACCGAAGCCTGTGGCCTGCCAGGCGCGGAAATCCTCAACCAGGGCGGTCAGGTAGGCGGCGTCGTGGGGGAAGCGCGGAGCCAGCGCCTCGATCGCCTCGACGATAGCGTCGACAGACTCGGTGGCGACGGGGAGGTCGGACGGTTCGGGGACGGAACCGTCCTTGACCTGGAGTGCCTGCAACGTCGAGGCGGCGGTCTTCAGCTGCCGCCAGGCGGGCGAACTTTCGGGGGCTCCGGTGGGCGGGACGGCGGGCAGGGCCGTCGGTCCGGCTGCGGTGCTACTGGTGTTCGTGGTCATCGTGGTCATGACAGCGAGCGTAGCAACCAAAAAGGATTACTTATGAAAAAAGATCATTAGCCTAAGGAACTCTAATGTTCCGTGAGATTCCGCGGGAGGGAAGGCCCAGACCTGCTGGACCTCCCGACCGTGGACTGCTTAGCCCTGTTCGACCAGTTTCATTGACACCGAGTTGATGCAGAACCGCTGATCCGTGGGGGTGCCGTAGCCCTCGCCCTCGAACAGGTGGCCCAGGTGTGAATCGCAGTTGGCGCAGCGGACTTCGGTGCGCTTCATGCCCATGGAGGTGTCATGCAGGTAGCGGACGGTATCCTGGGCCAGCGGGGCCCAGAAGGACGGCCAACCGCAGTGCGAATCGAACTTTTCGTTGCTGGTGAACAGCTCGTGGCCGCACGCACGACACTGGTAGACACCCTTGGTGTCATTCTCGTAGTACTCGCCGGTGTAGGGGCGCTCGGTACCGGCCTGGCGGAGGACGCGGTATTCCTCTGCGGTCAGCTCTGAACGCCATTCGTCGTCGGTCTTCTGGACAGGGACATCGCGGGGTTCTGTTGTGCTCATGATTTCTTCAACGCCTAAGAACCGCCGATAAATCCCGAACCGGAGTAGAGGTGCAACACTGGCACTCCCAGCCGGTCCTGCGCCTGGTTGGCCCAGTCGGTATGCAGCGTGTCGGCCACGGCATGTGGCCGGGTGATGACCACAGCCTGGCGTGCACCATGTTCGGCGACCGCCTCCACCAGGGATTCGACGGCGTTGCCGGTGGCGATGAACCCGCGGGCGGGGATCCCGTGGGATTCAGCCACCCGGAGCGACGACTCGAGCGCCGCTTCGGCGCTGACCCGTGACTCCTCGGCTGAGGGCTGCCCCTGGGACAGGTCGCGGAATGCCCCGGAGAATTCCAGCAGGCTCAGATGATGAAAGAACTCGGCCAGCACATTCTTGTGGCGGTCATTGGGGATCAGCACCAGCAGGGTGGTCGGTTCGTCGCCGACCAGGGTCAACAGGTTCTTGGCGTCGCCGTCGTTGAGGCTTTCTTCGGTTAGTACCACTATCGTCTCGGACATGAGCCAAGACTAGTGCTCAAGCCGCCAGCGCCCTAGCACCCGGCACGGTGGGGTCGGCACGACACCCCGCCCGGTGTGTCGACGATCCTCGGGGCGTCAGGCAAGAATGGGGTATGCCAAAATTTCGCGCCTCGGTGTCGGCGCCGATCGAAACCGCTCCCTGGGTCAAATGGACCATGCTCGGGATGGGGATAGGTGGCGCCGTCGGGTCAACGGTCGCGGCCGCCACGTCAGGTCTCGCAGCCCACTTCGCGCGACAGGTGGTCACGCCGGCGCGTGTCAGGGATGAAAACCTTGACATTCTTGCGGTGATCGGCGCGGGCACCGGACAACAGGTCATCCTCCCAGCAAACGACGACACAACGGTCGAGGGCACCTATAGCCTGTATTTTGACGGCGGCCGCGGGCATGCCCGGGTCGGAGCAATCCTGTCCTATGTTCCCCGTGAGGGCACCGTGCAACGCGAGGTGGAGGCTGTCTACTCGGGGCATCTGCCGAGCGCTACCCGCGGCTGGTGGAGCGGCGCGGTTTACCCGTCGCCGTCGTCGCTCGGTTTTGCCGACGAGGAGGTAAGCATTCCCGTGGAAGGGGGAGTAGCCCCTGCCTGGCTGATCCGCGCGGAGGAATCCTCGAAGGACTGGGCGGTCATGGTCCACGGCCGTGGGGTGCAGCGGACCGAGGGGCTGCGGGCGGTGCGGCTCGCCCGTTCGCTCGGGATGACCTCGCTGCTGGCCTCGTACCGGAACGACGGCGAAGCCCCCTATGCTGCCGACGGCAGATACGGTCTGGGGATGACCGAATGGCGGGACGTCGAGGCGGCAATTGATTATGCAGTGGCCCACGGCGCCGAGGGAGTGGTGCTTTTCGGCTGGTCGATGGGCGGTGCGATCTGCCTCCAGACCGCCGATCTCTCCCGGCACCGCCAGCGGATCAAGGCGCTCGTTCTCGACGGCCCCGTGGTCAACTGGATAGAAGTCCTCGCCTATCACGCGCAGCTCAACCGGATTCCCGCGCCGATCGGACGGCTGGGCCAGTGGCTGCTGACCAACCGTGCCGGCCGGAAGGTCACCGGGCTTGCGGCGCCGCTGGACCTGAAGAGCCTTGACTGGGTGGCCCGTGCCGAGCAACTCACGATCCCCACGTTGATCATCCACAGTGAGGATGACGAGTTTGTTCCGGTGGGTCCATCGGCCGAACTGGCCGAACGAAACCCGGCTTTCGTGACCTTTGAACGGTTCCACCTTGCCCGGCATACCAAGGAATGGAATGTCGACCCGGTGAAGTGGGAACAGACGGTGGCCGCCTGGCTCGCCCCGGTGCTCCACGGCCGGGCCCGTCCGGGCGTCCGGGCCTGACCGCGTGCCGAGGCCGGGTTAGGCCGGCTGGCCGGCCCGGACCGTTCGTTTGATCCGGCCGAGCATTGCCGTCATCCCCCGCATGCGGAGCGGAGTGATGGCGCGGGTGAGTCCCAGCCGATCCGGGACATCGTCAGGGACGGCGAGGACGTCGGCGGAGGGTAGCCCGTCCAGGCCCTCAAGCAGCACACCAGCGAACCCGCGGGTGGTGGGAGCCTCCGGTGGTGCAGAGAAGTACAGATGCACAATCCGCTCGGGATCCTCGCCAATCTCGACGTTGAGGAACAGGGGCGTCTGGCATTCAACCACCTGTTCGAGCAGTTCCGGGTGCTCCCGAAGGTGCTGGGGCAGCTCGGGGAGCCCCTGGGAGAACTCAAGCAATAACTGCAACCGGTCGGGTTCGTCGAGGGCCTGGAAATCGTCGACGATTTCCGCCAGCTTGACGGGAAGCGGCGTCGTCACGATACCGGGACCTCCCCGCGCTCTTCACCTTTGACGATGGGGACGCGCACAGCGTTCCCCCACTCGGTCCAGGACCCGTCATAATTCCGTACCTTGGTGAATCCCAGCAGGTGGAACAGGACGAACCAGGTGTGGCTGGACCGTTCCCCGATGCGGCAGTAGGCGACGACGTCGTCGTCATCCTTCAAGCCAACCTCGTCACGGTAGATGGCGTCGAGCTCACTCCTGCTCCGGAAGGTGCCATCCTCCGCGGCGGCGCGGGCCCAGGGCACCGACGCGGCCGTCGGGATGTGGCCACCCCGCAGTGCGCCCTCCTCCGGGTAGGCCGGCATATGGGTGCGTGCACCCGTGTACTCATCCAGCGAACGGACGTCGATGAGTGGCTTCCCGAGATGATCCAGGACGTCGCCCAGATAGGCGCGGATCGGTGCGTCGTTGCGTTCCACCACCGGATAATCGGTGGACTGGGGGGCGGGCACATCGGTGGTGGTGGGTCTTCCCTCAGCCAGCCACTTGTCGCGGCCGCCGTCGAGCAGCCGGACGTCCTCGTGGCCGAACAGAGTGAACACCCAGAGTGCGTAGGCGGCCCACCAGTTGCTCTTGTCACCGTAAATCACGACGGTCGAGTCGCGGGAAATTCCCTTGGCCGACATCAGACGGGCAAACGCGGCGCCGTCAACATAGTCCCGGGTAACCTCATCATTGAGATCGGTGTGCCAGTCCACCTTCACCGAGCCGGGGATGTGACCGGTGTTGTAGAGGAGCACATCCTCATCGGACTCGACCACCACCAGCGAGGGGGTATCGAGATTCTCCGCCAGCCAGGCGGTGGAGACGAGCCGTTCCGGGTGGGCATAGTGAGTGAACTTCTCCTGGGGGTCTGCTGCGACTGACATCCGCTGGCCTTTCTCGTAACGTTTGTGTGGTCCCTACTAGCCTAACCACGGGCACCCACAATTATTTCCGGGGCGTTCACCTCGGGTCATCATTGGTCCTTGCTGGGTCGCCGAAGGGCACCTGCCCCGAGGAAGTGCCGTATTCTTGCCTACCGTGGCAACTATCGAGCAGCTTTCCCAGCGGACCCCCAAAGTATCGGTCGACGAACTTCTGACGGGGTTCTTTCCGTCGCCGCGTTTCGGCGATGTGTCCTTTGACAGTTACCGTCCCGACCCGGGTCAGCCGTCGCAGGCCGCCGCAGTCAAAGCACTGTCCGAGTTTGCCGACA
Source organism: Arthrobacter sp. CAN_A1 (assembly GCF_015751665.1). Classification (NCBI taxonomy): domain Bacteria; kingdom Bacillati; phylum Actinomycetota; class Actinomycetes; order Micrococcales; family Micrococcaceae; genus Arthrobacter; species Arthrobacter sp. CAN_A1. Next base: position 150,096 of record NZ_JADOUR010000004.1, on the reverse strand, counting down.
TGGTCAACCAGCCAGAACCGACCGGCTTGCGCAAACTGTTCGGTGCGAAGAAGGCTCCGGCCAGGGCCGGGATTTACCTCGATGGCGGTTTCGGGGTCGGGAAGACCCACCTGCTCGCATCCCTGTGGCATGCCACCGCCGGCAAGAAGGCTTTCGGCACGTTTGTCGAGTACACCAACCTGGTGGGAGCCCTGTCCTTCCGCAAGGCAGTCGACGCCCTCAGTGGGTATGCGCTGGTCTGTATTGACGAGTTTGAACTCGACGATCCAGGCGACACTGTGCTGATGTCCCGCCTGATGCGGGAACTGGCCGACGCCGGGGTCAAGCTCGCTGCGACCTCGAACACCCTCCCGGGCTCGCTGGGCGATGGCCGGTTCGCTGCCGTCGACTTCCAGCGCGAAATCCAGGTGCTGGCCGACCAGTTCGATGTGCTGCGCATCGATGGGGAGGATTACCGGCACCGTGGGCTTCCCGAGGCGCCGGTGCCGTTCACCGAGGCGGGCCTCCACGATCGGGTGCGCGACCTTAAGGGCGGCCCCGATGGGCTGCTCGCCGAGGATGCCTTCAGCGACCTGGTCAAGCATCTAGCCGGTGTGCACCCGAGCCGGTACCGCCAACTGATCGACGGCGTGGACTTCATCGCCTGGCACAGCGTGGAAACCATTTCGGAGCAGGCAGTAGCACTCCGTTTCGTGGTCCTCGCTGACCGGATTTACGACAAGGACATTCCGGTGCTCGCCAGCGGCGTCGCCTTCGACCAGCTCTTCACCGAAGAAATGATGACCGGCGGGTACATGAAGAAGTATCACCGCGCGGTATCACGGCTGACGGCCCTGGCGCGTCAGGGCAGCGAGCTGTAAGGCTGACACGCAAAAAGTGCCGGTGCTGCCTCACGGCAGGACCGGCACTTTTTTGTCGAGCAGTAGGTCTTATACGGCCGGGGGAGTCCCGGGGCCAGCTGGCCGGTTGGTGTCCCCGCGGTCGGTCTTATCGACCATTTCGGAGGCTTTGGACTGAACCTGGTCGATCTTGTCGGCGTACTTTCCTCCGGTCTTGCTGTCAACGAAGTTGCCAGCGTGACCGATGCCGTCCTTGATCTTTTCAGAGTTCTCGCCCACCAGCTCGGTCGCTTTTTCCTTCAGCATCCCGGCCTTGCCTTTGAGCCCGTCAAATACAGACACAGGCACCTCCTTTCGATCCGGGAACCTGTTGTTCCCTCTGACCTACATCGTAGAACGTTGGAATGACAGTTCCAAGGACAAAGCCTGTGTGGAGGCTGGGTATCCGCCATTGGCGTATATTCGCCTGGGATTGCCCCCGGGCAGGGGGTGTGACAGCCTTGAAGAGCCAGATGGCACCCGGACGAGGTGCGCCGTACCCGGCCAGCGACAAGACGGCGTTTCAGGAGTGAGACTGTCATGGCATGGATCGTTCTAGTCATATCCGGCGTACTTGAAGCCGTCTGGGCCACGGCCCTGGGGAAGTCCGAAGGATTCACCCGGCTCGCACCCACCATCATTTTCGGTATCGCGGTCACGCTCAGCATGGTCGGACTGGCGTGGGCCATGCGAACCCTGCCCGTCGGGACGGCCTACGCGGTCTGGGTGGGGATCGGCGCTTCCCTGACCGTTGCCTACGCCATGATTTTCGACGGCGAGTCAGCGTCAGTGATCAAAGTGCTGCTGGTCCTGGGGATTGTGGCCTGCGTGATCGGTCTGAAGCTGCTTCACTGACCAAGAGCGGAGCCGACGCGGGGAGTGCGGGGATTCTGGCGCTCGGTCCCACCCACGGAGATGATTCAGTAGGGAAGTCTAGATATTCCCACTGATGGTCGCCGTTGGGTGGGATTCCAGGTGGCAAAGCAGCAGAAGGTGGAGCGGACGACGGGATTCGAACCCGCGACATCCACCTTGGCAAGGTGGTGCTCTAGCCAGCTGAGCTACGTCCGCGAAAAAGCGGTATCCAGATGATTCCGGGGAATCACAGGAAACCGCTTTGAGTGGGCGATACTGGGATCGAACCAGTGACCTCTTCCGTGTCAGGGAAGCGCGCTACCGCTGCGCCAATCGCCCATCGAGATGGGTGCAAGCTGTCGTACTGGAGGTGGGGACGGGATTCGAACCCGCGTATACGGCTTTGCAGGCCGCTGCCTCGCCTCTCGGCCACCCCACCGTGCCTGGTAAACCAGAACTGCCGAAAGGATCTCCGCCAGCTACAGTGACTTGCGAGCGGACGACGGGATTCGAACCCGCGACATCCACCTTGGCAAGGTGGTGCTCTAGCCAGCTGAGCTACGTCCGCATTGTTGAGTAAAGATTCATAACCCGCAAGAAATCGCTTGATTTACAGGGTTATTCGTCGTTTTCCAACGAGTAAAAACTCTATAGGAGGAAGTGGGGTTCGTCCAATCCGGGTCCGACAGCGCCGGATAAAGGCCGAATGTAGATTGTCGGTATCCGGTGTCAGACTGGAAGCATGACTCAACCGCTGCTGGCTCATTCGACTGAGCACGGACGCATGTATTCACGGTCCACCACCGACCGCCCCATCGTTCCGTCGATCACCACCGTTATCTCGCAGGCCACCACCTCGCTCGACGGCTGGATCGGCTACATGGCCGCGAACGCCGTCGCCAATGATCCCCGGGTGCCCGCGGCGCTCGGCAATCCGTCGCAGCTTCGGACGGTGGTCAAGGACGCTTCGGTCGCAGCCGAACGGTACCGCGATGAGGCAGCCGGTCGCGGCACCAGAGTGCACTACTACTGCGAACAGGTGGCGCTGCGGGACCTCGAACAGCAGCACGACGTCGACGCCGCCCGGCTCGCCCTCGTCGAGAACGGAGAGGAGGCCTTCGCCGCCCGCTTCGACGAATGGTGGACCCTGTACCAGGTGCGGCCCATCGCGGCGGAATTGACCGTCTGGAACCATGAGGTTGGCTACGCCGGTACCCTCGACCTGCTCGCCGAGATTGGTGGGCGGATGTGCCTGATCGACTTCAAGACCAAAAACACCGACCGCGACGGTCAGGTCAAGCCGCTTGACGACAAGGTGGTGATGCAACTGGTCGCCGGGATGAAGGCCCAGGAGAGCCTGGTCGACGGCGAGGCCGGATCCTGGGAGCCGTGGAAATACGACCACGAACTGATCCTGCTGGGAGTGGCGATCGGCAAGACGGAGGTCCGGGCCATGCGCGCCAATCCGGATGTCCTGAAGGAACACTGGTTCCGGTTCTGCGCCTTGAGGCGGTCGTGGGAGGCAGGGCTCGACGCCGCAGCCGCCGGCCGTGCGCTGTTGCCCATTGGGCCGCCGCCGGTGCCGGCCGCAGGCTGACAGCCGGGCCAGCGGACCTCCGCTCAGGACAATCCCCGGTTCCCGCCTAGAATGGCACCGAAGCCGTGAGCGTTGAGCGGGTGACCCGGAACCACCGGCGAAGCACCAACACCAGCGTTTTTCTACACCAGCGAATTTTCAACGTCCACTGATTTTTCAACATCCAGAGCAGCACCCACAACGTGAGGACCCCGCAGAGCATGGCCGTCTTGAGCATTCGGATCATCGGCGACCCGGTACTGAGAACTCCTTCCGCCGAGGTCACCGGCTTCGGCCCCGAACTGGCCAAGCTGGTCGCTGACATGACGGAAACCATGGACGATGTGCATGGCGCCGGCCTGGCCGCTCCCCAGGTGGGAATCAGCCTCCGGGTGTTCACTTTCAGGATCGACGACGCGGCAGGGTACGTGGTGAATCCAGTCCTTGACGTGGGCACCGAGGTGTCACCCGAGGAAACCGAAGGGTGCCTGTCCATCCCCGGGCTCGGCTACCCGGTGGAGCGCGCCAACTGGGCCAGGGTCACCGGTGTGGATGTCCACGGGGACCCGGTTGAGTATGAGGGAACCGGCATGTTGGCCCGCTGCTTCCAGCACGAAACTGATCATCTCAACGGCTCGCTCTACATTGAACGGCTGGCGGGGGAGCACCGGAAAGCTGCCATGCGCGCCATCCGCAGCTCCACCTACTCCGCCGTCGCGGACCGGACGGCACGGGAACGGTCACAGACCATTGGCTCAAGTTTCGGGTTCGGATCTCCCTCGGCCCGGCCTGCCGCACAGCCGACCGGCAGTGCATCCGGCCGTGCATCCGGCCGTGGAACCAGGCAGCCATGAGGGTGATCTTCGCCGGAACCCCGACCGTCGCGGTGCCCTCCCTCGACGCGCTGGTGGCGGCTGGATTCGACGTCGTCGCCGTACTGACCCGCGAAGACGCGCCACTCGGACGAAAACGGGTGATGACACCCAGCCCGGTAGCCGCCCGTGCCGCGGAGCTGGACATCGAGATCATCCGTGCCAACCGCATCGACGGCCCGGTGATTGAGCAGATCGCTGCACTCAGGGCCGATGTGGCGGCGATAGTTGCGTATGGCGGACTGGTTCCGTCAGCAGCACTTGACGTCCCGGTGCACGGCTGGATCAACCTTCATTTCTCGCTGCTGCCGGCCTGGCGCGGCGCAGCCCCGGTGCAGCACGCGGTGATCGCCGGGGACGAGCTCACGGGAGCATCCACCTTCCTGCTTGAGGCTGGCCTCGACACCGGACCGGTCTACGGGACCATGACCGAAGCGGTGCGGCCCAGCGACACCAGCGGAGAGTTGTTGGACCGGTTGTCCCACAGCGGTGCCGTTCTGCTGGTGCAGACCCTGGCCGGGGTGGCGGCGGGCCGGGCTGAAGCCGTTCCCCAGCACGGAGCAGTCAGTCTCGCCCCGAAACTGACCATTGACGACGCGCGGGTGGACTGGTCCCAGCTGGCCCTCGCCGTCCGGCGCAGGATCAACGGGGTGACACCCGAACCGGGCGCCTGGACCCAGCTCGGCGATCAACGGGTCAAGATCGGTCCGGTCTCGCTCCTCACCACCTCAGCAGCGGAGTCCTCGAACCCGTCGGACGAGGGCGTGAACCTGGCACCGGGTGAAGTCGCACTCGACGGGGCTGCCGTGCTGGTGGGCACCGGCTCGACCGCCGTCGTCCTCGGCAACGTCCAGCCTGCCGGGAAAAAGAACATGCGATCACAGGATTGGGCGCGCGGCGCCCTACAACAAGGAGAGCTGGTTTTTTCGTGACCAAGCAACAGGGACAAGGCAACGCCGGCGGTTCGGAGCGTCGTCGTAACGCCGCCGGCCGTGAACGCAACCGGCCGGAGCCGCGCGGGTTCTCCACCGCTGCGCCGTCGGAGCGGACCCGGCGCGCTGACCCGGCACGACTGGTCGCCTTCGAAGTGCTGCGCGCTGTTGCAGCCGACGACGCCTACGCCAACCTGGTACTGCCGGTCAGCATCAGGAAGCACCGCCTCGACAAGCGTGACGCCGGGTTTGCCACCGAGCTGGCCTACGGGGCATTGCGGGGGCAGGGCACGTACGACGCCGTGCTGGCGACGTGTGTCGACCGGCCCCTGGAGAAGCTTGACCCGGCGATTCTCGATGCCCTGCGCATCGGCACCCATCAGCTGCTCGCCATGCGGGTGCCGGCCCACGCCGCCCTCGACCAGACCGTGGGCCTGGCCCGCGCGGTCATCGGCGCCGGACCGTCAGCCCTCATCAACGCCGTCCTGCGCCGGGTCTCGGCGAAGAACCTCGAGGAATGGGTTGCCGAACTCACCGCCGGCCTGACCGACGCCACCAAAATCAGCTCACTCACCCATAGCCATCCCGAGTGGATTGTCCGCGCCCTCCGCCAGGCCCTGGTGGACCACGGCCGTGACGTCTCCGAGATTGAAACCCTGCTGGCCGCCAACAACGCGGCACCGGTGGTCAACCTGCTGGCCCTCCCCGGGCTGGGGTCCCTCGACGAGGCCTTCGATGCGGGAGCCGAACCCGGTGAACTCGCCGAAGGATCAGCGCTGTTCTCCGCGGGTGACGTGGGCCGCCTGGAAAGCATCCGCGTCGGCACCACCCGGGTCCAGGACGCAGGGTCCCAGCTGGTGGCACGGGCCCTCGCAGCAGTCGAACTGAACAGTGCCGGTCACGACGGAGCCGCCGGGACCGGACGCCACGAGCAATGGCTGGACCTCTGCGCGGGTCCCGGCGGGAAGTCAGCGCTGCTCGGTGCACTCGCCCAGCAGCGCGGCCACACCCTGGTGGCCAACGAACCTGCCGAGCACCGCGCCCAACTGGTGCGCCAGGCACTTCGACCGCTGGATCCCGCCGTCTGGACGGTGCGTGTCGGGGACGGCCGGACCGTCGCCGAAGAGTTCCCCGACACCTTCGACCGGGTCCTCGTCGACGCCCCCTGCACCGGACTCGGCGCGCTCCGCCGTCGGCCGGAGGCCCGGTGGCGGCGGAAGCCCTCCGACATTGCGGGCCTCGGAACGCTGCAGCGTGAACTGCTCGCCGCAGCCCTGAAAGCAGTCCGGCCCGGGGGAGTGGTGGCCTATGTCACCTGTTCACCCCACCCGGCCGAGACCTCCGCGGTGGTCCAGGACTGCCTGCGCCGGCACGACGACGTCGAACTCATCGACGCCGGGGCAGCGCTCGACGGCGTCAGCCTCACCGGTGCGCTGGCGGCCGGCCACGAGTCCACGGCCCAGCTGTGGCCTCACGTCCATGGCACCGACGCCATGTTCCTGGCGCTGATCCGCCGCACCGCCTAGAACCACCCCACCCCACCACCACTCCCACCCCACCACCTCCGCCGAGGAGTGAGATTTGGTGAGTCGCCAGAGCTCACGGTTCGGCGGGGTAGGTTGTGGGGAGCCGCCCGATGTTGAACCCGCCCAAGGAGCGCCATGACCGCCTGCTGCATCAACCCAAGCATCCTGTCCGCCGACTTCGCGAACCTCCAGACCGAACTGGCACGTATCGCCTCGGCCGACGCCGTGCATGTGGACGTGATGGACAACAGTTTTGTTCCCAACCTCACCCTGGGACTGCCGGTCGTCAAACGGATCCAGGAGGTCAGTTCACTCCCGCTGGATGTCCACCTGATGATTGACGACGCCGACCGCTGGGCCCCCGGTTACGCCGAGGTGGGTGCCGCCTCGGTCACCTTCCACGCCGAAGCTGCCGCCGCGCCGATCCGGCTCGCCCGCGAGCTCCGCAGCATCGGCTCGAAAGCAGGGATGGCCCTGCGCCCGGCAACGCCGGTTGAACCGTATCTGGACCTGCTGGGTGAACTGGACCTCCTGCTCATCATGACCGTCGAACCAGGATTCGGGGGCCAGCCGTTCCTCGACGTCATGCTGCCCAAGATTCGCCGGGCCGCCGACGCGGTGCGGGGAAGCGGGCTCGCGGTAGCCATCCAGGTGGACGGCGGCATCACCGAGGACACCATCCTGCGCGCCGCCGACGCCGGTGCAACAGTGTTCGTTGCCGGCTCGGCCGTCTATGGTGCAGCGGATCCCGACGCCACCGTCGCCAGTCTGCGCGCTGCAGCCCAGCGCGCCGCCGACACACGCCAGTAGCTTCACCCCCAACCGGAACCGGGCCGGAGGCAGGCGACGTCGGGCCGGTCAGGGACTAGGGGTCGATGATGGTGATCCTGATCGAGCGGGCATCGGTTGCCGCCTGCTTCAGGATGTCGAGCCGGGGATCGGGTACCACCAGGAACTTCAGCTGCGGCAGGGACTGGTAGCTCCGCAGGAGGGGGCTCGCCAGGGTCTCGGCGGACAGCGGCCGGTCCCCGCCCACCTGCAGGCAGTCCGGACGGTGCTCCCCGAACAGGCGTGCCGCGTGCATTGCCGCGGCGTCGGCCAGCCCGGACGCCTGATTGGCTCGGCGTCGGGCGAACCGCTGCTGGGACCAGCCCCCGGCAGCGGTCCGGGACTGCACATATTTGGTGCCGGTCTTCGAGGCTAGGAGCTTGCCCGTGTCGGCAACCCCCACCGCGTATCCGCCGCGCCGCACCAGCACAATTCCGATCAGGCGGTTCTGGGTGGCTGCGGCAATGAGGTCGTCGACGGTTATACCGCCGGGGCCGGCAGCAGATTTCCCGGGCGGTTCCAGGAGGGCCACGCACCCGTTGGTCCCGCGCAGCATCAGCCCGCCGCGCGAGCGGACGTCGGCGTCGTGCTCCGCGGTCGACGCCAACCCGCCGTTCCCGGCGACGAACCGGTCCACCCAGCCGGGCAGTCGTTCGGGCGACACCAGCACGTGGCGCGGTGATCCCATGACTGCTCCCTCTGCACGCCGATGGCGTGCACCCTCGCTGTAGTCCGGCCGCCGATGCTCCTGCCGTCAGTGCTTCACAGTAGCCTTGGCAGTGTGAATGATCTATTCAGTGCCGCCTACGGATCTGACGACGAGGACGACGACGCCGCGCCCACCCGCAGCCTCAGCAGCGCTGAACGCCACAGGAGTCCGCTCGCCGTCAGAATGCGTCCGCGCTCCATCGACGAAGTGGTGGGGCAGCAGCACCTCCTGGGACCGGGATCGCCGCTGCGCAGCCTGGCCGGTGACGCCGACCGCACCGGGCCGGCCGGCCCCTCCTCGGTCATCCTGTGGGGCCCGCCGGGAACGGGAAAGACCACCCTCGCCCACGTCATTGCGCGGGGCCGGGGCAGGACGTTCGTTGAACTCTCGGCCATCACCGCCGGAGTCAAGGACGTCCGCCGGGTGATGGACGAGGCGCTCACCGCCCGTGACCTGCACCGCACCACCACTGTGCTGTTCCTTGACGAGATCCACCGGTTCAATAAGGCGCAGCAGGACGCCCTGCTGCCCGGTGTGGAGAACCGGTGGGTGGTCCTGATCGCCGCGACCACCGAGAACCCCTCGTTTTCCGTGGTGTCACCGCTCCTGTCCCGGTCCCTCCTGCAGACCCTGAAACCCCTCACCGAGGCGGACATCGCCAACCTCCTCACCCGGGCGGTCGAGGACCCGCGCGGCCTCGACGGGTCGGTGCGGGTCAGCGACGGCGCCATGGAGCACCTGGTCAGGCTCGCCGCCGGGGACGCCCGCCGCGGTCTGACGGCGCTGGAAGCGGCCGCCGGGGTGGCCCATTCGGCCTCCGATGATCCCAGCGCACCGGTACTGGTGGAGCTTGAGCACGCCGAGAAGGCAGTTGACGTGGCCGCCCTCCGGTATGACCGGGCGGGGGACCAGCACTACGACGTCGCCAGCGCCTTCATCAAGTCCCTGCGGGGATCCGACGTCGACGCCGCACTCCACTACCTGGCGAAGATGCTGGAAGCGGGGGAGGATCCCCGCTTCGTGGCACGACGGCTGATGATCTCGGCGGCGGAGGACGTCGGCATGGCGGACCCGACGGCGCTGCAGACCGCTGTTGCCGCAGCCCAGGCCGTGGCGCTGATCGGGATGCCGGAGGGGCGGATCATCCTGGCCGAAGCCGTGGTGCATATCGCCACAGCACCCAAGTCCAACGCCTCCTACAACGGAATCAACGCGGCCGTCGCCGATGTGAGGGCCGGCCGCGGGCAGGGGATCCCGCAGCACCTGCGGGACGCCCACTACCCGGGGGCCAAGCAGCTGGGCCATGGCAGCGGGTACGTGTATTCGCACGATGAGCCGCACGGCATCGCTACCCAGCAGTACGCGCCCGACGATCTGACCGGACACGACTACTACCAGCCCACCGACCGGGGGGCCGAACGGGACATCGGGTCACGGCTGGCCCGGCTCCGGCGGATCATCCGCGGAAAGTGATTCCCCGGTGCCCGCCCGGCACTGCTAGGATTGACGGTTGACTGGCAAGTCGTGTTGCGCGCGCCCATCATCTACTGGATTTCCGCTCCGGCGGTCTTCTTGAGTCGTGGGTTGTGCACGGGCGAACTGTAGTACCGGGAAGCGGCTACTCCCGGCTCTCCGCAAGTGGAGGCCAGCGACACTGAAAGTGCCTGCCGTTCAGCTGGGAAACCATGCCGAACAGCAGAGCAGCTTTGCCGCAAAAATAATGGAAGGTATTCGTGGCTAACAACACACGTGCCCGCCGTAAGGTTCGCATTTCGCGTGCCCTCGGCATTGCTTTGACCCCAAAGGCTGAAAAGTATCTGGAACGCCGGCCGTACGCGCCCGGCCAGCACGGACGCGCCCGCCGCAAGCAGGACAGTGACTACGCTGTACGGTTGCGCGAAAAGCAGCGTCTGCGCGCCCAGTACGGCATCCGCGAAGCCCAGATGACCCGGGTCTTCGAAGAAGCCCGTCGCACCAAGGGCCTGACCGGTGAGAACCTGATCGAACTGCTCGAAATGCGTCTCGATGCCCTGGTGCTCCGCGCCGGCTTCGCCCGCACCAGCGCGCAGGCCCGTCAGCTGGTTGTTCACCGTCACATCATGGTCGACGGTTCACGCGTTGACCGCCCGTCCTACCGCGTCGCCGAAGGACAGCTCATTCACGTTCACCCTCGCAGCGAGGTCCTCGACCCCCTGCAGGTTGCCGCCGCAGGCGCGCACCGCGACGTGTTGCCAGCAGTTCCCGGCTACCTGGAGGTCCAGCTGGACAAGCTCCAGGCTCGCCTGGTGCGTCGCCCCAAGCGCTCCGAGGTCCCCGTGACCTGTGAAGAGCAGCTCGTGGTGGAGTACTACGCACGCTAATTCCTGAGCTATTTCAGCAAGGACCCTGTTCAAAGGCCCGCGGCACACGCCGCGGGCCTTTGAGTAGGTAAGGTACAGAGGTAACTTATCGCCGCTGAGCTATCGACGCCCAGACGGCTACCTGATTCAAAAGGAGACACGATCCATGTCTGGTGGAGATATCGCCGGTCTCATCGCAGCCGGTGTATTCGCCGTGCTGGTAGCACTGCTCGCTGTGCCGGTGTGGAAGCTCGGTAAAGTTTTTGACGAACTGCGGACCACGATCAGGAGCGTCAGCAACGAGACCACGCCCCTGATCGAAGAGGTGACCAGCACCGTCACCACCACGCATCAGCAGCTGAAGAACGTTGATGGGATCACGTCCAACGTCTCCGACGCGACCGCCAACCTCTCCGCCCTGTCCTCCCTGGTCGCCGCCACCGTGGGTGCGCCGCTGATCAAGGTAGCGGCGTTCTCCTACGGCGTCCGCACCGCCCTGGCCGGTCGCAGCAAACCCGCCCCCCGCCGCCGCAGCCGTTGAGGAAAACCATGAAAAACACCATGATCATGCGAGTTATCTGGATGGGCGCCGGTGTCGCCATCGGTGTAATCGCCGTACGCAAACTCTCCTCGGTCGCTGACAGCTACGGACCCGCCGGGCTCAACCGCGCGATGGGCGAGGTCACCGACGGTATCGCCCACTTCGCCGACACGCTGCGCTCAGGCATGCAGGAGCGCGAGTCCGACCTCCGGGCGGCCCTCGGCATCGACCCCGCCGCCATCCGCCCCGACCGGGCCGGCCACTAAGCCGCCGCTGGCTTCCCAGCCGGCCCTGCACTGCGGATCCAGTGAGGCGCCACCCACAGGATCCTTCACTGAACAGATCATAAGGACTGATAGCTTCCATGAAATCCCATGAGATTGCCCGCCGCTGGCTCGCCTATTTCGAGGGCAAGGGGCACACTGTTGTGCCGTCGGCGTCGCTGGTGTCGACCGATCCGTCACTGTTGTTCAACATCGCCGGCATGGTTCCTTTCATCCCGTATCTGACGGCGCGCGAGAAGGCCCCGTTTGACCGTGCCACCAGTATCCAGAAGTGCATCAGGACCGGTGACATCGAGGAAGTCGGCAAAACGGCCCGCCACGGCACGTTCTTCCAGATGTGCGGCAACTTCTCCTTTGGTGACTATTTCAAGGAAGGCGCCATTCCGATGGCGTGGGAACTGCTGACCTCGTCCCTCGACGACGGCGGTTTCGGACTCGACCCCGACCGCCTCTGGGTTACCGTTTACCAGGACGACGACGAGGCCCTCGCCATCTGGCGCGACCAGGTGGGAGTTCCCGCCGAGCGGATCCAGAAGCTGGGCGAAGCCGAAAACTACTGGAGCACCGGACAGCCCGGCCCTGGCGGCCCCTGCTCGGAAATCTTCTACGACCGGGGACCCGAGTACGGTATCGCCGGCGGGCCCGCCACCGATTCGCCGCGGTACATTGAAATCTGGAACCTGGTGTTCATGCAGTACCAGCTGTCAGCGGTGCGCAGCAAGGAAGACTTTGACATCGCCGGCGAACTGCCAGCAAAGAACATTGACACCGGGCTGGGCCTGGAGCGCCTTGCCCTGGTCCTGCAGGGTGTCGAGAACATGTACGAAACCGATCAGGTCCGCCCGGTCCTCGACCGTGCCGCCGAGCTGTCGGGCAAAACCTACACCAGCGCCGAATCGGACACCGACCCGCACCACACCGACGATGTCCGCATGCGGGTTGTGGCCGACCACATCCGGTCGGCGCTGATGCTCATCGCCGACGGCGTCACCCCCTCCAACGAGGGCCGCGGGTATGTGCTGCGCCGCCTGATCCGGCGTGCCGTTCGCGCCATGCGCCTGCTCGGCGTCGAATCCGCCTGCCTGCCGGAGCTGCTGCCGGCCTCCCGGGATGCCATGAAGGGCACCTACCCGGAGGTGGAGAAGGACTTCGAGCGGATCAGCCGGATCGCCTACGCCGAGGAGCGTGCGTTCCTGCGCACCATCGCGTCGGGCACCGCGCGGCTTGAGGGAGCGGTCCAGGAATCCAAGGCTGCAGGCCGGCCCCTGTCCGGCGAGGATGCGTTCGCCCTGCATGACACGTTCGGGTTCCCCATCGACCTGACCCTCGAGATGGCGGCTGAGGCTGGCCTGGCCGTCGACGCCGACGGGTTCCGTGCGCTGATGCTCGAGCAGCGCCAGCGCGCCCAGGCCGACGCCCGGGGCAAGAAAGCCGGTCAGGCTGACCTGTCGGTTTTCACCGAGCTGTTGGCCAGCGGCCAGACGGTTTTCACCGGCTACGACGAGCTCACCACCGAATCCCTCGTCGCCGGAATAGTGCGCGACGGCGTCGCCGTACCCGCAGCGTCCCAGGGCGAGGAAATCGACCTCATCCTCGACCAGACGCCGTTCTATGCGGAAGCCGGTGGCCAGGCCGCCGACGTCGGCCTCATCACGGGCAACGGGTTCCTCGTCGAGGTGCTCGATGTCCAGCGCCCCGTGAAGGGCCTGAGCGTCCACCGGGCGGTCGTCAGGGAGGGTGAGCTGTCGGTCGGCGCGCCAGTGGTGGCGGCTGTGGACCGGCAGCGTCGCCACGCGGGGGAGCAGGCCCACTCGGGCACCCACATTGTGCATGCTGCACTGCACCAGATCCTCGGCCCCGAGGCGCTGCAGCGCGGCTCCTTCAACAAGGCAGGCTACCTGCGGTTCGACTTCTCCTGGGGCGAGGGCATCAGTGCTGGAGCCAAGTCGGAGATCGAAGAGGTCTCCAATATCGCGATCCGCAACAACCACACCGTGGAGACCAAGCTGATGAAGCTTGACGAGGCGAAGGCCCTCGGCGCTACAGCGCTGTTCGGCGAAGCCTACGGGGACACCGTCAGGGTGGTCGAGATTGACGGCGACTGGTCGCGCGAACTGTGCGGCGGCACCCATGTCGGGTCGACGTCGCTGATCGGTTCCCTCACCCTGCTTGGCGAACAGTCGGTAGGCTCAGGAAACCGGCGCGTCGAGGCCCTGGTCGGCATGGACGCGTTCCGCCATCTCGCGGCCGAGCGAGCCCTCGTCACCGAGCTGTCCGACATGCTCAAGGTGCCGTCAGTCCAGCTCCCGGAGCGGTTGTCGGCCACCCTGGCCAAGCTCAAGGCCGCCGAAAAGGAGCTCGAACGGCTCCGAAAGGAAGCCCTCGGCGCCTCAGCTGCCGCCCTGACGGGCAGTGCGGTCGACGTCGACGGCGTCCGCCTCCTCGCCCACGACGCCGGAACGATCGGTGGCGCGGACGACCTGCGGACCCTCGCGCTGGATCTGAGGAACAGGCTCGGATCGGGTGCCGCTGTGGTGGCGGCTGCCGGAGTCAGCAACGACCGGCCCATGGTGCTGGTGGCGACCAATGAGGAAGCCCGCGCGGCCGGTGTGAAGGCGGGCGCCCTGGTCAGGGTTGCCGCCGGGATCCTCGGCGGTGGCGGTGGCGGCAAGGACGACGTCGCGCAGGGTGGCGGTTCCGACCCCTCCCAGGTCGGCGCTGCCCTCGCGGCCATCCGGGCCGCAGTCGCGTCCCGCTGACCCGGTTCGTGAGGCGACAATGACCGATCACCCGGCCAATCCCACCGACGACTACCCCCGCGGCGTCAAGCTTGGCGTCGACGTGGGGATGGTCAGGGTGGGACTGGCCAGCAGCGACAGCGGGTCCCTCCTCGCCACCCCGGTGCGGACCATGAAAAGGGATCTGAAAAAGAAGTCAGACCTCAATATCCTGATCAGGGAAATCACCGAGCGCGACGCCGTCCAGGTGTTTGTCGGGCTGCCGCGGAACCTGAGCGGGACCGATTCGGCCTCCACGGACATGGCGCGGGGGTATGCGCTGGAGCTCGCCAACGCGATTGCTCGGGCCAGCCTTGCCGTCAGTGTCCGCCTTATCGACGAGCGGCTGAGCACTGTTTCAGCGCACCGGTCCTTGCGCCAAGCTGGCTTGAATACCCGCAACCATCGTAAGGTGGTAGATCAGGTGGCAGCTGTGGAAATTCTCCAGCACGCCATCGACATGCAACGGTCACAGCTGCGGGATGTGGGGGAACCGGTCGCAGCACGACAGCGGATCCACTCACCACGGGATCAGCTGTCCCCTACCAAGGAGCCAGACATTACGGAGAACAGCCGCGAAAGGAACCTGGAACTGTGAGCCATCACCACCCCCAGTTCCCGGCCGCCGACAGCGAACCTGGTCGACACGCCGACGATGGTCAGCACGACGGCGTGTACGACGACCCTCACGACCAGGCAGTCCAGCCGGTGGAAGAGTTCTTCGAACCACGGTCCAGCAACCGCCGCAACCGCCGCCCCTCGAAGGCGAGACAGCGCCGCCGACGCCGCCGCACCGTGGTCATGCTGGTGGTCGTCCTCGCCTTTATTGGCGTCGTGGTTGCCGTCTCCCTCATGCTGCGAGACCTGCTGGGCCTCGACGACATCAAGGACTATCCAGGACCCGGGGAGGGCAGCGTGGTCTTCACCGTGCCCGAGGGTGCCGGTCCGCTGGCCATCGGCACGGGCCTCCAGGCCGTAGACATTGTCGCCGACGAGGCCGAATTCGTGTCCGCGCTGCAGCAGGTCGCAGATGGCCGCGAAGTGCAGCCCGGCGAGTACGAGCTGAGCTACCAGATGTCCTCCGAGGGTGCAGCCCTCGCCCTGCTCGACGTCGAAGCCAACCAGGTGCATTACGCGGCCGTGGCACAGGGCCTGCGTCAGGGTGAAACGCTGGACATCCTTGCCGAGTCGACCGCCATCCCCCGCGAGGAATTCGATGAGCTGGCGGCTGAACCCACCCAGTTCGGGCTCCCCGAAGAGGCGACAACCCTCGAGGGTTATCTTGCCCCGGGTGAGTACAGGTTCGACGTCGACGCGACGGCCACCGAGATGCTCCAGATCATGGTCGATGCCTCCTTTGCCCTGCTGGAGGACGCAGGCGTCACCGATCCCGCTGAACAGTTCAGGATCCTCACCATCGGCAGCATCATCGAAGCCGAGGCGGGTGAAGCCGACTACGCTGCGGTGTCGGGCGCCATCGAGAACCGGCTGCAGGAAGACAACACCGAGACCAACGGGCTCATCCAGTCGGACGCCACCGTCACGTATGGGTTGGACCGCCGGAGTTTCGACTTCACCGAAGAGGAACGCGCCGACGAATCCAACCCCTACAACACGTTCGCCAACCCCGGGCTCCCCGTGGGGCCGATCGGGTCGCCGGGAGCCGAGGCCATCGATGCAGCGGTCAATCCTGCTGACGTGCCCTTCTATTACTGGGTCACCGTCGATCTCGACACCGGTGAAACGAAGTTCTCCGAAACCCTCGCCGAACACGCCGTCTACGTTGCCGAATACCAGGCCTGGTGCACCGACAACCCCGGCAGGTGCATCTAGGTGAGCCCGTCGGCGCACTCCGCCGCCGGCACCCCTGAAGGGACCCGCCACCGGCGGGCCGCGGTGATCGGGAGCCCCATCGGGCACTCCCGATCACCCGTCCTGCACCGCGCCGCCTACGCCCACCTGGGTTTGGACTGCAGCTACGACGCCGTCGAGGTGCTGCCGCCGGACCTGGCGTCGTTCATGGAGCAGGTTCGCCACGACGATCAGTGGTGCGGTCTGTCGGTCACCATGCCGCACAAGGCGGCGATGGTTCCCCTGGTGCACCGGTTGACCGGTCCCGCCGCGGTGCTGAAGGTCCTCAATACGGTGACTGTCGACGGCGCCGGATCGGACCGCGTCCTCACCGGCCACAACACTGACGTTGCCGGGATTGTTGGCGCGCTCAGATACGGCGGAGTGACCCACCCGCCCGGCTCCGCGGTGATTCTGGGCGGCGGAGGAACCGCTGCAGCATCACTGGCCGCACTGCAGCTTCTCGGTGCTGACCACGCCACCGTCGTCGTCCGCTCACCGGAGCGGGCCGCGTCCCTGCAGGACCTGGGACGCACTCTGGGCCTTGGCGTCGAGCTCCGTGAGTGGAGCGCCGCCGCGGCCTGTGTCCTGACCGCCGACGTCGCCATCTCAACACTGCCTCCGCGGGGAGCCGACCCGCTGGGCGGCGAACTCCTGGCCGCGCCCGCAGCATCGACGACTGCCGCGCCGGTGCTGCTCGACGTCGCCTACGACCCCTGGCCCAGCGCCCTTGCCAGCGCCTGGCAGGCCCGGGGAGGCATCATCGTTCCGGGCCTGGAGATGCTCATCTATCAGGCGGTGGAACAGGTCAGGCTATTCTCGGGGGCCGCTTTCGCCGATGGTGCAGGGGTCCTAAAAGTCATGTGTGACGCAGTCGGAGCCGCCGCGCGCTGAAACAGCAGCGCCACCGTGGCAGGATTGGAAGCATGTTGCGTTGGTTAACTGCCGGAGAATCCCACGGACCGGCACTGGTGGGAATTATTGAAGGAATGCCTGCGGGCGTGGAGATCGCGAGCGGTGACATCCAGGCGGCGCTGGCCCGCAGGCGGCTCGGCTACGGTCGTGGCGCCCGGATGAAGTTTGAGCAGGATCAGGTCAGTATCATTGGAGGCGTCCGGCACGGGATCACCCAAGGTGGGCCCGTCGCCGTGCAGGTGGGCAACACCGAGTGGCCCAAGTGGGACCGGATCATGTCCGCCGATCCGGTGGATCCCGCCGAACTGGCCGAGCTGGCCCGCAATGCGCCGCTCACCCGCCCCCGGCCGGGACACGCCGACTTCACCGGAATGCAGAAGTACGGGTTCGACGAGGCACGGCCCGTCCTCGAACGCGCCAGCGCCCGGGAGACAGCCGCCCGCGTTGCCCTCGGCGAGGTAGCCGCACGGTTCCTGTCGGCACTCGGCATCCGCCTCGTGAGCCACACGGTGGCAATCGCCTCGGTTGCCGTCCCCGAAGGATCAGCGCTTCCCCGACCCACCGATGTGCTGGCCCTGGACCAGGATCCGTTGCGCTGCTTCGACAGCGAGACGTCCCTGGCCATGGTCTCGGAGGTGGACGCCGCCCACAAGGAGGGCGAGACTCTCGGCGGTGTCGTTGAGGTAGTGGTCTACGGACTGCCACCAGGCCTGGGAAGCTACGTTCACTGGGACCGGCGGCTGGACTCCCGGCTCGCCGCCGCCCTGATGGGGATCCAGGCCATCAAGGGCGTCGAGGTGGGCGACGGGTTCCTCACTGCTGCGCGGAGAGGCTCCAAAGCGCACGACGAAATGGTGCGCGGTGACTCAGGCATGATCGAGCGCACCAGCAACCGCGCCGGCGGCATCGAGGGTGGCATGAGCATCGGCGACACCCTCCGGGTCCGCGCCGCCATGAAACCGATCGCCACCGTCCCCCGGGCGCTGCGCACCATCGACGTCAGCACCGGGGACGCGGCCCGAGCCCACCACCAGCGGTCCGACGTCTGCGCGGTACCCGCAGCGGGTGTGGTCGCTGAGGCGATGGTGGCCCTGGTGATCGCCGAAGCGGTGACCGAAAAGTTTGGCGGGGACTCGGTTCAGGAGACCGCACGGAATCTTGAAGCTTATCTGGCAGCCATTCCCACGTCCCTGAATTCGGCCGGGAACTAATGCCCTCACCCGCCGTAGGGCCGGTGGTTTTCATCGGACTGATGGCTACCGGCAAGTCAGCCGTCGGCGCCAGCCTGGCCGCGCGCCTCGGCTGGACGTTCGTGGACACCGACCAGCTCATTGTCCAGCGGCACGGGCGGATCAGCATGATCTTCGCCCAGCAGGGCGAGCAGGCGTTCAGGACGCTTGAGGCACGGGCCGTCGCCGAGGTACTGGGCGCCGCACCAGCCACCCAGGTGGTGTCCCTGGGCGGTGGCGCGGTCCTCGACGAAGGCACCCGCACCCTGCTCGGCGGCGCGCGGGTTGTGTTCCTCGATGCTGACCTCGCCACCGTGCGGCGCCGGATTACCCGTGACCGGAGCCGGCCGCTCCTGGCCGGCGACCCGGTGGAAGCCTGGTCACGGATGGACCGGGAGCGGCGGCCGCTCTACGAAAGCCTAGCCAACCACGTACTTGACACGCGGGGCCGCAGCATCGAGCAGCTTGTCACCGAGCTCATTGAACAACTTCAGCTGAACCAGAATAAAGGAGGGGACCGTCATGGCGCATGAGCCGACAGTCACCAGCGAACCGACCATCATCAAGGTCACCGGAACCACCGCTGCCGAAAACTATGACGTGGTCATCGGCCATGGCCTGCTTGAACGGCTCCCCGCCGTCCTGGGCGAGCGGGTGCGCAGGGTCCTGGTGATCCACCCCCGCGCTCTGAGGAGCACCGGCGACACGGTACGGGCCGAATTGGCCGACGCCGGTTTCACCGCCGTGACAGCAGAAATTCCCGACGCCGAAGAGGGCAAACACATCCAGGTGGCTGCCTTCTGCTGGCAGGTCCTGGGACAGAACGACTTCACCCGCTCCGACGCCGTCGTCGCCGTGGGCGGGGGAGCGGTCACCGACCTGGCAGGCTTCGTCGCCGCCACCTGGCTGCGCGGGGTCAAGGTAGTTCACCTTCCCACCAGCCTGCTCGGCATGGTCGACGCCGCCGTCGGCGGAAAGACCGGAATCAACACGGCCGAGGGCAAGAACCTTGTCGGGGCATTCCACCCTCCGGCAGCCGTCCTGGCGGACCTCGACACCCTGGTCACGCTCCCGCGCAACGAGCTGCTGACCGGCATGGCCGAGGTGGTCAAATGCGGTTTCATCGCCGATCCGCGCATCCTGGAGCTGATTGAAGCGGATCCTGCTGCCGTGTCCGACGGCGGTTCAGCGACGGTCCGCGAACTGATCGAGCGGGCTGTCGCAGTGAAGGCCGAGTTTGTGTCGGATGACCTCAAGGACCACGGGCGCCGCGAGTTCCTCAACTACGGGCACACCCTGGGCCATTCGATCGAACTTGCCGAACGCTACTCGTGGCGGCACGGCGCGGCCGTGTCGGTGGGGCTGGTGTTCGCCGCCGAGCTCTCCCGCATGGTCGGCCGGCTCAACGACGAGACAGCCGACCGCCACCGCAGCGTTCTTGAGCTCCTCGAGCTCCCGGTCACCTACCGCCGGGACCGGTGGGCAGCGCTGCTGGATGGGATGCGGCGGGACAAGAAGGCCCGGGGTGACCTTCTGCGGTTCGTGGTGCTCGACGACGTCGCCCGGCCCGGAATGCTTGAGGTGCCCGACACCTCGCTGCTGTTCGCCGCCTACCAGGAGATTGCCTCCTAAACCCTGCACCACCACCGCTCAGCACCCGGTGCCCGCGCCACAAGGTAGAATGGGCTCTGGACTTTTCCCACCTCATCACATGTGCGCCCCGGATATGCTTGCCCGGACCCCACTGTGTTAACACGAAAGAGACCCTGTGGCTACCACAAACGACATCAAAAACGGCACGGTGCTGAAGCTTGAAGGCAACCTGTGGAACGTTCTCGAGTTCCAGCACGTCAAGCCCGGCAAGGGCGGCGCCTTTGTCCGCACCAAGCTGCGCAACATCCTGTCGGGCAAGGTAGTCGACAAGACTTTCAACGCCGGTTTGAAGATCGAAACTGCCACAGTGGACCGCCGTGACTACCAGTACCTCTACAAGGACGGCGAGGACTTCGTGTTCATGGACACGTCCGACTTCGATCAGCTCACCGTCCCCGGCAAGACGGTCGGCCAGGCCGAGAACTTCATGCTCGAAAGCCTCATGGTCACCATCGCCATGCACGAGGGATCAGCACTTTACGTTGAGCTGCCGCCGTCGGTGGTCCTTGAAGTGACCTACACCGAGCCGGGTCTGCAGGGCGACCGCTCCACCGGTGGCACCAAGCCCGCCACCGTTGAAACCGGCTACGACATCCAGGTCCCGCTGTTCCTCGAGACCGGCACCAAGGTCAAGGTCGACACCCGCACCGGCGATTACCTGGGACGCGTCAACGAGTGAGCGCCCGCAGTAAAGCCCGCCGTAGGGCACTGGACATCCTTTTTGAGGCGGAGCAGCGCTCCGTCTCACCCCTGGAGGCCCTCAAGGCCCGGCGGGAGAAGACCGACACGGTGGTGGCCCCCTACTCGGTGGATATCATCGAGGGCGTCATGACGCAGGGCGAACAGATCGACGAGTTCCTGGGCACCTATTCCCAGGGGTGGACCCTGGACCGGATGCCGGCAGTGGACCGGATGATTCTGCGGATCGGCGCCTGGGAACTGCTGTACAACGCTGACGTACCCGACGGCGTCGCCGTCAGCGAGGCAGTCGAACTCGCTAAAATGCTCTCCACCGACGAGTCTCCAACCTTCGTCAACGGCCTGCTCGGGCGCCTCCAGCAGCTGAAGCCGACACTTCTCGCCTAGCAGCACCACTTCCTGATGTGCCGGCGACAACCCGGCGGAACGCGGGGTAGCCTTGCCCGGATATCGGTAATAACACTGGTTATTATTGGATTTCGCGGGAAATGTCCCACACACTGGAAAGTCCAATGGTCAGCGGCAACCGTCGCTGACCGGGCATCAGGTTCCGCCTCAACGGTGGGCGTTGGACGCTGCCGTAGTCAACAGTTCGGTGCGTAACCTTGTCACGTCAGCCAGCAGCTGCTGCTCCCGCCCGGTATTGAGCTCGACGTCGTGCCCGGCGACGATGCGCTGCCGGGTGAAGGCCAGCCGGGTGGCGGACCTGATAAACGCTTTCATGCTGCGGTACCGGCCGAACCGGCGTGCCCAGCCCAGCGCCTGCGACCGGCCGCCCCGGGTGGCCAGCATGGTGACTTCCTGCGCGGTGAACCAGCCGGCCGCAGCATAACCGCCGAGGCGGTTCTCGGTGAGACGCCGTTCGGCCCGCCGCAGCGCCACGATGCTTGCCAGCGCGGCGAGGAAGAGGGGCAGCTGGATCAGGAAGTAGAACTCGAAAAAGTCGGTGAACAGCACCAGCAGGCCGCCATTCCACAGCATATGGCCGGCAATGGCCGGCACCAGGCCCGCCAGGAAGGCCGGAAAGATGTACCGGGTGCCGCTGCGGGCGACCGCCAGTCCCAGCACCGCACCGAGGGCTGCGGTGAACATCACATGGGCAAACGGGGAGAACAGGCCCCTGATCACGAAGACCGACACCAGTTCGCCGAGTCCACCGCCATTGATGGCCGCTGCCCCGAAGTATAGAATGTTCTCGGTAAATGCGAAACCCGCGCCGACCATCCCGGCGTAGACAATGCCGTCCACCGGGCCGTCAAAGTGGCTGCGCCGGGAAAACACCAGCACCAGGACCCCGAGACCCTTGGCAACCTCCTCCACCAGAGGTGCCTGCAGCACCGGGCCAATCACATCGGACGGGGTCGACGCCAATGCGAGCGACAGTAATTCTGTGACGTAGCTCCCCAGGACCAGGGTGGCGACCACCGAGATCCCGGCACCCCACAGAAAAGCGAACCAGAGTGCCCCCCGCGGCTCAGGGTCCCACCGGTCAATCCACATCAGTCCTGCCACGCAGATCGACAGCGGGATGAGGGCGAGGATTCCGCACACGATCAACGCACCGCCGCCGAGGGTGCTGCCAAGGAACCAGGCCAGTCCCACCAGGACCAGCGCCGCCACGACGACCAGGAGCACATTGATCACGCCGGGGCCCCTCCGGACGGTCCTGTCCCACAGCGGTTGGACGGGTTGTGGTGATCCCCAGGGTGGTGGTGCCGTCGTGGTCGTCTTCGCCGTCGTTGTCATCTTCACAGACTAGATCCTGAGGGGGTGGGCGGTGCCCGCTGTGATAGTTTTGACAACGCAACCAACCTTTAAGTTCCGTCCTGTGAGGCGGGGAAGGAGGAAGCGTCCAATGACTATGCCTGCACCTCAATCCGAGACTGCTATGTCGCGTGTCGTTCTCGCCGAAGCCGATATTGACCGAGCGCTTACCCGCATCGCCCACGAAATCCTTGAAGCCAACAAGGGCACCGCCGATCTGGTGCTGTTGGGCATCCCGCGGCGGGGTTATCCGCTCGCCCAGCGTCTGGCCCGCAAGATCGCCGCAGCCGAATACCAGGCCACCGGAGCGCAGCTCGACCCGGCCCGCATGGTCGGCCAGCTCGATGTGACGATGTTCCGTGACGATCTCCGCCACCACCCCACCCGGCCGCCCCTGCCAACCCAGCTGCCGCCGTCGGGCATCGACAACAAAGTGGTGGTCCTCGTCGACGACGTCCTGTACTCCGGGCGGACCATCCGCGCAGCGCTTGATGCCCTGGTGGACCTCGGCCGGCCGCGGGCGGTCCGGCTGGCGGTTCTGGTGGACCGCGGCCACCGCGAACTGCCCATCCGCGCCGACCACGTGGGCAAAAATCTTCCCACCTCATCGGCGGAAAAGGTGCGCGTCCATCTGGCGGAAATTGACGTCGTCGCGGGCCAGCCCATCAACCAAGTTGTGATCGAGGGCCCCGCGTGAGGCACCTGCTCTCCACCCGCGACCTGTCCCGCCAGGACGCCATCCGAATCCTCGACGTCGCCGAGGAAATGTCGGCGGTCGGCGAACGGGAGATCAAGAAACTCCCGGCCCTCCGCGGCCGCACCGTGGTGAACCTCTTCTTCGAGGACTCCACCAGAACGCGGATCTCCTTCGAAGCCGCAGCCAAACGGCTCTCTGCCGACGTCATCACCTTCGCCGTCAAAGGCTCCTCCGTCTCCAAGGGCGAATCGCTGAAGGACACAGCGCAGACCCTCGAGGCCATGTCCGCCGATGCGGTGGTGATCAGGCACTGGGCGTCTGGTGCTCCGGCCCGCCTGGCGACGTCGGGTTGGATCGACGCGGCGGTCATCAACGCGGGCGATGGGATGCATGAGCACCCCACCCAGGCGCTGCTCGATGCATTCACGCTCCGCCGCCACTGGGCGAAGATCTCGGGAGTCCCCTCGGTGGGCTCCGACCTGACGGGAATGGCGGTGACCATCGTCGGCGACGTCCTGCATTCCCGGGTGGCCCGCTCCAACCTGTGGCTCCTCGAGACCCTGGGGGCTTCAGTGACGCTGGTGGCCCCGCCCACCCTGGTCCCGGTCGGTGCGGAGCAGTGGCCCTGCCGGATCACCTACAACCTTGACGAGGCGCTGGCCGCTGGACCCGACGCGGTGATGATGCTCAGGCTTCAGGCCGAACGCATGAACGCTGCCTTCTTCCCCTCGACCCGTGAATACTCGAGACGGTGGGGGTTCGACGACGCCCGGTTGGCGGCGCTCGACACCCACGGACTGGACCACACGGTCATCATGCATCCCGGCCCGATGAACCGTGGCCTCGAAATTTCGGCCGCAGCAGCCGATTCACCCCGTTCAACAGTTCTTGCCCAGGTGCGCAACGGAGTCTCAGTCAGGATGGCCGCCCTCTACCTGCTGCTCTCCGGCGAGGACCGGGCCCCCTCCGGAGCAGCCACCACCCTCACCCAGGAGACCACACGATGACCTCACCAGCCCCAGCCCGCTATCTCATCCGCGGCGCAGCGTTGCTGGGTCGGGAACGGGCGGACCTGCTCATCGCCGACGGGATCATCGCCGGCGTCGGCCAGGGACTTTCCTCACCCGGCGCCACGGTCATCGACGCCGACGGCCTCGTGGCACTCCCCGGCATGGTGGACCTGCACACCCACCTCCGCGAACCGGGCCGGGAGGACGCGGAAACCGTCGAAACGGGCACCCGCGCCGCTGCGCGGGGCGGGTTCACCGCCGTCCACGCCATGGCCAACAGCACCCCGGTGGCCGACACCGCGGGGGTGGTCGAGCAGGTGTACAGCCTGGGGCGGCGCGCCGGCTGGGTGGAGGTCCGCCCCGTCGGGGCTGTCACTGTGGGCCTCGGCGGGACCCAACTCGCTGAGCTCGGTGCCATGGCCGACTCCCGTGCCGGTGTCAGGGTGTTCTCCGACGATGGGGTGTGCGTCAGCGACCCGGTGATGATGCGCCGCGCGCTGGAGTACGTCAAGGCGTTCGACGGCGTGATCGCCCAGCACGCCCAGGAACCCCGGCTGACCGAGGGCGCCCAGATGAACGAGGGCGCCGTCTCCGCGGTACTCGGACTGACCGGCTGGCCAGCTGTCGCCGAGGAAAGCATCATCGCCCGGGACGTCCTCCTGGCCCACCACGTCCAGTCCCGGCTGCACGTCTGCCACGTCTCCACGGCAGGCTCGGTGGAGATCATCCGCTGGGCCAAGGCCCGCGGCATCAGGGTCACCGCCGAGGTCACCCCGCACCACCTGCTGCTCACGGACGAACTGGTCCGCAGCTACAACCCGGTCTACAAGGTGAACCCACCGCTGCGCACCGGCGAGGATGTCCAGGCCCTGCGGGAGGCCCTCGCGGACGGCACCATCGACGTCGTCGGCACCGATCATGCCCCGCACCCCTCCGAGCACAAGGACTGCGAGTGGGCGCAGGCGGCGATGGGCATGACCGGGCTGGAAACCGCGCTGTCGGTGGTACAGCACACCATGATCTCCACCGGGCTGATGGACTGGGAGGGTTTCGCGCGGGTCACTTCCCGCACCCCGGCGGTGATCGGTGGCCTCGACCAGCAGGGCCGCCCCCTCGCCGAGGGTGAGGCGGCTAACGTCATACTCGTCGACCCGGAGGCACGCTGGGTGGTCGATCCGGATAAAATGGCCACCATGGGCCGCAACAGCCCGTTTGCGGGCACCGAACTACCCGGGGCGGTCCACGCCACCTTCTTCAGGGGCCACCCCACCGTCCTGAACGGCCGCCTGAACACACCGCACCCAACTGCAGCTGAGGAATCACCATGGACTGGCTAACGCCCGTCGCCCTCTCACTGGGCACCATCGCCGTCGTCGTCGCCCTCGGCGCCCTGGGCTGGCGCAGCCGACTCGGCCGGCAACGCGACATTCCGGCCCCGGCCGAGGCCCCTGAAGTCCTCAGCGAACCGCTGTACATCGCAAACGGTCAATACGTCGTGACGACGACGGCGGGAGACTGGCTCGACCGCATCGCCGTCCACGGCCTGGGTGTGAAGTCCAACGCCACCGCGACGGTGCATGAGGAAGGCATCCTGATCGTCCGCAGCGGCGCACGGGACCTGTTCATCAGGCGGTCCGACCTCACCAGCGTCAGGCTGGACCGGGGCATGGCCGGCAAGTTCGTCGAAAAGGACGGGCTGGTGGTATTCACCTGGACCCTCAACGGAACCGCCGTCGACACCGGCTTCCGGACCCGCCAGGCCGAAGCCCGCACCGGCCTCCTTCACGCCGCCTCGGACCTCGCCCCCACCGACCCCCGACAGGCGGCCGACCGCCGCACCCCGTCACAGACCCAGAACCCCCCGAAGGACACACAGTGACAGATTCCAGCCAGCCCGCCCCCGAGAGCGCCGCCGTCCTGATGCTCGAGGACGGCCGCACCTTCCGCGGCCGCAGCTACGGCGCTCAGGGCACCGCCCTGGGCGAAGCGGTCTTCGCCACCGGAATGACCGGGTACCAGGAGACCATCACCGACCCGTCCTACGCCCGCCAGCTGGTGGTCCAGACGGCCCCCCACATCGGCAACACCGGGGTCAACGCCGACGACGCCGAGTCCCGCCGGATCTGGGTGGCCGGCTACATTGTGCGTGACGCAGCCCGCCGGCCCTCCAACTGGCGATCCGAGCAGAGCCTTGATGGCCAGCTCCGTGACCAGGGCATCGTCGGTATCCAGGGTGTCGACACCCGGGCCGTCACCCGCCACCTGCGTGAGCGCGGCGCCATGAAGGCAGGGATCTTTTCCGGACCGGCGGCCACCGGCTCCGACGCCGACCTGCTGGCACAGGTCGCCGGACAGGAGTCCATGCAGGGCGCCCGCCTCGCCGACGAGGTCAGCGCAACAGTCCGGTACGTTGTTGAACCGTCCGATCACGGCTGGGAGGGCGAACCCCTCTTCACCGTCGCCGCCCTTGACCTCGGGATCAAATCCATGACCCCGAAACACTTCGCCCAGCGGGGGGTGCGTACCGTGGTGCTTCCCGCCAGCTCAACGTTCGCCGAGGTGGCGCAGGAGCATCCCGACGGCGTGTTCATGTCCAACGGACCCGGTGACCCGGCAACCGCCGACCCGCAGGTGGCCCTGCTCCGCGAAGTGCTCGACGCACGGATCCCTTTCTTCGGCATCTGCTTCGGCAACCAGATCCTGGGCCGCGCGCTCGGCTTCGGCACCTACAAACTCAGGTACGGCCACCGTGGCATCAACCAGCCCGTCCTCGACCGGCGCACCGGGAAGGTGGAAATCACCTCCCAGAACCACGGCTTCGCCGTCGACGCCCCCCTCGATGGCCCCACCCCGGCCCCCGAGGCCCGCTTCGGGAGGGTCGAGGTCAGCCACGTGAGCCTGAACGACGACGTCGTCGAGGGCCTGGCCTGCCTCGACCTGCCCGCCTTCTCCGTCCAGTACCACCCGGAAGCGGCAGCCGGCCCCCACGATTCTGCGTACCTGTTTGACCGATTCATCCAGTTGATGACCGACACCCGCTCCGATGACCAGCCGGGCAGCGCCAACGAGAAGGAAACACACTAGATGCCACGCAGAACCGACCTCAAGAGCGTCATGGTCATCGGCTCCGGCCCGATCGTCATCGGGCAGGCCGCTGAATTCGACTATTCGGGCACGCAGGCGCTGCGGGTGCTGAAGGAGGAAGGCCTGCGGGTCATCCTGGTGAACTCCAACCCGGCGACCATCATGACCGACCCCGAATTCGCTGACGCCACCTATGTGGAACCCATCACCCCGGAGGTGGTGGCGAAGATTATCGAGAAGGAACGCCCCGACGCCCTCCTGCCGACCCTGGGCGGGCAGACCGCCCTCAACACAGCGATCGCGCTGGACAAGAACGGGGTGCTCGACAAGTACGGCGTGGAGCTGATCGGTGCCAACATCGCGGCCATCGAGCTGGGGGAGGACCGCGAGAAGTTCAAGGGCGTGGTGGCCCGCTGCGGTGCCGAATCCGCCAGGTCGACGATCATCCACTCCATTGACGGCGCGCTGGACGCCGCCACCGACCTCGGATACCCGATGGTGGTCCGCCCCTCCTTCACCATGGGAGGCCTGGGCTCTGGTCTCGCGTACAACGAGAAGGACCTGCGCCGGATCGTGGGTCAGGGCCTGCAATACAGTCCCACCACCGAGGTGCTCCTCGAGGAGAGCATCCTCGGCTGGAAAGAGTATGAACTCGAGATGATGCGGGACAAGAACGACAACGTGGTGGTGGTCTGTTCCATCGAGAACCTTGACCCGGTCGGCGTGCATACCGGCGACTCGATCACCGTCGCCCCAGCGATGACCCTCACGGACCGTGAATACCAGCGGCTGCGTGACATCTCGATCGCGATTATCCGCGAGGTGGGCGTCGACACCGGCGGCTGCAACATCCAGTTCGCCATCGAGCCTGACACCGGACGCATCGTCGTCATCGAGATGAACCCGCGGGTCTCCCGGTCCTCAGCCCTGGCGTCCAAGGCCACCGGCTTCGCGATCGCGAAGATCGCCACCAAGCTCTCCCTCGGCTACACCCTCGACGAAATCCCGAACGACATCACCCAGAAGACCCCGGCGTCGTTCGAACCCACCCTCGACTACGTGGTGGTCAAGGTGCCCCGGTTCGCCTTCGAGAAGTTTCCGGCGGCCGATCCCACCCTGACCACCACCATGAAATCGGTCGGTGAAGCGATGGCCATCGGCAGGAACTTCACCGAGGCGCTCCAGAAGGCGCTGCGGTCCCTCGAGCAGAAGGGCTCGCAGCTGACCTTCGACACATCGGTCGACATCGACGTTCCGGCGTTGATCGCTGCCGCCAAGCGGCCCACCACCGAGCGTCTCGCCCAGGTCCAGCAGGCCCTCCTCGGCGGCGGCACCATCGACGAGCTCTACCAGGCGACGGGCATCGACCCCTGGTACCTTGACCAGCTGGTGTTGCTCAACGAGGTTGCTGCGACGGTCCGGGAGGCGCCGTCGTTGACCGGGGACCTGTTGCGGCTCGCCAAGCGCCACGGCTTCTCCGACGAGCAGATCGGCTCCCTCACCCACACCCCCGAGGCGGTGGTGCGCGGGGTCCGCCACGCGCTCGGCGTCCGCCCCGTCTACAAGACCGTTGACACCTGCGCCGCCGAATTCGCTGCCTACACCCCGTACCACTACTCGTCCTACGACGAGGAGGACGAGGTGGGCCAGCACGCCAAACCGTCGATCATCATCCTGGGCTCCGGCCCCAACCGGATCGGCCAGGGTATCGAGTTCGACTACTCCTGCGTCCACGCTTCCATGGCCCTGCGCCAGACCGGCTACGAAACGGTGATGGTCAACTGCAACCCCGAGACCGTGTCCACTGACTACGACATCTCCACCCGCCTGTACTTCGAACCGCTGACCCTCGAGGACGTCCTCGAGGTCATCGCAGCCGAGGAGCGCACCGGCGGAGTGATGGGTGTGTTTGTGCAGCTGGGCGGGCAGACCCCGCTGAAACTGGCGCAGGAGCTGGCCGACGCCGGCATCCCCATCCTCGGCACGTCACCGGAGGCGATCGACCTGGCCGAACATCGGGGGGCGTTCAGCCGGGTCCTCGACGCGGCCGGCCTGATCTCACCCAAGAACGGCACGGCAGTCTCGTTTGAGGACTCCAGGAAGATCGCCAACGAGATCGGCTACCCGGTCCTGGTCCGCCCGTCCTATGTTCTGGGCGGCCGCGGCATGGAGATTGTCTACGACGAAGCCAACTTGTCGCGCTACATCGCGAACGCCACCGAGATCACCGAGGCGCACCCGGTCCTGATCGACCGTTTCCTTGAAGACGCCATCGAGATTGACGTGGACGCCCTCTACGACGGCACCGACATGTACCTCGGCGGCATCATGGAACACATCGAGGAGGCAGGGATCCACTCCGGGGACTCGGCGTGCGTCCTCCCGCCGATCACCCTGGGCGCCGACATCCTGCAGCGCGTCAGGGAAGCCACCCTGGCCATCGCCGAAGGGGTGGGGGTTCGTGGACTGATCAACATCCAGTTCGCCCTGGCCTCCGACGTGCTTTACGTCCTGGAAGCCAACCCCCGGGCCTCGCGCACGGTGCCTTTCGTGTCGAAGGCCACCGGGGTGCAGTTGGCCAAGGCCGCAGCGCTGATCGGTACCGGCGTGTCGATCGCTGACCTGCGGACCGAGCACGGTCTGCTGCCCGTGACCGGTGACGGCGGCGATCTGCCTCTCGACGCTCCCGTCTCGGTCAAGGAAGCCGTGCTGCCGTTCAGCAGATTCCGCACCCCCGACGGCACGGTGGTCGATTCCCTGCTCGGCCCGGAAATGCGGTCAACGGGCGAAGTGATGGGGATCGATAAGTACTTCGACACCGCCTTCGCCAAGAGCCAGGCCGCAGCGAACGCTGCGCTCCCCACCGAGGGACGGGTGTTCGTGTCGGTCGCCAACCGGGACAAGCGCTCCATCATCATGCCGGTCAAACGGTTGGTGGACCTCGGCTTCGAAATCCTGTCCACCGGAGGCACCGCCGATGTGCTGCGACGCAACGGCATTCAGGCCACCACCGTGCGTAAAATCGCCGAGGGCACCGGCGACCAGGGCGAGGGCACGGTGGTGGATCTGATCACTGACGGCACCATCGACATGATCATCAACACCCCCTCAGGTGGCCAGGCCCGCGGTGACGGCTACGAAATCCGCGCCGCCGCAACGTCCTACGGTCTGCCGGTGATCACCACCATCCCCGAGTTCGGCGCCGCGGTGCAGGCGATCGAGGCGATGCGGTCCTACGAATGGTCGGTCACCAGCCTGCAGGAGCACGCGGCGAACCTGCGTGCCGCCACCGAAGTCCGCGATGCAGCACGGTAGCCCAACGTTCGGTGCACGCCTCGCGGCGCGGATGCAGGCCCGGGGCAGCCTCTGCGTCGGGATCGATCCGCACCCGGCGCTGCTCAGCGCCTGGGGGCTGGGCGACGACGCCGCCGGGTGCGAACGGTTTGCCCTGACGGTGCTGGACGCAGTGGGGGAGACGGCCTGCATCCTGAAACCGCAGGTGGCCCTGTTTGAGCGGCACGGCTCCGCCGGGCTGGCTGCGCTGGAACGCTTCCTCGCCGCAGCAGCAGACCAGGGTGTGCTGACCATCGCCGATGCGAAGCGCGGCGATATCGGTTCCACCATGGCTGCCTACGCGGATGCCTGGTTGCGCGACGGGTCGGCACTGGCAGCCGACGCCGTGACCCTGAACCCGTACCTGGGGTTCGAATCGCTCCGCCCGGCCCTGGACCTTGCCGCCGGGACCGGCCGTGGCGTGTTCGTGCTGGCCCTGACTTCCAACCCGGAGGGTGCTGACATCCAGCACGCCCAGGTGCGGGGTGCTGGCGCCGTGACAGGTGCCGAATCCACGATTGGTCACGCAGTGGCCCGGGTCATTGCCGACGCCGCCGCGTGGGAGAACCGTGACGCCGTCGGGCTGGGGTCGGTGGGACTGGTGATCGGAGCGACGGCTGGTGCTGCAGTGCGCCACCTTGGCCTGGATCTTGGCCAGCTGAATGGTCCGATCCTTGCCCCGGGTATTGGTGCCCAGGGTGCGGGGGCCGCTGAACTCGCTGACACGTTTGGTGCTGCATCAGCCCTGGTGCTCGCCAGTGCCAGCCGCAGTATCCTTGCTGCGGGCCCCGATCGGGAGAAACTGCGGGCTGCCGCTGAACAGGCGTTGGCTGACCTCGGCAATTGATTTTGGGTCCTCAGTACAGATAGGTTCAGTGGAAGCCCATTCCACAAGAATTGCATTTACCCGAGCGTTCAGCGCGGGACGGTGCCAACTGCAGGGGAGCACTTGTGAGCTTGAAGCCGCTATCGGACTCCGAACGGACGCAAGCGCGCGAGAAAGCCACGGCGGCCCGCGCCATCAGGGCTGAGGTGAAGGTCAAGCTGAAAAGCGGGGAGACCACAGTCGGTGAAGTGGTCAACGGCATGTCCAGGGATGTTGCAGTGGGCCGGTTGAAAGTCATCGACATGCTGAAAGCACTGCCCGGCGTGGGCGAGGTGCGGGCGGCAGGCATCATGAACGACGTCGGGATCGCGGCAACGCGCCGCGTGCGTGGGCTGGGAGTCCACCAGCGCCAGGCCCTGATCGAACATCTAGCAAAGCAGGATCCTTCGCCCTGAACGGGGCGAATTTCAGGAACCCTACAAGTGAGGAACCACGTGTCGCAGCCTCGGCTGACAGTACTCGCCGGGCCAACGGCCGTCGGTAAGGGAACCGTATCCACCTATATCCGCGATAACTATCCGCAGGTCTGGCTGTCGGTTTCGGCCACCACCAGGCCCGCCCGGCCGGGGGAGGTGGACGGCGTCCACTATTTCTTTGTCAGCAATGACGAGTTTGATGACCTGGTCGGGTCGGAGCAGATGCTGGAGTGGGCACTGGTACACGGACGCAACCGCTATGGCACCCTCCGCCGGACCGTCGATGCGGCCATGGCCGACGGGAAATCGGTGCTGCTTGAGATTGATCTGCAGGGCGCGCGGCAGGTCAAGGAGTCAATGCCTGAAGCCAATTTCGTCTTTCTCGCACCTCCCAGCTGGGAGGAAATGGTGCGCCGGCTGGTGGGCCGCGGGACCGAAACTGAGGAAGAACAGCAACAACGGCTGGAAACCGCTAAACTAGAACTTGCTGCGGAACCTGAATTTGATCACACGGTGGTCAATGACAGTGTTCAGCGGGCAGCGGACGAGCTTGTATCACTGATGGGACTGAGTCCCCTGGAGCGCTAGACAGGCGCCCCGGGAGCTCAGCAGCCACCAACAATCTGAACCATTTACGGAGTATTTGTGTCAACACAGCCTGAAGGCATCATCAACCCGCCGATCGACTCCCTGCTGGAGGCGTCGGACTCGAAGTATGCCCTGGTGATCTACGGTGCCAAGCGTGCCCGCCAGATCAACGCATACTACTCCCAGCTCCACGAGGGCCTGTTCGAGTATGTTGGCCCGCTGGTCGACACCCGCCTGAACGAGAA
This sequence comes from Arthrobacter sp. CAN_A1, assembly GCF_015751665.1. Classification (NCBI taxonomy): domain Bacteria; kingdom Bacillati; phylum Actinomycetota; class Actinomycetes; order Micrococcales; family Micrococcaceae; genus Arthrobacter; species Arthrobacter sp. CAN_A1. The sequence goes on along the minus strand of NZ_JADOUR010000004.1, from coordinate 117,609 downwards.
GCCGCTCTCGATCGCCCTGCGCGAAATCAACGAGGGCATGCTCGTTTCCACGCCGGTCGAATCCACCGACCAGTAACCTCGTACCGTCTACCTACGTGCGCATAATTCTGGGAGTCGGGGGAGGGATCGCCGCCTACAAGGTGGCCTCCCTCCTCCGGCTTTTTACTGAAGCGGGTCACGACGTCACGGTGATCCCCACCGACGCCGCCACGCGGTTCGTGGGAACCGCCACGTGGGAGGCCCTCTCCGGCAATCCGGTCAGTAATAGCGTGTTCGACGACGTCGACAAGGTCAACCACGTCCGGCTGGGGCAACACGCGGACCTGGTTGTCGTGGCGCCTGCCACCGCTGACCTGCTCGCGCGCGCGGCCGCGGGGATGGCCAATGACCTGTTGACCGGCACCCTGCTGATGGCCAGCTGTCCCGTCCTGATGGCGCCGGCCATGCACACCGAGATGTGGCATCACCCGGCCACCGTCGCCAACGTGGCGACCCTCCGGAACCGTGGCATTGTGGTGCTCGATCCAGCCTCCGGGCGGTTGACCGGCACCGATTCCGGAGCCGGCAGGCTCCCCGAACCAGCTGACATTTTCACGGCCGCGCTGGCCGCATTGGCCGAGCAGGGCACAGCACGCGCCTCCACGCCAGATCGTGCCACCGGCGAGGGCTCAGCCAACGGTTCGCTCGCCGGGCGCCGCGTGGTGATCACCGCCGGCGGCACCCGTGAACCCATCGACCCGGTCCGGTACCTTGGCAACCGCTCCTCGGGGAAACAGGGTATGGCCCTGGCCGCCGCTGCCCTCGCGGAAGGGGCAACGGTCGAACTGATTGTCGCCCACATCGAAGTCCCGGCACCCGGCGGCGTCGAACTGGTGCAGGTGGAGACCGCCGAGGAGTTGAGGGTTGCCACCCTCAGCGGAGCCAAACACGCCGATGTGTTGATCATGGCCGCAGCGGTAGCCGACTTCCGGCCCGCGGAGCCGGTGCTCACCAAAATCAAGAAGCGCGCCGACGGCGTTGATCCGGTAATCACCCTGGTGCGCAACCCCGACATCCTTCGTGAGGCAGTTGAACAACGCAGCGCGGCAGGTGCCGGACCGGTCATCGTCGGGTTCGCTGCCGAAACCGGGGACCCCACCGGGGATCCCCTGGACCATGCCCGCGAGAAGCTGGCACGCAAAGGCTGCGACTATCTGGTGCTGAATCAGGTCGGTGATGGCAAGGTGTTCGGCCGTGATGACACCATCGCAACCATCCTCGACGCCGGCGGCGCCGAACCTGTTGAGGTCATCGGTTCCAAAGCCGACCTGGCCACTGCTGTGGTGGCCCGGGTAGCGGTAGCCCTGGCGGGCCGCAGCTAGCCCACCCCGCGTCCACACAGTCCGTCACACAACCCGCCATGTACGTCGGTCGACCAAGTAGAGTGATCAAGTGAATTCAGCCAATCCCGTCCGCAGCGATCTGCGTCTATTTACCTCGGAATCAGTCACCGAAGGACACCCCGACAAGATCTGTGATCAGATCAGCGACGCCATCCTCGACGCCATGCTGGAAAAGGATCCGAAGTCACGGGTCGCAGTGGAAACCCTCGTCACCACGGGCCTCGTGCACGTTGCCGGCGAGGTCACCACCGAGGCCTACGTTGAGATCCCTGAGCTGGTGCGCCAGACCCTGCTGGGGATCGGCTACGACTCGTCAGCCAACGGGTTTGACGGCGCACGCTGCGGCGTGTCCGTGTCGATCGGACAGCAGTCACCGGAGATTGCCAACGGTGTCTTCAACTCCCTGGAAACCCGACAGGGAACCGGGCTGGACCCCTACGATGCGCAGGGAGCCGGCGACCAGGGCATCATGTTCGGATATGCGAGCGATGAGACGTCGGTGCTCATGCCGACCCCCATCTGGCTGGCTCACCGCCTCTCCGAACGGCTGACGAACGTCCGCAAGGACGGCACCCTCGACTATTTGCGCCCCGATGGCAAGACCCAGGTCACCATCGGGTACGACGGCGACGTCCCCGTCTCGGTGGACTCCGTGGTGGTGTCATCCCAGCATGCACAGGGTGTTGACCTGGAGCAGCTGCGGGCCGACCTCGTCACCCACGTCATCGATCCGGTCCTGGCGGCTTCCGAACTGGACGTCAGCAAGGTCCGTCATATCCTGAACCCGGGCGGCGACTTTGTCATCGGTGGTCCGGTGGGCGACGCCGGTCTGACCGGACGCAAGATCATTGTCGACACCTACGGTGGCATGGCCCGCCACGGCGGCGGCGCGTTCAGTGGCAAGGACCCCTCCAAGGTAGACCGGTCAGCCGCCTACGCCATGCGATGGGTCGCAAAGAATGTTGTCGCCGCCGGACTGGCACGGCGCGCCGAAATCCAGATCGCCTACGCGATCGGTATGGCTCAGCCCGTCGGGATCTACGTCGAAACCTTCGGCACCGAGACCGTCGACCCGGCCGCCATTGGCACAGCGATCCGCGAGGTCTTCGACCTGCGGCCGCTCGGCATCATCAACGCGCTGGACCTGCTGCGGCCGATCTACCAAAAGACTGCCGCCCACGGCCACTTCGGGCGGGAGGATGTCGGGTTCAACTGGGAACTCACCGACCGTGTGGACAAGCTGCGGAGCTATTTCAACGCCTGAGACGCGCCCGTCCGGCAGCGGGGACGGGGGCGGTTCCGGGGGCAGCGTCAGTCACCAGCCCCCGCGGCGAGGCGCGCCTCGGGCTACCGGAAGCCCCCTGAAACAGCCTGCAGGCTCGGGCAGCGGGGGAGCCGTTCAGCTGTCGCTGCTGCAGGGCTTCCCGACGGCGCCGCACGCCCTGGGCAGCCCGGTGCCCGCCGGGGATCTCCCGGTGGCCCAGGTCATTCTTGATTCACCGTTGCCGCACCTCGACCGGGTGTTCGACTACTCAGTGCCCCGGGAACTCGCCACGTCGGCCCAGCCCGGGGTGCGCGTCAGGGTGCGCTTCAGTGGACGGGAGCACACCGGATTCATCATCGAACGATCGGCCACCACCGACAGCACCACCCGGCTGCTGCCGCTGATGAAGGTCCTGTCGGAGCAGCAGGTGCTCACCCCCGGCGTGTTGGCCCTGAGCCGCGCCGTGGCCGCCCGCTATGCCGGCACCGTCAGCGATGTCCTCAAGGTGGCCATCCCGCCCCGGATGGCCAGAGTCGATACCGCTTTTGCTGCTGCGTCGGACCCTGCCGCCGAACCTGCTGTCTCGGAACCTGCCCCCGAACCTGCTGTGCCTGCAGCTGCCCCCTCCGGACCCGCCGATCTGTGGACGGCCGGGGAACCTCTTCTCGCCCGCTACGCCAACGGGGCCAGTTTCCTCCGGCATCTGGCCGCCGGCCACAGTCCCCGGGCCGTCCTGACCAGCCTCGGCGGGTATGGGTCACGGGACTGGGCCGCCGAGATCGCCGAGGCGGTGGCCGCAGTCTGGCACACGGGACGCGGCGCCGTCGTCGTCGTCCCCGACCAGCGGGACCTGGCGCGGGTCGAAGCGGCACTCGACCATCGGCTCGGCTCCGGCCAGGTGGCACGCCTGACCGCCGAAGACGGCCCCACCCCCCGCTATCGCAACTTTCTTAAGCTTCTCAACGGTCAGGTGCGGGTGGCCGTGGGAACCCGGTCGGCAGCCTACGCCCCGGTGCAGGATCTGGGCCTGGTGTGCCTGTGGGACGACGGCGATGACCTTCACCAGGAGCAGCGGGCGCCGTACCAGCACGTCCGTGAAGTGTTGCTGCTCCGTGCCGGACACGAGGGCTGCGCGGTGCTGCTCGCATCCGGATCGCAGAGCACCGAGGCGCACCGGTTGGTGTCCACCGGCTGGGCGCAGGCCATTGCCGCCGACCGTTCGGAGGTCCGGCGGAGTGCGCCGCGGGTGGTCCACACGGGAGATGAGTTTCAGCTGGCCCGGGATCCGCTCGCCGCCCGCGCCCGCATTCCGCACGCCGCGTGGCAGGCCGCGTCCGAGGGGCTCGCCCGCGGCCCGGTGTTGCTGCAGGTGGCCCGCACCGGGTTTTCGCCGGCCCTGGCCTGTGAGGACTGCCGCGAACCGGCCCGGTGCACGGTGTGCACCGGGCCCCTCGCCCAGACCGGCCGTGGCGGGGCTCCCGGGTGCCGCTGGTGCGGGAAGCCAGACCCGCGCTGGACCTGCGCGAACTGCGGTAGCCCCCGGCTGCGCGCCACGGTCGCCGGTGCGACCCGGACCGCCGAGGAGCTGGGCCGGGCCTTTCCCGGAGCGAAGGTGTATTCCTCGGCCGGCGAACACATCCTCGACACCGTGCCGGATGCGCCGGCGGTGGTCGTTGCCACCCCGGGCGCCGAGCCGCTGGTGCAGGGCGGCTACGCGGCGGTGATTCTGCTGGACGGTTCGGGGATGCTGTCCCGGGAATCGCTGCGGGCGGGCGAGGACACCCTGCGGCGTTGGTTTACCGCTGCAATCCTGGCCCGCCCGGCCGCCGACGGTGGGCTGGTGGTGATCACGGCCGATGATTCGACGGCGGTCGGGCATCTGGTGCGCTGGGACCCGCAGGGTGCAGCGGGCCGCGAGTTATCCACCCGGACCGACCTCGGGTTGCCGCCCGCCGTCCGGTTCGCCGCGTTGTCGGGATCCCGGGAGGCGTTGGCGGCCTTCACCGGGGACCTTGATTCAGGTCTCTTCCTGCGCACGATCGGTCCCATGCCCGTCGCGGCGCAGCCGGGCCGCTTGCCCGGTGCCCGGCAGGCCGGCCCGGGAGCAGGCCGCGACTTCGCCGATACCCAGACGTCCGGCGCCGATCTTCAGCGGCTGCTGCTGTTTTTCAGCTACCGCAGTGCGCCTGCAGCGACAGCGTGGTTGAAGGCCCGCAAGGTAGCCCTGTCCGCCAAAGGGACCACCGAGCCCGTCCATATCCGCTGTGATGCTGCCGACCTGATCTAGCCGCGCGACGTGGCGACGAGACCCCCGGCGCTGGCGTGTGGCCCGGGTGTTCGCCGTCGCAGGCACCCATCAGCGCCGCCACGGGCGCCATCGCGCCCGGCCCGCATGCTCGACGGTAGCGATAGCGGCAGCCTCAAGCAACTGTTCGGCGGACCGATCCCAGGAGTAGGTTCCGGCGTGGGTCTGGCCCGCCTGAGACGCCCGCTGCCACTGCTCGGGTTCGGCCAGGGCCAGGACCGCGGCGGTGAACCCGGCGGGTTCATCGGGGTCCACATAGCGGGCAGCCTCCCCGCCAACCTCCCTGAAGATCGGGGTGTCCGCGGCGATCACCGGGGTTCCTGCGGCCATGGCCTCGATGATCGGCAGGCCATACCCTTCGGCGCGGGACAGCGTCACCAGGGCTACGGCTGAGCGGAGTAACTCCTGATAGTGCTCGTCGCTGACCCCGTTGTGGAAGATGACCTGCTGACCCGGCGGAATCAACCCTTCCAGTTCGCTGCGGCGGGCATCGGTGATGCGGCTGAGCAGGTGCAGCGTGTAGCCCTCCAGACCCCGCATACCTGTGAGGATCGACTCAACATTCTTGTACGGCATGAACGACCCCATGTAGAGCAGGTCCCGCCCGGGTTCAACACCCGGGGCCCGGACCACCGTGTCGGACTGCGGTGCGTTGCCGACCAGCCGGACCGGACGGCGGGTCAGCCGATGCTCAGCCATCAGCTGGCGGGTCGTTTCAGAGATGGTGGCGACGACGTCGGCACGGTTGAGCAGCAGCCGCTGCGGCCAGTACGCCAGATGGTAGAGCCGCCAGAGCGCCCTGACCGGTAGGGGCAGGAAACCAGGCGGTTGCGGGTTCTGGTAGTAGATCAGGTCATGCAGCGTGAGCACGAGCGGATAGGTGCGGCCCCAGCTACCCATCGTCTGCATGGGGCAGATGACGACGTCGGGCCGTAGCCGGTTGATCCTGGTCGCCACGAACAGCTCACGAGGGGACAAGGGGGAGTTGATCAAAAGGTGGGGGACGTCGGGGAGGAGCCTGAGCTGGCGCTCGTCGGAGATGAGCATGACCACCTCGGCGTGCTTGGCTGCCGCAGCGATCAGGCTGGCTCCGTAACGGCTGATGCCGTCGTGCTGATCCAGCCGGGTGAACCGGGCGTCGAACAGAATCCTCATGCGAGGGTTTCCTTGAGGAAGGCGTCGATCAATCCGGCAGCCTCGTGGGGCGTCTCATAGTGCACCAGATGCCCCACGCCCTGAATGATCTCCAGGCGGGAATCGGGGATCATCGCGGCGAGTGTCCGCTGACCGGTGACCGACCCCAGATCGTCCTTCTCCGCCGCGACCAGCAGCACGGGCATCGCCAGCTGTCCCGCGCTGTCCCTGACCGTCCCGGCAATTGATGCCTGGAACGCTTCCAGCAGCACGCGGCGGCTGGCGTAGGTGCTGAAATAGCTCAGATGCTGGCCGTGAATGTACCGCCGCAGGGTGCGGTCCCGGGTTTTTGCCAGCAGGGAACTCATGGCGAGCACAATCAGCGGATTCCGGAGCAGGGCCAGGCCGAGCTTCTCGGGGAGCGCCGCTCCCACCCGGTAGTACAGGGCAGCCAGCCTCGAGGCCAAGCGGTTGGAACCCTCCAGTGCCGGTTCGCAGATCGGGTTGATGAGCACCAGTGCGGCGATCGCGCTCGGGTGGGCTGCCGCCCACCGCGCCGCCACAATCGACCCGAACGAGTGCCCGAGCAGTACGGAGTCGCTTCCCAGGCCGAGCGCGGTGACACTGAAGCCCACAAAATCGGCGTAGGCCCCGACGTCGTGAGCCCCTTCCAGCGCCTCCGACTGGCCAAACCCTGGCAGATCGGGGACGACGACCCGGTGGGACGGGAGCTCTTCGACGATGCGGAGCAACCCGTGGTGGTCGCCCCTGAATCCGTGGACCATCAGGATGGTCGGTGCGTCAGGGTCCGTGCCGCAGACCGGCGGGAAGTCCCAGTAGCGTTGGGCAGCGCCGCGGTAGGACAGGGTGAGTACGGTGGCCTCGCGGGTCACTGTGATGGCGGGGGTGGGCACGAGCTAGTTCACCCGGTCCGGGTGCGAACCGAAGCGGGTGTCCTGGTCAAGGGCAGCAAGCGCATCGAGGTGCTGCGGGCCGAGCTCGAACCCGTAGACATCAAGGTTGCTGACGATCCGTTCGCGGCTGCTCGCCTTCGGGATCACTGCATGGCCGGCCTGAACGTGCCAGCGCAGGGCAACCTGGGCCGGCGTCCTGCCCAGCTCTGAGGCGATCCGGCCAATCACCGGGTCGGCCAGGATGGCTCCCCGGCCCAGCGGGCTCCAGGCCTGGGTGCGGATGCCGTGGGTGTCGTGGAACTGGCGCAGCGCGTGCTGCTGGAGGTAGGGGTGCAACTCCACCTGGTTGATGGCGGGGACCACTGATGTTTCAGCGAGCAGCCGTTCCAGGTGGGGAAGCTGGAAATTCGATACCCCAATGGCCCGCACCCGGCCGTCGTGATACAGCTGTTCCAGAGCGCGGAACGTGTCGACATAAAGGTCCTGGTCGGGGCAGGGCCAGTGAATCAGGACCAGGTCAACGGTGTCCAGGCCGAGCTCGGCCTGGGAAGCATCGAAGGCGCGCAGGGTCGCGTCGTACCCGTGGTGGTCATTCCACACCTTGGTGGTGACGAAGAGGTCATCACGCTCCAGCCAGCCGGCGGCGACGGCGTCGCGCACCGCGCGGCCCACCCCCGACTCGTTGCCGTACATTGCCGCAGTGTCGATGGTGCGGTAACCGGCTTCCAGCGCCAAGGCGCACAGATCCCGTGTCGTCCCGGGCGGCACCTTGTACACCCCGTAGCCGATCTGGTCGATCTGAACCCCGTTGTTGAGAGCGATTTTCGGTGCCTTATGCATACCTCGACAATACCGAAGCGGCCACGGGTCAGCGGGACCCCCCGAGCACCAACCGTCGCGCCGAGCCCTCATCAAGAATCAGGTCGGTGGCAAGCCCGGCCGCCAGGGCGCCTCGCAGCCCGTTGATCTTCGTCTCCCCGGACACCACGCAGATCCGCCGGCGCACCTGCCGGAGCAGATCAAGTTCGGGCCCGGTGCTGCGCTGGTTGAGGAGGAGGTCGCTGTGCGAACCGTCGGCCCTGAAGAACATGGTTGCCACATCGCCGACCACCCGGTGCTCCTCGAGGGACTGCAGGTCGTCGTCGTCCAGATCGCCGCCCGAGTACACGTGGCTGGGGATGCCAGCGCCAATCGATCCGACGCCGAAAATGGCCATGGTCATCCGTCGCTGGAGGTCGAGGATCCTCAGGACGCTCCGTTCCGCCCACATGGCGGTTTTGGTTTCGGCGTGATCGAAGAACGCGGGTACCGGAAACTGTTCCACCCGCGCACCGTAGGCCTGGCCGAACCGTCGCAGGATTTCGCTGGCATAGGTGATGCCGGTGGTCTGCGTGTTGCCTGCGCCGTTGAGTTGCACGATGGTGCTGTCGTGGGTGACCTTGCGGGTCAGGTGATAGCTGACCGCGCTGACCGTCGAGCCCCAGGCCACCCCAATAATGGCGTTGGAATCGACGAGGGGGCCAATGGTGCGGGCAGCCTGGATTGCCACGCGGTCCAACACCTCGGAGTCGCTGACAATGTCGGTCACCGGAACCACATGGGCTTCCACCCCGTATTGGCGCCGGATCTGCTGTTCCAGGGACGGCGCCCGCTGCAGCGGATTGTTCACCTGGATCTGCACCAGACCGGTTTCCCGGGCCATCGACAGCAGCCGGGAAACGGTCGACCGGGAGGTCCGCAGTTCGCGGGCGATGGCGTTCATGGTCAGGTCCTGCAGGTAATACATCTGGGCTGCCCGGAGCGCGTCGCCGCCCCTTGACCGCTTGACGTCCTCAGCGGAAGATTGTGCAGCAGAATCGGTTCTTTCAGTCTCGGGTCGAAGGTTCATAGCCAAATCCTCTGTCTCTCGTGCACGTATGTGCAACACCATTGACTATTATTCCCAGCATTTCAAGAATAGGTGGAACGGCTGCGGATCCTGTGCGGCCGATAAACGTTGAGGAGATTGTTTTGGCTGAATCCGCCGGCGCGAATGGTGCTGTCAGCACACCCGCTGAACGGTCAGGAGTGCAGCAGCTGAAGAACACGCCGCAGGCCTCGGTGCTGATCATCGGGGGCGGGATCAATGGCGTGGGAACGTTCAGGGATCTCGCCCTGCAGGGCGTCGACGTGACCCTGGTGGAGCGCGGCGATTATTGCCAGGGAGCCTCGGGGGCGTCCTCCCACATGATCCACGGCGGAATCCGGTACCTCGAAAACGGTGAATTCCGGCTGGTCCGCGAATCGGTGGTTGAGCGCAACGCCCTGCTGAAAACTGCGCCCCACTACGTCAAGCCACTCCAGACCACCATCCCCATCTTCAGCACCTTCTCCGGGATTCTTGCCGCGCCGCTGCGGTTCCTCACCCACCGCCAGCATGGCCAGCCGCGGGAGCGGGGTGCTTTCCTGATCAAGGCGGGCCTGACCATGTACGACTGGTTCTCCCGGGACGGCGGAGCCGTTCCCCGGCACCGGTTCGCTGGACGCAAGGTGTCCCTCGCGCAGCTTCCTGATCTGCGTCCCGATGTACGGTACACGGCCACCTATTTCGATGCGTCGGTGCACAACCCCGAACGGATGACCCTTGACGTCCTCCGTGACGGCCTTGCCGCTAATCCTGAGGCCCGCGCCAGCAACTATGTCAGCGTCGTCGGGCGCGACAACGGTTCGGTGCTGCTCCGGGACGAACTCACCGGCGAGGAATTCAGCTTCACGGCCGACGTCGTCGTCAATGCGACGGGCGCCTGGGTTGACGGGACCAACGACGCCCTCGGCGGGGCCAGCGCGTTCATGGGCGGCACCAAGGGCTCGCATATTGTCCTGGATCACCCGGAGCTGCTGGCGGCTTGCGCGGGCCGCGAGATTTTCTTCGAACACACCGACGGCCGCATTGTGTTGGTCTACCCGATCGGGGATCGTGTGCTGGTGGGGACCACCGACATCGACACCGACATGGACACCCCGCCTGTTTGCACCCCCGAAGAGGTCGACTATTTCATCGAACTGATCGGTCACGTATTCCCAGCGATCGTGGTGCAGCCGGCCAACGTGGTCTACAGCTTCTCCGGCATCCGGCCGTTGCCGCGGCATGACGACACCCAACCGGGCTTCGTGTCACGGGATTACCGGATCGAGAAGCGGGAGGACACAGCGGGCGGCCGAGCCGTGACTACGCTCAGCCTCGTCGGGGGCAAATGGACCACCTTCCGTGCCCTGTCCGAGCACATGACCAACGACGTGCTGGCTATTCTCGGGAAACAGCGGACGACGACGACGGCTGGGCTCGCGATTGGCGGCGGCCGGGGGTTCCCCACCACCCCGTCCGGCGAGAAGGCCTGGGTGACGGCACATGTCGAACCCGGTCTGACCACCGACCGTGTCGAAGGTCTGTTGACCCGGTACGGAACCCGCGCCGTCGACGTTATCGACTACCTGAGGGCGGGTCCCGACGAGCTGCTGGCCTCCACTCCGGAGTTGAGCCGGCGCGAGCTCGCCTACATGGTGGATCACGAGCAGGTGGGCCACCTGGTGGATGTCCTGATTCGCCGGACGTCGATCGCCTTCAGGGGGTTGGTGACCAGCGAGCTGCTACACGAACTCGGCGGTGTTCTTGCCCCGCTGCTGGGCTGGAGCGGTGATACGGTTGCCGCCGAGATCGAGTTGGCTGAGCGGGTGCTGCGGGACTCGCACCACGTCAGTAGTGAAGATTTGGTTGCGTAGCGTACCTGGCGCGCAGCCGATTGCCGCTCCCGGAGCGGATGCAGGACCAACGGCAGCTGTTGCCGGGGGGAGCAAGAGAGCCACAGCCGCGGGCTGGGTTCGCTAAAAATGAATAATTAAAGGAGTCAAAGATGTCTCTGGAAGCATTCGTTGCCGAAATGTTCGGCACCATGCTGCTGTTGCTGCTAGGTACAGGTGTCGTTGCTAACGTCGCCCTCGCCGGCACCAAGGGCAATAATGGCGGATTTCTCATGGTTAACTTCGGTTGGGGGCTCGCCGTCTTTGCCGGCGTCTACGTTGCAGCGCTCTCCGGCGCGCACCTGAACCCCGCCGTTACGGTCGGCCTGCTCGTCAACTCAGACGTTGCAACACTCGGCCCCGATATCGACAAGACCTTCATCAACGTGTTGGCTTATTTCGCGGCCCAGCTGCTCGGTGCCATGATCGGCGCCTTCCTCTGCTGGCTGGCCTACAAGCAACACTTCGACGCCGAGCCCGATCCAGCCAACAAGCTGGGCGTGTTCTCCACCGGCCCGGCGATCAGATCAAATGCCTGGAACCTCGTTACCGAGATCATCGGTACCTTCGTGCTGGTGTTTGTGGTCATTTCGTTCGCTGGCACACCGTCGGGTCTCGGCCCACTGGCTGTTGCTCTCCTGGTTGTCGGCATCGGCGCGTCACTGGGTGGACCAACCGGCTACGCCATCAACCCAGCCCGTGACCTTGGTCCCAGGATCGTTCACGCCCTGTTGCCCATCAAGGGCAAGGGCGGAAGCGATTGGGGTTACTCATGGGTTCCAGTGGTCGGCCCACTGATCGGTGGGGTGCTGGGCGGATTGGTCGCCATGTTCATCACCTTCCCTGCAGTCACTGGCTAGCATAGGCACGGAATGACGGCCTAGAGGCCGTCTGCGACAACACTCATCACCGACAGAAACTCAACGAGGAGCATTACATGTCGAAGTACGTCATTGCGATTGACCAGGGCACCACTTCCAGCCGGGCGATCGTTTTCGATCACAGCGGGGATATCGTGTCCTCGGGCCAGAAAGAGCACGAGCAGATCTTCCCTAAGGCGGGTTGGGTTGAGCATGACCCGATGGAGATCTGGAACAACACCAGGGAGGTCATTGGCAATGCGTTGTCGAAGGCCAACCTGACACGGCACGACATCGCCGCCGTCGGCATCACCAACCAGCGTGAGACAGCTGTGGTCTGGGACAAGACCACCGGACAGCCTGTCTATAACGCGATTGTCTGGCAGGACACCCGTACCCAGTCGATCGTCGACGAGCTGGCGGCCGACGGGGGAGTGGAGCGGTTCAAGCAGATGGTGGGACTACCGCTGGCCACCTACTTCTCTGGCACCAAAATCAAGTGGATCCTTGACAACGTTGAGGGTGCGCGGGCCAAGGCTGAGGCTGGCGACCTGATCTTCGGAAACACCGATTCCTGGGTCACCTGGAACCTCACCGGTGGCACCGACGGCGGTGTGCACATCACCGACGTCACCAATGCCTCGCGGACCATGTTCATGGACCTGGAGACCCTCTCCTGGGATGACAGCATTCTCGCTGCGTTTGGCGTGCCGAAGTCAATGATGCCGGAGATCAAGTCCTCTTCGGAGGTCTACGGAACGGTTCACACGTCGCAGTTGCTGCGTGAGGTTCCGGTTGCTGGAATCCTGGGCGACCAGCAGGCGGCAACCTTCGGTCAGGCGGCGTTCGAGAAGGGTGGAGCCAAGAACACCTACGGCACCGGTAACTTCATGATCGTCAACACCGGTGAGGAGATTGTTCACTCGAAGAACGGGCTGCTGACCACAGTCTGCTACAAGCTCGGAGACGCGAAAGCCGTCTATGCCCTCGAAGGTTCGATCGCTGTCACCGGGTCGCTGATCCAGTGGCTGCGCGACAACCTGGGCATCATCAAGTCAGCACCAGAGGTCGAGGAGCTTGCACGGACCGTCGAAGACAACGGTGGCGTCTACATTGTGCCTGCGTTCTCCGGTTTGTTCGCACCATACTGGCGCGGTGAAGCCCGCGGCGCCATCGTGGGACTGACCCGGTTCGTCAACAAGGGGCATATTGCCCGCGCAGCTCTCGAAGCGACGGCTTTCCAGACCCGCGAAGTACTCGATGCGGCAAACGCCGATTCGGGAGTGGACATGGAGGATCTGCGCGTCGACGGCGGCATGGTCGCCAACGATGCGCTGATGCAGTTCCAGTCCGACATCCTCGGCATCCCGGTGATCCGTCCCAAGGTCACCGAGACCACGGCGCTGGGTGCAGCCTACGCGGCCGGTTTGGCTGTGGGGTTCTGGAAGGATACCGACGAGTTGGCCACCAACTGGGCCGAAGACAAGCGGTGGACGCCATCGATGGACTCCGGGGAACGTGACCGCCAGATGCGGCTCTGGAAGAAGGCAGTGACCCGGACCTTCGACTGGGTCGACGAAGACGTGAAGTAGTTCTCCCTTCACCTGTGGGTGTTTGACGAGTATTTTTAAAACCAGCAGGTATCTGAGACACGGCGGTATCTAAAACACCGCGGTATCTAAGTCACAGCAGTATCTAAAACACAGCAGGGGCGGTGACTATCCGGGAGGATGGTCGCCGCCTCTGTTGCGTAGTCGGCCTGTCGGGTACCTCATGCTCGCCCGACCAATACCTCCGTCGAATGGTGGACTGTGGTGGGTTGTGGCGGGTTGGCGGCATTCTGAGTCGCCAGAGCCAACGCCTCGGCGGGCACTTTTCACCAAGGGCGGCGCTGTTAGAAAGGTGGAGGTATGTCGGGCGGTGGGGCTGGTGGTGGGTCCGGTCGGGTGATGTAGGTTTCGCCTGTGGGTGAGACGGCGATGATGCTCCGCGGTTCGGGTTGTCGATAGTGCGAGTAGCCCTCGGATTTGAGCCGGTGGTGACGTTTGCACAAGGCAGCGAGGTTGCCGTAGCTGGTCTTTCCACCGTAGGCCCACGGTTTCGTATGGTCGAGTTCGCAAAACACTGCCAACCGGTTGCAACCCGGATGCCGACACGTCCTATCCCGCACTCTAATACTGTCTTGCAGGTCCTTCGGCACCGGATAGGTGGTGGCGTCGGCCCCGAGTCGTGCCCCGGTAAAGGGGGGGTGAGGATTCGTGCGAACGACGGCGCATGTCCCGCGAGTTTGCGGGCAAGGTCGGGGTGAGTGGGCCCATACCCTTCAAGTTCTCCCGGCGCATCCCCACCCGGAAGAGAAAAGTTGAACAATTTTTCGCGCCCGATCAGAGCAGCTCTAGGCAGCATTGGCCGCAGCCAATATGAGGCCCACACCGTGTTGCACCTGCCCGATGAATGACGGGATCCCACGTCACGGGGAACCGCGTGACGCCCGCTGATCCGTGCCTGGCCGACAGTGGTCCGATTCATGGCTCGGGTATGCTTGTAAGCATGGGAACGGTCCCGCTGATGTTCTGGTGTGCCACCCCGGTGGCCCCGCGGCAGGGGTCCCGGTGAGGGCCCTCGTGCCAGGCGGTGTTTTGGCCGTACTGCTACTGATGACCGGCTGCACCGGCAACGGCGGGGTGACCGGTCCGACCCAACTGACGCCTTCCGGGTCCGCGAGTGCTTCGAGCCCGACCAGCTCGTCCAGTGCGTCGAGCCCCTCCAGCTCGCCCAGCCCGTCGCCGCCAGCCACGGAGTCTGCTGCGGAGGTCTCCCCGAGCAGCCCATCGGTTACCTCGACGTCGCTCGCACCCGCCGAACTGATCGCGCTGAATCAAAACCTGATCGGGGTGGCCTGGGACAACGACGTCGACCAAGCCCGCCAGCTCATCGCCGCTGGCGCCGACGTCAACTACGAGGACGAGACCCAACAGAGCGCTTTCCTGATCGCAGCGAGTGAGGGCTACCTCGAGCTATTGGACCTGACCCTGCGTAGCGGCGCAGACGTTGACGCGCGCGACAGCTTCAACGGCACCGCTCTGATCCGCGCCGCTGAGCGTGGCCACGCGGACGTGGTGCGAAGGCTGCTGGAGACCGACGTGTTAGTCAACCACGTCAACAATCCGGGCTGGACCGCACTGCACGAGGCGATCATCCTGGGCGATGGCTCGCCCCGGTACGTGGAGACCGTGCAGCTCCTTGTCGAGGGCGGCGCCGATGTGAGGTTCCCTTCCCAGCGCGATGGTGTGACGCCCCTGCAGCACGCCACCGCCCTCGGCTTCCACGAGATTGCTGCCATTCTGCGCAACGCTACCGGGCAGTAGACCGCGGAGGCCGCCACAACAGCCAGGAAGTGTCGCCACGATCGACAGGAGTCGCTGCGTGAAGTGGTCCTGGCACCGGAATGAGTCACGCCCAGCGACTGGAACAATCGATCCTCGCTATCTGGCCCGAACGGGTCCGCTAGGCAAGCACCGTGTGGGAGACGTTGTCAGGGTTGCCGAACCGGTGAGCCGTGATGGACACCGCCTGCTCGTGCAGGAACGGCAGCATCTCCAGCCGGCCTGACTCGGTGACCGGGCCCGCGTAGATGGCCACGTCCGGATCACCCGACGTCGCTGCGCACAGCTCCGAATAGCCGCCGCCCACCAACCGGACCCGACCGAGACCGGCTGTCACCGCCTGCGCCAACCAGGCGGCGTCGTCTTCAACACCCTGATTCACGGCGTGTGCCGACAATACAGCAGTCAGCGCCGGGGGCAGGGGATGGGCCGACGACACCCGCAGCGTCGCCCCAGCCCGAAGCCCTGCCGCCAGCACACGGACCAGGGACGCCAGGGTTCCCTCCTCATTGAGGCGGACCGTCACCGCGCCAGGAACGTAGCGGAACTCATTGCGCTCCACCCCGAGCCCGGAGACATCGCGGTTGGCGCCGAAGGACTTCACCCAATGTCGCTGATCGTCGGCGGTCGCCCGGGCCAGGAAGCCCTGGTCCACGGCGGGAATGTCCGCAGCGTGTAACAGGTCCCGGACCGGTGCGCTCAGCGGCGCATGGACATTCCCCGGGTGCAGCTCGGCGGGCTTCCAGCTGCCCAGGTGCATCAGGTAATTGGGGCCGCCGGCCTTAGCGCCGGGCCCAACTGCCGACCGCTTCCAGCCACCAAACGGCTGACGCTGAACGATGGCGCCGGTGATGCCGCGGTTGACGTAAAGGTTTCCGGCCTGCACTGCGTCCAGCCACAGGGCCAGCTCGTCGCTGTCCATGGTGTGGATGCCCGCGGTCAGCCCGTAGGCGCTGGCGTTCTGCCATTCGATGGCCTGCTCCAGCGAATCGGCGTGCATCACTCCCAACACGGGACCGAAGAACTCGGTGAGATGGAAGTAGCTGCCTGGTTTCACCCCAGCGCGGACGCCCGGGCTCCAGAGCCGTCCGGTATCGTCGAGCTGCTTCGGCTTCACCAGCCAGGTCTCGCCGTCGCCGAGCGTAGTCAGCGCGTCACGGAGCTTGCCTTCTGCTGGTTCGATGACCGGGCCCATCTCGGTGGCCGCGTCGTCCGGGTATCCCACCTTCAGGGACGCCACCGCGTCGACCAGCTGGTTCCGGAAACGTGCCGACTTTCCGGCCGAGCCCACCAGAATCACCAGCGATGCAGCCGAACACTTCTGCCCGGCGTGACCGAACGCGGACTTCACGACGTCGGCGGCCGCCAGGTCGAGGTCCGAACTGGGCGTCACGATCAAGGCGTTCTTGCCGCTGGTCTCGGCGAGCAGGGGCAGGTCATGCCGCCAGCTGCGGAACAGCTTCGCGGTGTCGTACGCACCGGTGAGGATCACCCGATCCACCGAAGGATGGGAGATGAGGTGCTGGCCCACGGGGCCTTCCTCGACGTCAGCAAAGTGCAGTACCTCGCGGGGGACGCCAGCGTCCCAGAGAGCCTGGACCAGGACAGCCGCACAGCGCCTTGCCTGCGGTGCGGGCTTCACGACGACGGCGCTGCCAGCCGCCAACGGGGCAAGGGCAGAACCGGCCGCGATGGCCACCGGGAAGTTCCAGGGCGGGGTCACCACGGTCAGGCGTGCCGGAACAAACTCGGCTCCCTCAACCTGGTCCAGCTCCTCGGCGAGGAGCGCGTAGTAGTTGGCGAAGTCGATCGCCTCGGAAATCTCCGGGTCGGACTCGGCAACAGTCTTCCCGGTTTCGCTGGCGGCAACCTCGACCAGGTCACCGCGGATCGCTGCAAGCCGCGCCGCCGCGTTCCGCAGGACCACTGCCCGTTCGGCACCGCTGCGGGACGCCCACTCCAGCTGACCGGCAAGCGCCGCCGTAATGGTGCGCTCGACGTCGTCGTTCGTCTCGAGCCAGGAGGCCTCCACCAGCTCAAGGCCCAGGGTTGACCCCGGAACCCGCTCGAGGATTGCTGTCGCCCAGTCCCTGATGACGGGGAGGGACGGGTCGGAATCGGCCTGGTTGGCGAACTCGCCGGGAGCCGGCTCCACGAACCGGTCGACAGTCTGCAACCGGTTCGGTCCTGGGACAGCGGTGTCCACAGCGGCGAGTGAGTCAAGGAAGCGCTGCTTCTCCCGTTCGAACAGCTCAGGGCTCTTGTTCAACTCGAAAACAGCCGACATGAAGTTTTCCTGGCTGGCGTTCTCTTCGAGCCGGCGGATCAGGTAGCTGATGGCGACGTCGAACTGCGCCGGGTGCACCACCGGCGTGTACAGCAGGAGGGAGCCAACATCCTTTTTGATCTCCTCGGCCTGCTCCTCCGCCATCCCGAGGAGCATCTCAAACTCGATCCGGTCCTCCACCCCGCGGGCGAGCGCAAGCAGCCGGGCGAAAGCGATGTCGAACAGGTTGTGGCCGGCCACCCCGATCCTGACCGCCTCGGCGTTCTCGGGGCGCAGCGCCCAGTCGAGGCAGCGCTTGTAGTTGGTATCGGTTGCTTCCTTCGACGGCAGGGTGGCAGCTTCCCACCCGTGGACCGTCGCGTCGACCAGTTCCATGGCCAGGTTTGCACCCTTGACAAGCCGGACCTTGACGGCCGAGCCGCCACCGGCGCGGCGTGTGGTGGCCCACGCGGTGATGTCCTGCAGCGCTCCGAGCGCGTCGGGCAGGTAGGCCTGCAGCACTATGCCGGCCTCGAGCTGTTTGAGGTCCTCGGTGCCCAGGATGCGTTTGAACACCGCGACGGTCAGATCGAGGTCGTGGTATTCCTCCATGTCGAGGTTGATGAACTTCGGTGCCGGCGACGAGGCGGCCAGCCGGTACAGGGGGAGGAGCCTCTCGGCGACGCGCTCCACTGTCTCGTGGAAGTCCCACAGGTTCATGGTGCTCACCACCGAGGACACCTTGATCGACACGTAGTCGACGTCGTCGCGGGCCAGGAGCTTGGTGGTTCCGGCGAGCCGCGCGTCGGCCTCGTCGTTGCCGAGGACCGCCTCGCCCAGGAGGTTGATGTTCAGCCGGACCGATTCGCCGCGGAGCCCGGCAATGGCCTTGCCGAGTTTGTGTGGCCGTGCGTCGACAATGAGGTGGCCGACCATTTCGCGCAGGACCCGCTGCGCGACGGGAACCACGATACCGGGCAGGCTGGGAGCCAGCGCTCCACCAAGCTTCACAGCGCCCCTCATGTACCAGGGAAGGAACGACGGCGTTTGCCTGGCCAGTTTTGACAGGTTCCGTGCAGCGACAGCATTGTCCTCGGGCCTGATGACCCGGTCGACGAAGCCGAGCGTGAACTGGAGGCCGGCATCGTCCTTCAGCACTTCGGCGAGAAGCTGCGCCGACCGTGACCCTCGGGTGACGGTCGGCTCGGGGCGGCGGGCGTCGTCCAGGTGCAGCCAGCGGCGAACCAGTGCGACGGCGTCGTCACCGAGGGCTGCAGGAGCGGGATCGACTGCGGGAAAGAGTTGTGTCATGCGATCGTGCCTCACAATGCGACGGGCCACTGTAATCGGATCCTGATCTCAGGTGGTATTCCCCTCGCGGGGCCGGTGGCCGATCAGCCGGGGGCGCACTCCGCCTCGGCATGGCAGGTCACGCCTTGCGGGCGCGCATACCAGAAACATCGTAACCCGCGTCGCGGGTCGCTGGCGCCAATCTGCGCTAGAGTGGTCGCATGTCTGTAGTACAACTCCTTAGCTAGCCGCACGGTCAACCGTGCGGCATGCCCCTCCCTGGACGAGGGGCTTTTGTGTGTCTAGGGGCAATTGATCAAGAGGACAGGGCAACGACAGTGAGCACGCAAGCCGACGCCGGGCAGCCGGACGAGAACACCTACAACTTCGCCGACATCGAAGCCCGGTGGCCCGCGGAGTGGGACCGGCTCCAGCCGTTCAAGCCCGCCGACGACGGATCGCGGGAACGCCGCTACGTCCTGGACATGTTCCCTTACCCCTCCGGCGACCTGCACATGGGCCACGCCGAAGCGTTCGCGATGGGCGACGTCGTCGCCCGGTATTACCGTCAGCAGGGGTTTGACGTCCTCCACCCGATCGGCTGGGACTCGTTCGGGCTGCCCGCCGAGAATGCTGCCATCCAGCGCAACGCCCACCCCTCCGAGTGGACCTATACCAACATCGAGACGCAGGCCAACTCGTTCCGCCGCTACGCCATCAGCGTCGACTGGTCGCGGCGGCTGCACACCTCAGACCCCGGGTATTACCAGTGGACGCAGTGGCTGTTCCTGCGGTTCTTCGAGAAGGGTCTGGCCTACCGCAAGGATTCGCCGGTCAACTGGTGCCCCAAGGACCAGACCGTGCTGGCCAACGAGCAGGTAGTCAACGGCGCCTGCGAGCGCTGCGGCACCCCCGTGACCAAGAAGAGCCTGAACCAGTGGTACTTCAAGATCACCGACTATGCTGACCGCCTGCTCGACGATATGGACCAGTTGCAGGGTCACTGGCCCGACCGGGTCCTGGCAATGCAGCGCAACTGGATCGGCCGCTCCGAAGGCGCCCACGTAGACTTCGTGATCGAGGCGGCAGAGGGGCAGCCAGCGCAGAGCGTCCCCGTGTTCACCACCCGGCCCGACACGCTGCACGGCGCCACTTTCTTTGTGGTGGCCGCCGACGCGCCGCTGGCCCTGGACCTGGTCACCCAGGCTCACCGTGCCGAACTGGAGGAGTACCGGGAGGGGATCAAGTCCCTGTCGGAGATTGAGCGCCAGTCCACCGAGCGGGAAAAGACCGGCGTGTTCACCGGCCGCTGGGCCATCAACCCCCTGAACGGGGAGAAGCTGCCCGTCTGGGCAGCCGACTATGTGCTGGCCGACTATGGGACCGGAGCCATCATGGCCGTTCCCGCGCACGACCAACGCGACCTGGACTTCGCCAGAGCCTTCGACCTGCCCGTGAAGATGGTGGTCGACACGGGTGCCGAGAACCCAGCCGAGTCATGGGTCGCGACCACAGGGCCCGGCACCCTGCTGAACTCCGGCGAACTGGACGGGTTGGGCAAGGACGAGGCCATTGCCCGCGCCATTGACCTGGTGGCCGGACAGGGTACCGGCGAGCACACCGTCAACTACCGGCTCCGTGACTGGCTGCTGTCCCGGCAGCGGTTCTGGGGCACCCCCATCCCGATCATCCACTGCGCCACCTGCGGCGAGGTACCGGTCCCCGACGACCAGTTGCCCGTCACCCTGCCTGAGGATCTGCGCGGCGGCGACCTGTCCCCGAAGGGCACCTCACCACTGGCAGCGGTCGAGGAGTGGGTGAACGTGCCCTGCCCCCAGTGCGCCGGGCCCGCGAAGCGCGACACCGACACGATGGACACCTTCGTCGATTCCTCCTGGTATTTCCTGCGGTTCGCGTCGCCGGACACCACCGATGCACCGTTCGACACCGACGCAGTGAACCGCTGGCTGCCCGTCGGCCAGTATGTGGGCGGCGTCGAGCATGCCATTCTGCACCTGTTGTACAGCCGCTTCTTCACCAAGGTGCTGTTCGATCTGGGACTGATCGGGTTCACCGAACCGTTCTCGGCGCTCCTGAACCAGGGCCAGGTGCTCAACGGCGGCAAAGCGATGAGCAAGTCGCTGGGCAACGGCGTCGACCTGAGCCAGCAGCTGGACAAGTTCGGTGTTGACGCGATCCGGCTGACCATGGTCTTCGCCTCCCCACCGGAGGACGACGTCGACTGGGCGGACGTCTCGCCGTCGGGCTCGTCGAAGTTTCTGGCCCGTGCCTGGCGCCTCGGCCTCGATGTGACGAGCGCGCCCGACGTCGACCTCTCGGGTGGCGACCGGGCCCTGCGGTCGATCACTCACCGGACCGTCGCGGACAGCGCTGCGCTGCTGCAGGGCAACAAGTTCAACGTGGTCATCGCCCGGGTGATGGAGCTGGTCAACGCCACCCGGAAGGCCATCGACTCGGGTGTCGGCGGCGCCGATCCGGCAGTCCGCGAAGCTACCGAAGCGGTGGCGATCATCCTGAGCCTGTTCGCCCCCTACACCGCCGAGGATCTGTGGAACCGGCTGGGGCACCCGGCGTCGGTGGCGACGGCGGGCTGGCCCACAGTCGACGAGACGCTGCTGGTGCAGGACACGGTCGTCGCCGTCGTGCAGGTGAAGGGCAAGGTCCGCGACCGCCTTGAGGTTGCCCCGGACATCACCGAGGACGCATTGAGGGAACTGGCGCTGGCCAGCGCCGCGATCCAGAAGACCCTCGACGGCAGGGGAATCCGGACCATCATTGTGCGGGCTCCGAAGCTGGTCAACATCGTTCCTGAGTAACCCATGCGGGCCGACAAAGCGGGACAACCACCAGCAGCACAGCCTCCAGCGGTGCGCCCAGGGCTGAGTCACGACGAACCGGTCCAGGAGCCTTCAGCGTTGCCGAAAACCGGCTCCGCTGCGTGGTATTCGATGCGGTGGCTGGAGCGGCTGTGGGTCCGGCCGTTGGGTTCCCGAACCGCTCCGGAAGCCGTCGCACCGCCCCGGATCGCCGTAGTGACCGATTCCGCTGCGGCCCTCCCGCCTGAGTGGCTGGCCGAGGGCGGGGCCGCACACGGCGTCGTCGTCGTGTCGATGCCGGTGATGATTGCCGGGCGGATCTTCGGTGAAGGCACTGACGATCTCACCGGACCACTGTCGGTTGCGTTGGCCGAGGGCGCCGAGGTGCGCACCTCGCGCCCCTCGCCCGGTCAGTTCGAGGGCGTCTACCGTCGGCTGGAAGCGGAGGGCGCAACGGGGATCCTATCGGTGCACCTCTCGGGGGATCTGTCGGGCACCGCCGACGCCGCGCGGCTGGCGGCTGGCGCAGTGTCGATCCCGGTGGAGATTGTTGACTGCCGGACCGTCGGCATGGCGATGGGGTTCGGTGTCGCCGCCGCGCAGGCCGGTGGACGCGACGGACTCGACCTGGCCAGTGCGGCAGCGGTGACCCGCGCTGTCTGTGACTCGTCGACGCTGCGCTTCCTGGTGCCGAGCCTTGAACAGCTGCGCAAGGGCGGGCGAATCGGCGCGGCGGCAAGCGTGTTGGGCACCCTCCTGGCGGTGAAACCCATCCTCAGCGTGCAGGAGGGCAGGATCCTTCCGCTCGAAAAAGTCAGATCCACTGCCAAGGCGACGGCCCGCCTGATTGATCTGGTGGAGGCGGACGTCGCGGGTCGGCCTGGAGCGGTGGTGGCGTTCCACTACTTCGGTAACCACGCCCACGTGGCGGAGCTAGCGAAGACTCTGCAGCACCGCCACCCCGAAGTGCGAACAGTCCTGGCCCAGCTACCGGCAGTGCTCGCGGCCCACACCGGTCTGGGCGTGATAGCGATCGCCGTAGCAGGGCGGATTGGCGACGACGACCAGCCCTCCACAGCACCCTGAGTCCCGCTGGATTTGCCCACATAGCCTCATAGTGCAGCAGATCGGGCGCGGCTGGATCCTAGGCTCGGCGGCATGGCACAACACCGCTGGGCCACCAGCCCTCCATCCCGCGTCGGATTCACCGTCCGGCAGGAGTCGGCGGGTACTGCACAGGACCCAGACGATCCGGAGGATCCGGACGACCTGAACGATCCGGATGACCGGCCGCCGAGCCCTCAGCGAGCTCGCCGGTGGGCGGTCGGCCGGGGTGCGTCGCTGCTGGTCCTTGGTCTGACCCTGTCCATCGCCTTCGGCCTGTTTATGCTGCGCGGCGCTCCCTCCCCGGAGGTCACTTCGGTGGCTTTTGACGCCTCGGCCAGCAGCCTCCCAGACCCTCGCGGCGCCGTCGAGTCGACCGGTGCGCCGACGTCCGTCGTCCCCCCACCGGGGGCGCGCGCCGGAGCGGTCTCACCTGCTGGACCGTCACCGCCAGCGCCGGCGCAGAGAACTCCCGCTGCGGCCGGAGACGTGGTCCCGCAACTGCTGCTGGTTCACGTTGCCGGGGCGGTCGCCCGACCGGGGGTGGTGGAGCTTGCTGCGGGCGCCCGGGTGTTTGACGCGTTGGACCTGGCAGGCGGCGCGTTGCCCGAGGCCGATCTCGCCGCCATCAATCTTGCAGCACCGGTGCAGGATGGTCAGCAGATCAGGGTGCCGCTGGAAGGTGAGGTCCTGCCGGGCGGGTTGCTTCCTCCGGCCCCCGGCGGGTCCGGCGGTGCTTCCAGTAGTGGTGCTGACGCCCCACTGCCGGCTGACACGGCGGGTGCGTCGGGGATCGTGAACCTCAACACGGCAGGTCCTGATGAGCTGGAAACCCTTCCGCGGATCGGTCCGGTGCTTGCGGAGCGCATCGTTCAATGGCGGACCGATCACGGGGGCTTCACCAGACCGGAGGACCTCGACGCCGTCCCGGGTATCGGCGAAGCGATGCTCGCGGCCCTGATTCCGCTGGTGACCGTATGACGGCCGGTCGGGCTCGGGGCCAGATGTGGGGTCGGGAAGATGGCCGGGGACGGGGCTGGAGGTGAGATCCCGCAGGGCCTGGACGCGCTTCATCCAGGCGGCGACCCAGCCCGCCGGCTCCCAGCGGACAGCTGAGGACCGGATGACGATGCCTCGCCCCGGCCGGTTCGCCGTACCCGGCTGGTCCTCGCGGGCCGGCGGGGCCGCCCCGTTTCGACGGCTGACCAGATGGAAGGAGCGGTTGTCACTGAATTCCCCGGCGACCGGGACAGCGAAGGTCCCTGCGCCCGGGAACCGGGACCTTCGGCTCCTGCCTGCTGCTGTTGCTGCCTGGGTTGCCGCGGCGGGAGTGACCCGGCTCGACGCTGCTGCGGCCCTCCTCGGTGCTGGAGCCCTGGTGGCGTTGGCCGTGGGTTCAGGTATTGCGAGCTTCTTTCCCGCCGGTTGGGGGAGGTGCAGACGTCTGGTCCTCCCGTGCGTGGTGCCCCTGGCGGTCGCAGCAGTGGTTGCTGTACCGGCTGCCGCCTTGATCCAGGCCCGGACCGCGGGGCCTGTTTTCCCGGCGGTTCAGGACCGGGCCTCGATCACCGCTGTTCTTGAGGCAACCACGGATGCCGTGATGATTAGCCCGGACCGGTTTACGGGGGCGGACCGGTTCCTTGTCGAAGCCACCCTGACGGCTGGCACCGTCGACGGGACCCGGTTCGCAGCACGTACCCCGGTGGTGGTGATCGGGCCGGCCTCCTGGCGCCAGATCGCCGACTCAGACTCAGTCCGGGCCGCCGGGCACCTCCTGCCCACGGAACCGGGAGACCGGGCAGTCGCCCTCCTCCTGGCCGAGACGAGCCCCCAGATGGCACGGTCAGCAGACCGGACCACCTTTCCGGCCCAGGTGCGCGAGGATTTTGTGGAGCTGGCATCACGGGTTGCGGGGGAGGGAGGCCTCCTGCCAGGAATGGTGATCGGTGACCGGAGCACCCTCGATGCGTCAGTCGAACAGAACATGCAGACCACCGGGATGACCCATCTCACCGCTGTGAGCGGCGCCAACTGCACCTACGTGCTCGCGTTCGTGTTCCTCGGAGCCCGGGCCGCCAGGCTGCCGCGCCTGCCCGCAGCGGCGTTGGGGATGCTTGCGCTGATCGGATTCGTAATCCTGGTCAGGCCCGAACCGAGCGTGCTGCGTGCCGCAGTGATGGGCGGGCTCGGCGTGGCAGCGGTGCTGACCGGTCGTGGGAGGGTGCCGCTGGCACTGTTGCTGCTCACCGTGGTCGTCCTCCTCACGATCGATCCCTGGCTCACCGCTTCCTACGCGTTCATGCTCTCGGTCGCCGCGGCCGCCGGTCTGATCACGTTTGGCCCCGTATTGGCGGCCAGGCTCGCCCGGTTCATGCCAGCGCTGGCCGCCCAGCTCCTCTCCGTGCCGATCACTGCGCAGCTGTTCTGTACCCCTCTGCTGCTTGTCCTGCAGCCCGCATTGCCGCTCTACTCAGTTCCAGCGAACCTGGCGGCCACCCCGGTTGTCCCCATGGTCACCATCGTGGGGATGGCGGCTGTCGCGGTGCTGGTTGTCGCCGAACCGCTCGCCGTGCCGTTGGTCCTGGTGGCAGGCTGGGGGGCGGCGTGGGTCGGAAGCGTGGCCGAGTTCTTCAGCGCCGCTCCCGGTGCGGCCCTGCCATGGATGGGCGGCCCCCTGGGCGCTGTGGTCACCGGTGCCCTGGGCCTGTCGATCGTCCTGGCTGTGGTATTCAGCTCACAGCTGCTGGCGGCCGTCAGGAGACCGCACCACACCAGCCGGCGGGGCGGCCAGCGATCAACTGCCGGCCAAGGTAGGACCTCCACTCTGGTGTGGCTGGCCGGTGGCTGCGCGCTGGGTCTTGGCGCGGTGATGTTGTGGCCGGTCGGTCGACCCGCCGACGGTGCCTGGCTCGTGGCTGCCTGCGATGTCGGTCAAGGCGATGCTTTTGTGCTGCGAACCGGTGAACGTAAAGCGATTCTGGTGGATACAGGTCCGGAACCGGACGACGTCGATGCCTGTCTGGACCGCCTCGCTGTCACCACCGTTGAGCTTCTGGTTCTCACCCACCTGCACGCGGACCACTACGGAGGAATCGAAGGAGTGTTCAGGGACAGGGAGGTGGAGCGGATCCTCTACTCCTCCACCGAGCCGACCCTCCCCGCGGTGGTTAGTGAGGTCTCTTCCCAGCGTCCCGCGCCGGAGCGCCTAGTGGCGGGCATGCAGGGCGAGCACGGCGACGGCGGCACGTATGGCCGCCTTGCCTGGGCAGTGCTGTGGCCAGGCAACGGGGTCCGGCCAGCATCGGAGAACGATTCAAGCGCTGTGCTGGAGGTCATTATCGACCCGCCCGATTCCACCTCCGGGTCACCGGTGACCATCCTGATGACGGGTGATCTGGAAGAAGAGGCGGCCCGATCGATGCTGCGCGCCAACCCGGGTCTCGTGGAGCGCGGAGTGCAGATCCTGAAAGTTGCACACCATGGCGCACTTAACGGCGGGCTGGATGTTGCCCACGCAGTTCGGCCCCGTCTCGCCCTCATTTCCGCCGGACGGGACAACGACTACGGACACCCCCACCCATCGATCATCACCGGACTGGCAGCAGCAGGGATTACTGTCGCACGGACCGACGAGCTGGGAACGTTTCTCGTGTCGGTGGACGACAATGTATTGCGCATCAAACGGTGACCACCGGGTCCGCTTTGTCGTACGTCCGGCCCGTGGCACAGTTGACGCGTAGACCATCGACCCGCCCACCACCGAGCAGGAGCAACCACGTGACGTCCAGGCCAGCCGCATCCCGGCGGGAATCAGCCGGCAGCTCGGGAATGCAGTGGCGCACCGTGGTACCCGCACCGATGGTTCTGCTCAGTGGCCCTGAGGAGTATGCGGCAGGTCAGGCAGTCGAACGCATTCGGCGCAGCCTGCGGGACGCCCGTCCCGATCTTGAGGATGTGAAGCTCGACGCCGGCAAATATGAGGCGGGCGATCTGACGATCCATGGCAGCCCATCCCTCTTCGGCGAGGCCAAACTGATCGAGGCGAGTGGCCTCGCCCAGATGAATGACGACTTCCTGCAGGACGCTCTCGCGTACCTTTCGGATCCCGCGCCCGACGTCGTCCTGGTGATGCACCACAGCGGCGGAAACCGCGGCAAGAAGCTCCTGGACGCAGTCAAGGCCTCGGGGGCTACTGTTGTCGACTGCCAGCCGCTGAAAAAGGACTCGGACAAAACCGACTTCGTAATCGAGGAATTCAGGGCCGCTGGGCGGCGGATCGGCGGCGGACCATTGCGGGCCCTGGTGGCGGCTGTCGGATCCCAGCTCGCCGAGCTTGCGGCGGCCTGCCAGCAGCTGATCTCGGATACTACGGGCGAAATCACCGAAGAGACGGTCGAGAAGTACTATGGCGGCCGGGTTGAGGTGACCGGTTTCAAAGTGGCGGATGCGGCTCTGGCTGGCAGGGGAGGGCAGGCCCTCTCCATGCTCCGGCACGCTTTGGCCACCGGAGCCGACCCGGTACTCCTGACCGCTGCGCTGGCGATGAAGGTCAGGGCTGTGGCGAAGGTCCACCAGGTGCGCGGAAGCTCAGCCCAGCTCGCCAAAGAACTAGGGATGGCACCCTGGCAGGTAGACCAGGCCCGACGCGACGCCCAACGATTCAGCCCCGAAGGGCTGATCGAGTGCATCCAGGTGCTAGCCGAAGCCGACGCCCAGGTGAAAGGCGCGTCCCGTGACCCCGTCTACGCCGTCGAGCACGCAGTGACCACCATTGCCCTGGCTGGCCGCGGCTAGTTTCCGCCCCCACACTCCACCCCGAGTAATCGAGGTTGAGGGTCTGCCGGTTAAACGACAGATGGCCGGCCCGAAGGCCAGCCATCTGGAAAACGTCGAACAGTCAGGCTCTGGTTACAGAGCGTTGACCTTCTTCGAGATCGCGGACTTGTGGTTCGCTGCGTTGTTCTTGTGCACGACACCCTTGCTGACAGCCTTGTCCAGCTTGCGGCTTGCCGACTGGAGGGCGCTGGTAGCGGCTTCCTTGTCGGCGGTGCCGATCGCAGTGTTGACGGCGCGGATGGCCGTCTTCAACTCGGACTTAACCGAGTTGTTGCGCTGGCGCGCCTTCTCGTTGGTGAGAATGCGCTTTTTCTGGGACTTGATATTTGCCACGTATTTAGAACTCTCTTTGTATTGCGGACTGGTCGTGAGGGTAATTCAGTTCAACCAATGACTGAGCGGCGTGGGGATACCGTAGGCGATTGGACTAAAGTGCCCGTCGACCTGCGCGGACACACAGCTGTCTAGATTACCAGAGATGCCGGGATTAGTCCCGGCAGCGGGCAGGTCCGAGCGCGGCGCTGCCATCATTGGACGGGGCGCCGCCAATAATGCCGACGAGAACCCAGCAATGCCGACGGTCACTCAGCCGAGCCGCGCTGCAACACGATCAAACTGCGCCCGCGGCAGCACGGCGCCGATCCGGCGGACATCGCCCGGCGCCAACTGGATGATCCTGTTGGTCCTGACTTCGCTGGGACGCCCCTGCACATCCCAGGACCCGGACCCGATGTCGACGTAAGCGGGATCCGACGTCGATGAATCGTTCCGGTTTCGACTGGTCAGCATTAGGCCCAGCAACCTCCCGCGATGCGTCCCGATCAACAGGACGGGCCGGTCCTTACCCTGGCGGTGGTCCTCTTCGAAGGGCACCCAGGCCCAGACGATCTCGCCGGCATCCGGCACGTCGTCTGCCCGCGGGGCGTATGTGACGCGAGGGGTGCCGGTGAAATCCCCCGGGTAGGCAGTCGGTTTGGGGGCGGAACCGGACTGCCGCGCCGGGGGCTGGAGCACCCGGATGGCAGAACGGGCCAGGCGGAGCAGGGAACCGGCATCGAATCGCATGCGGTCAAGGATACCGTTCGGGCGCCCATGCAATTCAAGATCAATCGCCAGCTCATGGGAGACTGTTAACCGAGCTGGTTTTACGAAACCCGCCGAAGAGGTAAGTCCACCTCGCTCCGAACCCGGCAGTTGTTGCTGAGACGGCCGCTGCGCAGCAGCCCTTTCGCAACAGTAAGGAATGTCCAGTGTCACCGAAGGCCCGCACCTCACCGGTGCCCGCCGCCACTGATCCGGCGATTATCAGAAACTTTTGCATCATTGCCCACATTGATCACGGCAAGTCCACCCTGGCGGACCGCATGCTGCAGCTCACGGGCGTCGTCGAGCAGCGTGACATGAAGGCCCAGTACCTGGACCGCATGGACATTGAGCGGGAGCGTGGCATCACCATCAAATCCCAGGCGGTCAGGCTGCCGTGGGAACTTGACGGTGTGAGCCACGCGCTCAACATGATCGACACGCCGGGGCACGTTGACTTCACCTACGAAGTTTCGCGGTCGCTCGCTGCCTGCGAAGGGGCGATCCTGCTGGTCGACGCCGCCCAGGGGATCGAGGCCCAGACCCTGGCCAACCTCTACCTGGCAATGGAAAACAATCTCACCATCATTCCGGTGCTGAACAAGATTGACCTCCCCGCCGCGCAGCCCGAAAAGTACGCAGCTGAACTGGCCAACCTGATCGGCGGCGATCCTGACGACGTCCTGAGGGTCTCCGGGAAGACCGGGATGGGCGTCGAAGCCCTGCTGGACAAGATTGTCAAGGATCTTCCCCCTCCCGTCGGCGACCCCAACGCTCCCGCGCGGGCCATGATCTTTGACTCTGTGTACGACACCTACCGCGGCGTGGTGACCTATGTGCGGGTGGTGGACGGCATGCTGCATCCCCGCGAGCGGATCCAGATGATGTCCACCCGTGCCAGCCACGAACTCCTCGAGATTGGCGTCAGTTCCCCGGAGCCCACCCCGTCCAAGGGGCTGGGCGTCGGCGAGGTCGGCTACCTGATCACCGGCGTGAAGGATGTCAGGCTTTCCAAGGTCGGTGACACGGTCACCAATCTGGCCAAGCCCGCCCAGGCGTCCCTGCCCGGGTATGCCGACGCCAAACCCATGGTCTTCTCCGGCCTGTACCCGCTGGACGGCACCGACTACCCGGTGCTCCGCGACGCACTGGAAAAACTGATGCTGAACGATGCAGCGCTCGTCTACGAGCCGGAGACCTCAGCAGCCCTGGGGTTCGGCTTCAGGGTCGGCTTCCTCGGGCTCCTGCACCTGGAGATCACAAGGGAACGGCTCGAACGCGAGCACAACCTGAACCTGATCTCCACCGCCCCCAACGTCGAGTACCAGGTGACACTGGAGGACAAAAAGCTCATCCACGTCACCAACCCGAGCGAATACCCCACCGGCAAGATCGCCGAGGTGCGCGAGCCGATGGTCGCCGCGACGATCCTCGCCCCCACCGAATTCGTGGGCGCCATCATGGAACTGTGCCAGAGCCGGCGCGGCGTCATGGGAGGGATGGATTATCTCTCCGAGGACCGGGTGGAGATCCGGTACCGCCTGCCTCTCGCCGAGATCGTCTTCGACTTCTTCGACATCCTCAAGTCCCGCACCAGGGGCTACGGGTCGCTGGACTGGAAGGCCGACGGCGACCAGGTCGCCGACCTCGTCAAGGTCGACATCATGCTGCAGGGGGAGCAGGTCGACGCGTTCTCCGCCATCACCCACCGTGACAAGGCCTACGCCTACGGAGTGATGATGACCGGGAAACTGCGCGAGCTCATACCGCGCCAGCAGTTCGAGGTGCCCATCCAGGCGGCCATCGGCTCACGGATCATCGCCCGGGAGAGCATCAGGGCAATCCGCAAGGACGTTCTTGCCAAGTGCTACGGCGGCGACATCACCCGTAAGCGCAAACTGCTGGAGAAGCAGAAGGAAGGCAAGAAGCGGATGAAGATGGTGGGCCGCGTGGAGGTTCCCCAGGAAGCCTTCATTGCCGCTCTGACCACCGACGAATCCAAGGACAAGGTCAAGAAGTAGCGATGCCGAGTGCCCTGCCTCTCGGCCTGCCAGCGCCGGAGAACGGTCTGCTCCCGGAGCAGGCAGCCGTGGGCAGCGCCCACCGCAAACTGGGGCTTTACGTCCACATCCCCTTCTGCGCGGTGCGTTGCGGCTACTGCGACTTCAACACCTATACGGCCACCGAACTGGGCGGCGGGGCGTCCCAGGACCGGTACGCGGCAACTGTCAGCGCCGAATTGGATCTCGCCGCCGGCGTTCTCACCGCGACGGGCGCCGCGCCGCGCCCCCTGTCGACGGTGTTCTTCGGCGGTGGAACTCCCACCCTCCTGCCCGCCGAAGACCTTGCCGCAGTACTGGGTACGGCCGTGGGACATTGGGGTCTCGCTCCGGGCGCCGAGGTCACCACTGAAGCCAACCCGGACTCGGTGACGCCCGAGTCCCTTGAGCTGCTGGCGCGGGCAGGGTTTACCCGGGTGTCCTTCGGCATGCAGTCGGCAGTGCCTCACGTCTTGCAGGTCCTGGACCGCACTCACGCCCCGGAGCGTGTTCCCCTGGCGGTGCAGTGGGCGCGCGACGCCGGGCTGCGCGTCAGCCTCGACCTGATCTATGGCACCCCGGGGGAGACCCCAGCCGACTGGCAGCAGTCGCTTGACGCGGCACTGTCCTACGAGCCGGATCACGTCTCCGCCTACGCGCTGATTATCGAGGACGGCACCAAGCTGGCGGCGCGGATCCGTCGGGGAGAGGTGCCCGACATCGACGACGACGATCACGCCGAGAAGTACGCTTTGGCAGAGCAGTCGATGGAAGCCGCCGGCCTGGGCTGGTACGAGGTCAGTAACTGGGCACGCACACCCGACGACGCATGCCGGCACAACCTGGCCTATTGGCGCGGCGACGACTGGTGGGGTGCCGGACCGGGCGCCCACTCCCACCTGGGAGGGGTGCGGTGGTGGAATGTGAAACACCCGACTGCCTACGCCCAACGCCTCAGCTCGGGTGTGTCACCGGCCGCCGGCCGGGAAATCCTCGACGACGACACCCGGTACGTGGAGGATGTCATGCTCCGAGCCAGGCTCCGCGAGGGACTGCCCACCAGCAGGCTACGCCCCGCAGGACGACTCGCCGTCGCCGGGTTGATCGCAGATGAACTGATTGTTCCTGCCGACGCTTTTGCCGGGACCATCACTCTCACCGGCAGGGGAAGGCTGCTCGCCGATGCCGTGGTTCGCCGGCTGCTGCCGGACTAGGGCCAGTGACAATCAGGCGAGGGGCGACGCGCCTACTTGAACAGGCGCAGGTTGAAGGCGTACCGGTAGGGGCGGCCGCGGTTGACCTGAATCCCGGCGACCACTGAGGACACGGCAATGGCCACCCAGATCAGCGCGTTGACGACGGCGAACAGGCCGCCCACGGCGGGCAGCAGTGACAGCAACCAGGCAGCGAAGGCGAGGAGCGTGGGTGGGAACGTGAAGTTGAACGCCTCCCGCGACTCCTGAGCCGTGAAGGGGCCACGGTTCTTGAAGATCAACAGGATGATCAGCGAGGGAATAAAGCCCAGGATTCCGCCGAAGTGCGACAGTGTTGCCCACTGTCTGTCCTCGGATGCGGTCAACGGCAGTGCATTCGCCGGGGCACCCTCAAAAGCGGATGGAGGCTGGCTCTGGCCGTCCTCGGATCCGTACTGTTTGTGCTGGTCAGCGGGGTTAGACAACTAAACATCCTCTATTGCAGGGGGGCTCCCGGGTAGGTGCCGTCCCCTCTAGAATACGTCTTTGCCCGGGAAACGCGTAGTACGGATCAGCCGCTCTGGTCGGCATTCCCGGGA
Organism: Arthrobacter sp. CAN_A1; assembly: GCF_015751665.1. Classification (NCBI taxonomy): domain Bacteria; kingdom Bacillati; phylum Actinomycetota; class Actinomycetes; order Micrococcales; family Micrococcaceae; genus Arthrobacter; species Arthrobacter sp. CAN_A1. The sequence goes on along the minus strand of NZ_JADOUR010000004.1, from coordinate 85,340 downwards.
ATGGTCAGGAAGTCAATGACTTCTTCGACCCTGCCGAGGAGGGACGGTTCGAGGTCCGCGTAGCTGGTCACGCAACCCAACAGGCGCTTCCAACCATGCGCCACGGCTGCCTTGTCCGCGTGCGGCCAGCCCAGGCCGGCAAGGATCCCCGTCTTCCAGTCCTGGCCACGGGGGACCACGGGCCAGGCGGTGAGCCCGACGGCGGCCGGTTTGATGGCTTGCCACACGTCGACATAGGGGTGCCCGACGACGAGCACGTTCGACGCCGCGCCGGGTACCTTCATGGCCTCCTGCGCAATGCGCTGCTCTTTCGACCCGGTCACCAGGTGGTCGACCAGGATGCCGAGTCGACGGTTCGGCCCCGGGCCGAAGGACCGGATCATCCCGGCCAGGTCGTCGACGCCGTGGAGTGGTTCCACAACGATCCCTTCGAGCCGCAGGTCGTCACCCCACACCTTTTCGATCAGCTCGGCATCGTGCTGGCCCTCCACCCAGATCCTGCTGGCCCGCGCGGTCCTCGCCCGGGCGCCATCAACCCTCACCGAGCCCGACGCCGTCAGCCGCCGGGCAGGCGCTGATGGCGGTCCGGTGGGGGCCACCACTTCCACCGGGCCGCCATCGATGTGGAAGCCGAACCCCAGCGGGAAGGTCTTGAGTTTGCCGCGCCGGTCCTCGAGCACCATCACGTGCATGCCGCCGGACTTCTCGACCCGAACCACGGCGCCCACATAACCGCTCTGGACGTCCTCCAGCACCAATCCGGCGCTGGCCGCAACCTTGGGGAGGGAAACCTGCCGCGGGGCGGAGATGTCCTGCGCGCCCCATTCGTATGTTGACAAGATTGTTGCTCGCTTCCAGGCTCGCCGCTGGACGGTCCGGCCAGGGATTTTCAATGCTAACAATCCTCTGGAACGTACTAGACTTGGCACTTGGGCGTGTCGAGTGCCAGATCTGCTGGAAGTGTCAGGGAACCGTGTGCGGAGGTGAAATGTGAGCGAACCACGCCGACTTGAGGTGTTGCGCGCCATCGTCGAGGACTATGTGCATTCCCGGGAGCCGGTGGGATCAAAGGCCCTGGTGGAACGCCACCAGCTGGGAGTGTCATCGGCGACGATCCGCAACGATATGGCAGTCCTTGAAGAAGAGGGTCTGATCACGGCGCCCCACACCAGTTCGGGTCGCATTCCCACGGACAAGGGCTATCGGCTGTTCGTTGACCAGATTTCCGAGGTTAAGCCCTTGTCGGCGCCCGAGAAGCGTGCCATCCAGGCCCTGCTGGAGGGTGCTGAAGACCTCGACGACGTCATGGACCGGACCGTCCGACTCCTCTCCCACCTGACCAATCAGGTGGCAGTTGTGCAGTACCCCCACCTCGGCAACGCGGCGGTCCGCCACCTTGAGTTCGTCCTGCTGGCCCCCAACCAGGTGCTCGTGGTGCTGATCGCCACCAATGGAACGGTCCAGCAGCGGGTGGTGCCGCTTCCCGAAGCCGTGCCGGAGGCCAGCCTCGCCGAACTCCGGCAGCATTTTCTCGGCTCAGTGTCCGGTATCAAGCTGACCTCACTCCCACAGGAACTCGCCCTCGCCGTCGCCGCCCTGCCGTTCAGGCAGCGCCGGGCAGGAACTGCGCTCGCCCGAACGCTTGAACAACTTGCCGGGATAAACCGTGACGACCGGATTGTGATGGCTGGCACAGCCAACCTGGCGCGATCCACAGTAGACTTCCCGTTGAGTATCGGACCAGTGCTGGAAGCCCTTGAGGAGCAGGTGGTGATGCTACGCCTGCTCTCCGAAATGAAGCACGACGCGTTTGGCGTCTCGGTGCGGATCGGGCGGGAAAACCCGCACGGTGGACTCGCCGAGGCCTCGGTGATTGCCACCGGATACGGCCCGGACTCGCTGGCCAAGGTCGGAGTCCTGGGGCCAACACGGATGGACTACCCCACCTCGATGGCGGCGGTGCGCGCGGTGGCCCGCTACCTGTCGAGGATTCTGACGGATTAGGCCGCGGCCATCGCAGTAATGAATATGTTCCAGCAACAGCAAGCCATACCGGGTGGGCACCAAATCCCCACCCGGGCAGTGACATAGGAAGTGAAGTGCAGGAGTGAGTAATCACTATGAAGTCCTCGGTGTGAACCGCGATGCCAGCGGCGAGGAGATCAAGAAGGCTTACCGCAAGCTTGCGCGAAAGCTGCACCCGGATGTCAACCCGGGTCCGGACGCCTCAGAGGATTTCAAGCTGGTGACCCGGGCGTACGAAGTGCTGTCGGACCCGCAGAAACGCCGGGTGTATGACACGACGGGTAACGAAAACGGGACCGACAACGGCTTCGGCGGCGGACACGCCGGTCCTGGCTTTGCGTTCCAGGACATCTTCGAAACCTTCTTCGGCGGGGGCGGTCCCAGCGGCCCGCCGTCGCGTACCCGCCGCGGCCAGGATGCGCTCATAGCCGTCCGCATCGACCTGGTCGATGCCGTCTTCGGGATCAACAAGAAGATCGAGGTCGACACGGCTGCTGTTTGCCCCACCTGTGACGGGTCCTGCTGCCAGGCGGGCACCTCGCCCCGGACCTGCGACATTTGTGGTGGCTCGGGCCAGGTGCAGCGCGCCGTCCGGTCCATCCTCGGTCAGGTGATGACCAGCGCGGCCTGTGGTACCTGCCAGGGCTTCGGCACTGTCATCCCTAACCCCTGCAACGAGTGCAACGGTGACGGCCGGGTTCGTAGCCGCCGCAGCCTCACCATCAAGGTGCCCGCGGGGGTTTCCACCGGCACCCGGATCCAGCTGGGCGGCCAGGGCGAGGCCGGCCTCGCCGGCGGACCCCAGGGCGACCTGTACGTGGAGATCAGGGTCAACCCGGACCCCACCTTCCTGCGTGAGGGAGACGACCTCCACGTCACCCTGAGCGTGCCGATGACCGCCGCCGCGCTGGGGACTACCCTGAACCTCGCCTCGTTCGACGGTGACCAGGAGCTTGGAATCAAAGCCGGCACCCAGTCCGGGGAAATTGTTACCCTTCGCGGCCTCGGCGTCACCCACCTGCGCGGCTACGGGCGCGGAGACCTCAAGGTCCACCTCAATGTGGAAACGCCGCGCAATATCGACCAGGCCCAGGAGGAACTGCTGCGCCGCCTCGCCGAACTCCGGGGTGAGGAATTCGTTGAAGGCCAGCTGGCGAGCAACGGGTCAGGAGTGTTCGCGAAGCTGCGGGAACGGTTGGGTAACCTCTAGGCGTGAGCAACGCACTCTATTTCGGTGATCCCGACGCCGTTGCGGCGGCGCGGCCCGGTTCGGAATTCATCCTCACCGGCGCCGAGGCCCGGCACGCCGCCACCGTCAAGCGGGTGACGGTCGGCGAGATGATCGACGTCGCGGACGGCCGCGGGCGGAGGATCGTCGGGGCAGTGAGCAGGACGGGCCAGGACGTGGTGCTCGACGTCGGCGCGGTCACCGACGAACCGGCCCCCGTCTGCCGGCTGATCCTGGTTCAGGCTCTCGCCAAGGGGGACCGCGATGAACTGGCGGTGGAGGCGGCCACCGAACTGGGCGTCGACGCGGTTGTCCCCTGGCAGGCCGACCGCAGCATCGTGCGGTGGCGTGCCGAGAAGGCCCTCAAGGGGCAACGGAAGTGGGAGACCACGGTATTCGGCGCGGCGAAGCAGTCCCGGCGAGCCTGGCTGCCCGACGTCAACCCGCTACTCGACAGCGGGTCCCTTGCCCGCTGGCTAACCGGGGTGGATCTGGCCCTGATCCTGCACGAGGACGCTGCGGTGGGGATCGGATCGCTCCTGCAGTCAGACTCCGGGGGCCAGCCGGGCCTACCTGCCTCCATTGCTGTGGTGGTGGGCCCCGAGGGCGGTATCAGCCGGCAGGAGCTGGATCTGTTCGAATCCCACGGCGCCTACGCGGCCAGGCTGGGGGGTCACGTGCTCCGCTCCTCCACTGCCGGCCCGGCGGCCCTTGCCGTCCTGAGCCAATTGATTGGCCGCTGGTAGCGGACCGGCCCCACCGACAGAACAGCCGCTGCCACCGACCCTCCTCCTTGACGGTTCTATTCGATGGTGAGGCGTTTGGTATCCATGTTGAGTTCCTGCCCGGACTGGTCATCTGCCGGTCGGTCGAAGACACTGATCTCGTACTCCCCGGGAACCAGGGCAATGGTGAATTCGAACAGGCCGGGTGAGCCGGGACCATTGTCGAGGCCCACGGTACCGCTGCGGTAGGCGTCGAGCACCGCGCCGTTCACCGGGGAAATGCGCCAGTGCAGCACTGCGTCCTCCGAAACCCCGCTGCCGGCCACGGTGATCGTCGGCTCGTCGCGGACCTCACCGTGCTGCGGCTCAATAATCCAGATCGGGGCCATCAAGGTGGCATCACGCTGCATCAGTCCCCCCAGGTCGATCTGTCCGAAAGCGGTGAAACCGGCTACCCCGTCGACCAGAACGACGACGCTGCTCGGGGCGCCGCCCGCCACGAGACCGGCGTTCGCTGCCGCTGCGGTTGCCGTATAGACGAGCTGCTGGACGGCCCGGTAGGCGGATCCCTCGTCGAGGCGGGCCCCGAAGGCGTCCGACGAAATGTCAACGGTGATGATGTTGTCCGGGGAGATGGAAGCACTCACGGCACTGGCCGGCGCCCAGGCTCCGAAGTAGTCGGGGTCCAGGGGGCTGCTCGCGGTCATCGCCTTGACCGCAGCAGCGATCGGGTCGCCGCCCATCTCGCCTTCGATGAACTCCCGGTACAGCCGGATGGTCCCCTTGTTGTCACCCAGCCAATAGACCGGGAGCAGATTGCCACCGATGGCCGTGGTGGACGGGAGAGCCGAATTGGCCACCGACGAGGGATCGGCCAGGGTACCTGCCTGTTCGGGAAGGGAGGTGGATGCACTGTCGCTGTCAACCGCCGTGCAACCACCGACCCCCGCGGTGGCCAGGGAGATCAGGACGGCCGTCGCCAGGGTGCGACCCCAGCGGCGCCGCATAATGCTGCCCTGAAAGGACCAGTCCATCAGTGTCCTGCCCTTTCGCTCTTCAGCCCGCACGTCATTGGTCGTCGCCGGAGGGGTGCGCCCAAGCAACGTCTTCCAGCTTTACACACGGCACCCGGGCCCCAAGGGGGTTTAGCCAAGTCGTCGCCGGACTGAGACAGTATTGAAACCGACCTGTTGCAGGGAAGAGATCAACTGCTTCCTGATGCCGCCAACGCGGTACCTATTCTCTGGATCAGCCGTGGGTGGAAACGCCCGGGTGGGGGAGCGCGTAACGTAAGATTGGCTGCGGGGCGGTATGCCGTCACGAATCTATTCAAGGAGAGATGGAAGGCCGCGACGGCCGATTATATGACCGATTCTTCAGTTGGCATTAGCGCAGTGGGCCAGGATACGAAGGTGGTCCACTTCGATTCGACCGAACAGATGGTTCAGGCGCTGGGGACAAACGATGAGGCCTTGAGGCTGATCGAAAGTACCTTCGTCGGAGTGAATCTCCACGTCCGCGGAAACGAGCTATCGATCACGGGTCCGGCAGTCGACGTCGCGCGGACCGAGCGTCTCATCACCGAGGTACGCACCCTCGCCGCCAACAACACCACGGTGAACCCACAGGTGCTCCGCCAGCTGGTGGCGATGTTGAAGGATCAGGCAATCAGCAGCCCGTCCGATGTCCTGACCATGAATATCCTGTCCTCCCGCGGCCGGACGATCAGGCCAAAGACGCTGAACCAGCGTGATTACGTCGAAGCGATCGACCGTCACACCATCGTGTTCGGTATCGGCCCCGCCGGGACCGGCAAGACCTATCTGGCGATGGCCAAGGCTGTCCAGGCGCTGCAGCATAAGGAAGTCAACCGGATCATCCTCACCCGTCCAGCAGTCGAGGCGGGCGAGCGGCTCGGATTCCTCCCCGGGACCCTCAGCGACAAGATCGACCCGTATCTGCGGCCGCTCTATGACGCGCTGCACGACATGATGGACCCCGACACCATTCCACGGCTGATGGCTGCCGGCACTATTGAGGTTGCACCCCTGGCATACATGCGTGGCCGCACCCTCAACGACGCCTTCATCATCCTCGATGAAGCGCAGAACACCACCCCCGAGCAGATGAAGATGTTCCTGACCCGGTTGGGCTTCGGATCCAAGATGGTGGTCACCGGCGATGTCACCCAGGTGGACCTACCCGGTGGCACCAATTCGGGTCTCAGGGTGGTCAGCGAGATCCTTGAAGGGGTGCAGGATGTCAGCTTCCGCACCCTCGACGCGTCCGACGTCGTCAGGCACCGGTTGGTGGGCGATATCGTCACCGCCTACAGCGTCTGGGACGAGAACCAGCGGGTGTCAGCCGCCCGCGATCACCGCAGTCCACGCGGTCACGCCGGCGTCAAACCGGCTGGCGCGAAACCAGCTGGGGGTGCGGCATGAGCATCGAGGTCAACAACGAGTCGGGGATGCCGGCCGACGAAGAGAACCTGATCAGGCTGGGACGTTTCCTGCTCGACGGGTTGTTCGTGCACCCCGAGGCGGAGCTGTCCATCATCCTGGTGGACACCACCGCGATGGAGAAGCTTCACATCGAGTGGATGGACGAGCCCGGGCCCACCGATGTCCTGTCCTTCCCGATGGATGAGCTCCGGCCAGGCACCACCGGACGGCTCACGCCCGCGGGGGTGTTGGGCGACGTCGTGCTATGCCCCGAGGTGGCGCAGGCGCAGGCAGTGAAAGCCGGGCATTCCACCCAGGAGGAACTGCTTCTGCTGACCACCCACGGCGTCCTGCACCTTCTGGGCTACGACCACGCCGAGCCGGACGAGGAAGCCGAGATGTTCGGCCTGCAGCGCCGTCTGCTGGCTGACTTCCTGGGTGGTAAAGCGCCCGAGGAGACTGTCAGTTGATCATTGGGGTTCTCGCCCTCATGGCGTTGGCTTTTGTTCTGGTGGCCGCTCTGGTGACCGCGGCCGAGGCCGCCTTCAGCTACCTGCCCCGCCAGGAGGGCGAAGAGCTGCTGCAGGGCTCATCGGGCAAGGCGCTCGAGGGCATCCTCGCGTCCCCGATCGCCCACATGCATGCGCTCCGGTTCTGGCGCGTCTGGTTTGAGATGGCAGCCGCCGTGGCGGTCGCGATCCTCTTCCACGACCTTCTCGACAACGTATGGATCGCCGGCCTGCTGGCCACAGCCACCATGGCCGCCGTCGGATTCGTGCTGGTGGGCGTCTCACCCCGGCAGCTTGGCAGGACCCACGCGAGCAGGGTGGTTCCGGCGACCGCCGGGCTTGTCAGGTTCCTCTGCGGAATCCTCGGACCGGTTCCGCGCTGGCTGGTGTCCCTGGGCAGCTCGATCACCCCGGGCGCCGCCCGTGCGGAGGCCGCCTTCTTCACGGAAGAGGAATTCCGTGAGCTGCTGTCCCGCGCCAACGACGCAGAAATGATTGAGGACAGTGAAGCCGAACTGATCCACTCCGTCTTTGAACTCGGCGACACCAAGGTGCGGGCCGTGATGGTGCCCCGCACCGACATGGTCTCCATCGACTCCGGCTCCACCCTCAAACAGGCGATGTCCCTGTTCCTCCGCTCGGGATACTCGCGCATCCCGGTGATCGGCGAGAGCGCCGACGAAATCGTGGGCATCCTCTACCTCAAGGATGTGGTGGCCCAGCTGCACGGCCCCGACGGCCCCGACGGTCACGCCGAGGACGCGGTCGACGCCGTCTGCCGGGCCGTCCGGTATGTCCCCGAATCGAAACCCGTCAGCGACTTCCTGCAGGAGCTGCAGCGCGAGTCGACCCATGTGGCGATCGTCATCGACGAATACGGTGGAACTGCCGGGCTTGTCACCCTGGAGGACCTGATCGAAGAGATCGTCGGCGAGATTGTCGACGAATACGACTCCGAAGTACCCGAGCTGGAACAGCTCGGCAACGGCGAATACCGGATCAGCTCCCGGATGGGCATCGACGACCTGGGCGAGGTGTTCCACGTCGACCTGGAAGACGACGAGGTGGACACCGTCGGTGGACTGCTCGCCAAAACCCTGGGCCGGGTGCCGATCGTGGGCAGCGAAGTAACAGTCGGCAGCATCGGCCTCCGTGCCGAACGTGTCGAGGGTCGCCGCAACCGGGTATCGCACATTATTGTGTGGAAACGGGAACCAGCACCTGACGACGACGGCCGGGACCGGAATCCCGCACAACTTCAAGGACACGGCGGAATATCATGAGCGAACACCAACACCGGGCCGGCTTTGTCTCCCTGGTCGGACGACCCAACGCCGGAAAGTCGACGCTGACCAACGCGCTGGTGGGACAGAAGGTGGCCATCACCTCCTCCAAACCCCAGACCACCCGCCACACCATCCGTGGGATCGTGCACCGCGAGGACGCACAGCTGATCCTCGTCGACACGCCGGGTCTGCACCGGCCCCGCACCCTCCTCGGCCAGCGCCTGAACGACCTTGTCGCCGACACCCTGGCCGAGGTCGACGCGATCGGGTTCTGCATTCCCGCCAACGAGCCGATCGGTCCGGGTGACAGGTTCATCACGCAGCAGCTCTCCCGGCTGCAGCGCAAGCCCCTGATCGCCGTCGTCACCAAAACCGATCTCGTCGACCGTGCTGCGTTGACCCGCCAGCTGATGGCCGTCGTCGCCCTCGGCGAGGAAGTGCTGGGAGCCGACGGGTGGGCCGACGTCGTTCCCGTGTCAGCATCCGACGGATTCCAGGTGGACACCGTCAGCGACGTGTTTGTGTCACACATGCCCGAATCCCCAGCCCTCTACCCGGGTGGGGCCCTGACCGACGAGCCGGAAGCCGTCATGGTGGCGGAACTGGTGCGGGAGGCAGCCCTGGAGGGGGTGCGCGATGAGATGCCGCACTCGCTGGCGGTGGTGGTTGACGAGATAGTTCCCCGCGAGGGCCGGAGCGCCGACAACCAGCTTCTCGACGTCAGGGTCAACCTGTTCGTCGAGCGGTCTTCCCAGAAAGCCATCATTATCGGCAAGGGCGGCGCCCGGCTCAGAGAGGTCGGCACCAACGCCCGCACCAGCATCGAGGCGCTGCTGGGCACCAGGGTCTACCTCGACCTCCACGTGAAAATTGCCAAGGATTGGCAGCGTGACCCGAAGCAGTTGGTACGCCTGGGGTTCTAATCGGGCACTACCCGGTCGCAGCAGACGTTGTCTCTAGTGGCTGGGATCAGTCCGCTCTGCTGGCGTTCCCGCCAGCCATCACCGACCGAAGACATCGAAAGGGCTGCAACGCATGATTCGTCGAGGCGCCGATGCCGGCCACACCGCTGAGGGCCCCGTGGGGTCCCCGGGCGGAAGGCACCTGGGCCGTCAGGCGTCGCAGCGGGTCCTGAAGATCATTGCTGTAGCTCTGGCCACCGTCCTAGTGGCAGGCGTTGGATTCGCTTCGGTGCAGCTGCTCCGGCTCCAGGGCAACGTGGCAACCCAGCCACTTAACCTTTCCACCGATCAGGGCGACGACACCGCTGCCGACATTGACAGTGATCCGGTGCAGATCCTGATCCTGGGCACCGATACCCGGACCGGTGCCGACAACGCTGCCTATGGCGGCGCCGAGTTCACCACCGAGACCGGCAACTCCGACGTGATGATGCTGATGCACCTGTCGGCGGACCGCGAGAACGTGACCATGGTCAGCTTCCCCCGCGACCTTCTGGTGCCGTTGCCGGCGTGCCTGGACCCGGAGACCGGGACGCTGAACCCCGCACAGGACCTGGCCATGCTCAACGGTGCACTGGGCAACGGCGGACCGGGCTGCACCGTGGCAGCCATCAACGAACTGACCGGCCTGAAGATCGACCACTTCATGATGGCCGACTTCAACGCTGTCAAGGAACTCTCCTCAACCCTCGGCGGCGTTGAAGTGTGCGTGAACGACGCGATCGAGGACACCTACTCGGGTCTCAGCCTGCCCGCCGGCACCTCGGAGGTGGAGGGCGAGCAGGCGCTGGCGTTCCTCAGGACCCGGCATGCGTTCGGCGACGGCGGCGACGAGGGCAGGATCCGCGCCCAGCAGTCCTTCATGGCATCGATGGCCCGAAAGATCCAGGCGGAGGGAACCCTCACCAACCTTCCCCGCATGTACGCCATCGCGGAGACGGTCACCAAAAACCTCACCGTCGACGACGGGTTGAGCCAGATCCCCGATCTGCTCCGCCTGGCGGACCGGCTTAAGGACGTCGACCTTGCCAAGGTGGCGTTCGTGACGGTGCCGGTGCTGCCCTACGAGCCCGACCTGAACCGGCTGATCCCCGACGAGGAACGCGCTGAGGAGCTCTTCGCCACCCTCGTCGAGGATCGCAGCGTCGTCGACGAACCGACGCCCGAACCCTCCGGATCCAGCGACCCATCAGGCTCACCGGACGCCTCGGCGGGCCCCGACGCGGAGCCATCCGACGCGGCCCCCGATTTCGACCCGGCGGGGGTTCCGTTCACCATTATCGATTCGTCGGGGGCACCCGACCGTGGCGAGGAGATCCAGAACCTCCTCCTGGACGAGGGGTACACGCAGGCGGTCGTTTCCGAGGACGTGGAAACCCCTGCGACGCAATTGTTCGTCGGGGCGGGCTACGAAGCGATCGGCGCGGCGGTGGCTGAGCTGTTTGGCCTGGCCGAGGTGCAGGTACTTTCCAGCCCGGCCACCGTCGGACTGGCCTTGAGTGTCGGTGAGGACTTCACTTCGGGCGGCACCGTCTCAACCGAGGGGCTGCCTCCCGAATTGTCCGGCCAGACGGCGGACCAGGTGACCTGCCAGTCGTCCTTCGGATCCTGACGCCTACCAGATCCTGACCCGCAGGGCGGGGTCCAGCCATAGGGCGTCGCCGTCGGCGACGGCGAAGGCGTGGTGGAACTCGTCGAGGTTGCGCACCACCTGATTGCAGCGGAACTCGTTGGGGGAGTGCGGGTCGACGGTGAGGCGGCGAAGTGCTTCCTCGCCGCGGATCTTCTGCCGCCAGCACCGTGCCCACGAAAAGAAGAACCGCTGGGCGCCGGTCAGACCATCAACCACCGGCGGCTCCTGGCCGTCGAGGCTCAGGAGATAGGCCCGGTAACTGATCGTCAGACCACCCAGATCGCCGATATTCTCCCCCAGGGTCAGGCGGCCGTTCACCGGGTGTCCCTGTGCCTCAGCGGGGGACAGCTGGTCGTACTGGTCAACCAGCTGCTGGGTCAGGGCGTCGAACGCGGCGCGGTCCGCATCGGTCCACCAGTTGTCCAGCCGGCCGCTACCGTCGAACTGGGAGCCCTTGTCATCGAAACCATGTCCGATTTCATGACCAATCACTGCACCGATCGCCCCATAATTCACCGCCGGATCCGCGTCGACGTCGAAGAACGGCGGCTGCAGGATGGCGGCAGGAAAGGCGATCTCATTCATGGTGGGCATGTAATACGCGTTGACCGTCTGCGGGGTCATCAACCAGTTCCCCCGGTCAATCGGGCCACCAAGTTTCGCGAGCTGGCGATCCAGCTCAAACGCCGTGGCACGCTGCACGTTGCCGTAGGTGTCGCCGTCGACTATGTCCAGCGCCGAATAGTCAATCCACCTGTCGGGAAACCCGATCTTGGTGTGGAACTGGTCAAGTTTTGCCAGGGCCCGCGATTTCGTGGCCGCGGTCATCCAGTCGAGGGAGCTGATACTGCTGTGGTAGGCGGCCAGCAGATTCTCCACCAGGTCGAGCATGACTGCCTTGTGGGTCGGGGGGAAATGCCGGGCCACGTACTCGCGGCCAACCGCTTCGCCAACCGCCCCTTCCACGAGTGCCACCGACCGCTTCCAGCGGTCCTTGATCTGGGGCGTCCCACTGAGGTGGGTCCCATAAAACTCGAAGGCCGCGTCAACGAACGGCCGGCTGAGATAGCCGGCTGCGTGCAGCAGCACCCGGGTGGCCAGCCAGCCCTTCCACACGCTCAGGTCTTCAGAGGCCAGTAGGCGGTCCACGGCCGCCAGGTACTCCGGCTGGCTGACCACCAGCTCCTCAATTCCTGGGTGATCCCGGGTCAGCCGCGCCAGCCAGGCCCGGCTGAACGGCGCGGCCTCGGCCAGCGCGTCAACGGTCAGCAGATTGTAGGTGGCCTGCGGGTCCCGTCGGGTCACAGCATCCATGTGGGACGAGGCAAGCCGCGTCTCAAGGGCAAGGACCGCTGTGGCCCGCTCCTCGGCGTCGGGCTCTCCCGCCTCCGTCAGCAAGGCAACGAGCAGCCTGAGGTATTCGGCCCGGGTCTGGCTGAACTTGTCCTCACGGTAATACGACTCATCGGGCATGCCCAGCCCCGACTGGTAGAGGTGCACCACGTAACGCTCCGGGTTGCCTGCGTCGTTGCTGACATAGGGCAGCGCCAGGCCGGCACACCCGGTGCGGGACAGTTCGGCGTCCAATGCGACCAGCTCGGCAGGCGACCCCACCGCGGCGATCCGATGGAGGATCGGTACCACCGGGTCGGCGGCCAGCCGCTCGATCCGTTCCTCATCCATGAAAGAACTGAACAGGGCCTTGATCCTGAAGGTGTCTCCGGAGGCGTCCGGCGTGGCGACGGCGTCCTCGATGATGTGGCGGACGGCCAGTTCGGCTGCGTCGCGCAACTGGGTGAACGCTCCTTCGAGCGGCCGGTCCGATGGGATGTCGGTGGCGTCCAGCCAGCTGCCGTTGATGTGGCGGAACAGGTCGTCCTGCACGCGGGGCGTGGTGGTCAGAGTCGCGTGGGTGGTGCCTGCCGAAGCCATGGGTGGTCCTAACCGCCGGGAGTGAATTGGTTCCGAAACCCATCCTATGCTCCGTGCTAGGGTTACTTTGTGCGCGCAGAACTGCTCCTTCTTAGCTGCCGCGGCGGGGCCAGAACGACTTCCTAGTCAAGGCCGACTCCCCGCTGCGGAGTCAGTAATGCCCCGGCCCAGTCGTGAAGAATCTGCCCCAAGAACTTCCATAGAACAGGCCAAACCCCCATGCGCAACGCACAAAAAACTTCCGGAATGCCGTTCCACAAATACAGCCCCTTCCAGGACCAGATCACCGTCCAGCTGCCCGACCGGACCTGGCCCGACAAGGTCATCACCAAGGCTCCGCGCTGGTGTGCAGTCGACCTCCGGGATGGTAACCAGGCACTGATCGATCCCATGAGCCCCGAACGCAAGCACAAGATGTTCGACCTGCTGGTGCAGATGGGCTACAAGGAAATCGAGGTGGGCTTTCCCTCCGCGTCGCAGACTGACTTCGACTTTGTCCGCCAGCTGATCGAGACGGACCGCATTCCCGACGACGTCACTATCCAGGTCCTCACCCAGGCCAGGGAACACCTGATCGAGCGGACCTACCAGTCGATCGAGGGCGCCGACCGGGCTATCGTGCACCTTTACAACTCGACGTCAGTCCTGCAGCGCCGGGTGGTCTTCAACCAGGACATGGACGGCATCATCGACATTGCGCTGACGGGCGCGCGGCTCTGCCGCAAATTCGAGGAGACCCTCCGCAACACCGACATCACCTACGAGTACTCACCCGAATCGTTCACCGGCACCGAACTGGAGTTCGCCGCCCGGATCAGCAACGACGTCGCCGCCGTGCTGGAGGCTGGCCCCGACCGCCAGATGATCCTGAACCTGCCCGCGACGGTGGAGATGGCCACCCCCAATGTCTACGCCGACTCCATCGAATGGATGTGCCGGAACCTGGACAACCGCGAGAACATCATCCTGTCCCTTCACCCGCACAACGACAGGGGTACCGGCGTGGCGGCGGCGGAACTCGGATACCTGGCCGGCGCCGACCGGATCGAAGGGTGCCTCTTCGGCAACGGCGAGCGTACCGGCAACGTTGACCTGGTGACCCTCGGTATGAACCTTTACGGGCAGGGCATCGACCCGGAGATCGACTTCTCCGACATTGACCACATCCGACGGACCGCCGAGTACTGCAACCAGCTGCCCGTTCCGGAGCGCTCACCCTACGGTGGCGACCTGGTGTTCACTGCGTTCTCCGGCTCGCACCAGGATGCCATCAAGAAGGGCTTCGAACGGATGGAGTCCGACGCCGCGGAAGCCGGCAAGACCGTCGAGGAGATTCCCTGGGCCGTCCCCTACCTGCCCATCGACCCCAAGGACATTGGGCGCAGCTATGAGGCAGTGATCCGGGTGAACTCGCAGTCCGGCAAGGGCGGGGTAGCGTACCTGCTGAAGAACGAGCACAGCCTTGACCTGCCACGGCGGGCGCAGATCGAATTCTCCGGCGTCATCCAGCGCCGCACCGACACGGTCGGTGGCGAGATCAGCGGCGCCGAACTGTGGAAGGTCTTCCAGGATGAATACCTCCCCAGCCGGTCCGGCGGGGCAGGGACCTGGGGTCACTACGCGCTCACGAGCGTGAACACTGCGACTGCCGAAGACGATTCCTTCAAACTGACCGCCTCCCTGCTGGTCGACGGCGTGCAGCAGCGCCGCTCCTCACAGGGCAACGGCCCCATCGCTGCGCTACTGAACATTCTCGGCGAAGACGGTGTGGACGTCAGGGTCCTCGACTACACCGAGCACGCCCTGTCGGCCGGCGGCAACGCCCGGGCGGCGGCCTACGTCGAATGCACCATCGGCGAGCGGGTCCTGTGGGGGATCGGAATCGACTCCAACACCACCATGGCCGCGCTGAAGGCGGTCATCTCGGCAGTCAACCGGGCGATCAGGGACCAGCAGCAGTCCAGCTCGTAACGGGGGAGCACATGGGACCGGTGCATACCGGCGGTGGGGCGGCGCGCCACCGCCGGGATGCGTCGCCCCGGCGCAAGGGGTGCGAAAATAGGGGAGTGTCTTCGTCTTTCGCTTCCCGCACCTACCGCGCCGAGGGCGTGGTGCTGCGCACCCATAAGCTGGGCGAAGCCGACCGGATCATCGTTTTCCTGACCCGGGACCACGGGCAGGTCAGGGCCGTCGCCAAGGGCGTTCGCCGCACCAGTAGCAAGTTCGGTTCGCGGCTGGAACCCTACATGACTGTTGACCTGCAGCTGGTTGCCGGGCGAAGCCTCGACGTCGTCACCCAGGCCCAGACCAAGGGCGCCTACGGCCACGGAATAGCGGCCGACTACGGGCGCTACACAGCTGCTGCGGCCATCGCCGAAACCGCCGAACGGCTCACCGATTCCGACGGCGAGTCTTCGGGCGCACAGTACAACCTGATTGTCGGGGCCCTGTCCGCTCTCAGCAGGGGCCTGCATGCCCCGGAGCTGATCCTCGATTCCTACCTCCTGCGCGCCCTGGCGACCGCCGGGTGGGCGCCCAGCTTTACCGATTGTGCACGCTGCGGCAAACCCGGTCCGCATACTGCGTTTTCCGCACCACTCGGCGGGGGTGTCTGTCCGGATTGCCGGCCGCCGGGGGCGGCGTCGCCGTCGGCCGAGTCCATGGCGCTGCTGGCCGCTTTGCTGTCGGGGAACTGGGAATCGGCTGATGCCTCAGGCCCACAGTCCCGCCGGGAAGCGGCAGGACTCGTGGCAAGCTACCTGCAGTGGCACCTGGAGCGTGTCGTGAAGTCCCTCAAACTAGTGGAGCGTCAGTGAACCAGAAACGACCGGGTAGCCCTTCGAAGCCGTGGCCGCACCCGAGCGGCGACACGGCCCCCGCCATTCCGGCGCAGTTCGTGCCCAAACATGTGGCGATCGTGATGGATGGCAACGGTCGGTGGGCCAACCAGCGAGGGCTGCCCCGGACGGAGGGCCACCGGGCGGGCGAAGCGGCGCTGCTCGACGTGATGGCCGGTGCCATCGAGATCGGGGTCACCCATGTCTCCGTGTACGCCTTTTCCACCGAGAACTGGAAACGTTCACCCGATGAGGTGCGATTCCTGATGGGGTTCAGCAGGGATGTGCTGCGCCGGCAGCGGGATCAGCTAGACGCCTGGGGGGTCAGGATCCGCTGGTCGGGCCGCAGGCCACGCCTGTGGGGATCGGTCATCAAGGAACTTGAGGTGGCTGAGCAGCAAACCCTCGGCAACACCACGTGCACCCTCACCATGTGCGTGAACTATGGGGGCCGCGCCGAGATTGCTGACGCAGCGCGGGCGATCGCCGAGCAGGTGGAAGCGGGAAAGCTACGCGCGTCAGCCGTGTCCGAGAAGACAGTCCAGAAGTATCTCGATGAGCCCGATCTCCCCGACGTCGACCTGTTCCTCAGGACATCGGGGGAGCAGCGGCTGTCAAACTTCATGTTGTGGCAGTCCGCCTACGCCGAAATGGTGTTCATGGATGTGTTGTGGCCCGACGTCGACCGACGGGTTCTGTGGCGGGCCATCGGCGAATACGCGGAGCGGGACCGCCGGTATGGTGGAGCAGTCGATCAGTCGGCTCAGGTTCCGGGCTAGACGGGGCGGGCTGCTTTAGGAGGGCTGGCCCGACCGGACTGGCTGTTCGGGAGGGTTCAGCCCGGTCGGGTGCTGGCAGCGCAACCAGGCATCGAGTGTCTGGTACACCTGACGGCGCACCGGCTCCCGGGACAGCAGCACGTCATGGAGGGCGTCCTCAAACCGGCGCACGGTGACCGACGACCCGAGCTGCAGTGCCCGCTGGGTCATCAGGGTGACATCGAGGACGCTGTCCGAGGTAAGCATTGAGTCACTCCAGACCGGGCTCACCGACGACCGCGCTGAGGCAAGGACCAGCACCGGCACATCGATGTCCAGGCTTCTGCGCACCTGCGCGTGCCCGGCCAGGATTGCTGCGACCCACCCCGCCCTGATCGGGAACCCGAACTCGGGGCGCCAATGGGGGTGGACGTCCCATTCCCCGTCGGCTGCGTTGCTGATGCTCCGCCAGTAGAAGCCGAATTCGGGCAGCTTCAGCCGTGCCTTGGGCCGGAAACGGGTGATGGGGTCCAGCAGACCCTGGGTGGCGCCCCGCAGGATGGCGCTTCCCTGCACATCCAGCCACGGACTGTTCAGGATCAGGCTGGCGACCCGGCCGGGATTCCGGTTGGCCCACAGGGAAGCGATCAGCGCGCCCGTGGAGTGTGCCATCAGATGGATGCTGGCCCGGACCGGTGTTCCCCGCTGTTCGGCGAGGTGGACGGTGATGGCCGTCAGCGCCCGGTCAATGTCGTCGTCGTACTCGGTCAGGCTCGCGACGTACCCGGGGGTCTGCCACTCGCGAAGGCTTCGTCCGTACTTTCTCAGGTCGAGTGCGTAGAACGCGACCCCGCGCTCGGCGTAGAACTCAGCCAGTCCCCGGTGCATGAAGTAATCGCTCCAGCCGTGCAGGTACAGGACGGCAGCGACATCCTGCGGTTCAGCTCCCGCCTCTGGCCCTGCCGCAGCATCGGCCGGCGCCGTCCGGTTCAGGAACCTTGACCGCCAGCCACCGAGGGTGGCGGAGATGCTGCTGGCCAGGGTGGGTTTCGGGTCGCTGGCCGGGGGGCCGGTGGGCGCCGGGACGGTTGGTGGCGAATAGGACACCAGGGTGGCCACACACGGGCCCTCATCGTCGGAGCCAAGGTTGAATTCGGCGCAGGTGAACCCGCCGCCAAGATAGTCCGGTTCCCAGATCAACCCCATCAGAAAACTGTAACCGTTATTGCCGCCGCCCGGCCCACACGGCAGCCCGCCGCCGCGTCCCACAAGTTGTTGTTGACAGCTCCCACGTGGGAGTTTTAGACCATGCGAATCTACCCTGCGATCTTTCGACTGGTCTTTGCCCGCATGGACGCCGAGAAGGCCCATCGGATCGGTTTCCGGCTGATTCGCGTCGCGGAGCGCACCCCGGCGGGGTTGGTGCTGCGGCAGCTCACCAAACCGCATCCGGGGCTGCAGACCAGCGCGTTGGGCATGACCTTCCCATCACCGTTCGGTCTGGCCGCCGGTTTTGACAAGGAAGGGCACGGGATCACCGCCCTGACCAGTCTGGGGTTCGGCCACGTCGAGGTGGGCACCATCACGGGTCAGGCGCAGCCAGGCAACCCGACGCCGCGCCTGTTCCGGCTGATCGCCGACCGTGCGGTGATCAACCGCATGGGCTTCAACAACGACGGCGCTGCGGCGGTGGCGCCGCGTCTGCGGTCGGCCCGCACCAGGCTGGAACGGCGGTATGTTGCGAACCGGCCCATCATCGGCATCAACATCGGCAAGACAAAGACAGTCAACCTGCGGGACGCAGTCGAGGACTATCTGGTCAGCACCCGCGAGCTCGCACCCGCGGCCGACTACCTGGTGGTCAATGTCAGCTCCCCCAATACCCCGGGGCTCCGGCTCCTCCAGAACATCGAATCGCTGCGGCCGCTCCTCACCGCAGTCCGCCGGACCGCTGACGAACGCGCCGGCCGGCCGGTGCCGCTCCTCGTCAAGATTGCTCCCGACCTTGAGGACCAGGACATTGACGACGTCGCCGCCCTCGCCGTCGATCTCGGTCTTGACGGGATCATCGCCACGAACACCACCATCACGCGGTCCAATCTGGTCACTGACAACGCGACGGTGATGAAGTGCGGTGTCGGTGGCCTCAGCGGGGCCCCGCTGAAGGAGCGTTCACTCGAGGTGCTCCGGCGTCTGCGTGCGGCCGCCGGTGACGGCCTGGCCATCGTGTCGGTCGGCGGTGTCGAAACAGCCGAGGATGTGCTTGAACGCCTCGACGCCGGGGCCACCCTGGTCCAGGGGTACACGGCGTTCCTCTATGAAGGACCGTTCTGGGCCCGCCAGATCAACCGCCGCCTTGAGGAATTGCTCGCCGCCAGGCAGTAAAGCTGGACCGCAGTAAAGCTGGAGCAGCAATGCTGGATTGCAGCAATGCTGGACAGCGGTGAATCAGGACCGCGGTGAATCTGGACAGATCCTGCACAACAGGACCAAACAATGAAAGCCCCCGGCTATGACAGCCGGGGGCTTTTATCGAAGGGTTTTTCCTAGGCGGGGTACTGGCCGCGCTTGACGAGCGCCTTGGGCAGTCGCAACCGGCGGAGCTGCAGGCCACGGGTGACCCCGTACCAGAGATCGCCGCGGCCTGGTTCGCCGAACTTCGCGGTCAGGCGCTTCTTGAGGCTCCTGCGGAGCAGGAAACAGTCGGCGACGACCGCGATGATCCCGATCCAGAACGCGTTCAGCGCGATGGCCTGCACCTGCATGCTGGGCACGAAGCTCAACAGCACGAAGACCAGGGCCGCGACCATCAGGAACTCGCCAAGGTTCCAGCGGGCGTCAACGAAGTCCCTCACAAAGCGGCGGTTCGGGCCCTTGTCGCGCAACGGCAGATACCGTTCGTCGCCGGTGTCGAGGGCCTGCCGGGTCTTCAGCCGCTCGGCTCGCTGGGCGTCGCGGCCTGCCGCCTTGGCTGCCTTCCGGTCATCCGGGACCAACGGGCGCTTCCTGGCAGCCTCCTGTGAGCTGCGGCGCGGCGTCGGCACTCCCTTGCCTACTGAGCGCTCTACGGGTAACTGGTCTACTGGGGCCTCAGGGGCTTCTTTTTTGCGTCCAAACACCTTTCAAGGATACCCGCCGCACCAGGGCCGTGCTCCCGGTCACTCTGTCAGCGTCACTGTGTAAGGTCGATCCCATGACTCAGCAACGACTTTCGTCCAGCACAGACTTCTCCGCCCAGGACCTCCGCGCCGCCGTCGCTGCGGACTTCGACGGGACGGTCAGTCAGCTCGTGGACCTGGTGGCCATCCCCGGCATCGCCTGGGCCGCCTTTGACCCGGCCGAGCTGGATCGCAGCGCCGCCGCCGTCGCGGAGCTGATCCGGGCGGCCGGCATCGACGACGTCCAGGTGCTGCGGGTCAGCACCGACGGCGTACCGGGAGGCCCCGCCGTCGTCGCTCGTCGTCCCGCCGCTCCGGGCAAGCCGACAGTTCTGCTCTATGCCCACCATGACGTCCAGCCGCCAGGGGATCCTGCACTGTGGGAGAGCGAGCCGTTTACCGCCGTCGAACGCCACGGCCGGTTGTATGGCAGGGGAGCCGCCGATGACAAGGCAGGCATTATGGCCCACCTGGGTGCGCTCAAGGCGCTGGATCAGGTGCTGGGGGAGGACTTCGGCGTCGGCGTGACCCTGTTTATTGAGGGCGAGGAAGAGGCGGGCTCCCCGACGTTCAGGACGTTCCTCGACACCCATCGGGAGCTGCTGCGGGCGGACGTCATTGTGGTGGCTGATTCCAGTAACTGGAAGGTAGGCGTTCCAGCCCTGACCACCAGTCTCCGCGGTCTGGTCGATGGGACCGTCGAGGTGCAGGTCCTTGGGCATGCGGTGCACTCGGGGATGTTCGGGGGACCGGTGCTCGACGCGCCGACCCTGTTGTCCCGGCTGATCGCCACCTTCCACGACGACGCCGGCGACGTGGCCATTGCCGGGCTGGCCGGCGGCGACGACGCGACAGTCGACTATCCGGAAGCCGATTACCGTGCCGACGCCTCAGTGCTCGACGGCGTGCGGCTCGCCGGCACCGGATCCATCGCGTCACGGCTCTGGACCAAACCGGCCCTGTCGATCATCGGAATCGACGCCCCGACCGTCGCGTTGTCCTCAAACACCCTGCTGCCGCGGGCTCGAGCCAAGTTCAGCCTGCGCCTCGCCCCGGGCCAGGACCCGGCGTCGGCCATGGCCGCCGTGGAGGACCATGTTCAACGGAATGCGCCCTTCGGAGCCACAGTGACCTTCACCGCCGGCGAGACCGGCAACGCCTTTGCTGCGGACACCGCGGCGCCAGCGGCCCAGACCGCACTGTGGGCACTCGAGGAAGCCTGGGGCGTCCCTGCGGTGGAGGCTGGAATGGGAGGCTCAATTCCGTTCATCGCCGATCTCACCGAGGTCTACCCGGCTGCGCAGATCCTGATTACCGGCGTCGAGGATCCTGACTCCCGCGCGCACAGCGCCAACGAGTCCCTGCACCTCGCCGAGTTCCAGAAGGCCGTCCTCGCTGAGGCGCTAATGCTTTCCCGGATGAACACCGAGGGTCTCTGACCTTCCAACACCCGGCCGAAGCGGCGGCGCGTGACGTTCACGACCGGCAGGGTTGGTCCCGACCGGGACTGCCGACGTACCATTGAGCAGGACGCAAATCCGCGACACGTGTCCACAGCGAGGAGAAACCAGTCATGAGTACTTCCACCAGCGAAACCACCAGCGACACCACCGAGGCCGCCCTGGCCCCGCACGAGGTGCAGCTCTCCGATGTTGCCGCCGACAAAGTGCGCAGCCTCCTGGAACAGGAAGGCCGGACCGACCTGCGGCTCCGCGTCGCAGTGCAGCCCGGCGGCTGCTCCGGTCTGATCTACCAGCTGTACTTCGATGAACGAACCCTCGACGGCGACGCCGTCCGGAACTTCGACGGAGTCGAGGTCATCGTGGACCGCATGAGTGTTCCCTACCTGGCGGGCGCTTCCATCGACTTCGAAGACACCATTTCGAAGCAGGGGTTCACCATTGACAACCCCAACGCGGGCGGCTCCTGCGCCTGCGGCGACTCGTTCCACTAGCACGGGTCTGCTGTGCGGCCAACCGCCGGAAACGACCCGCGAAAAGTTCGGCGGCAGGCCGTCGCTACGTCATCCGATGGCGGCCGTAACAGGTAAGCTCTACAGTAAGTAGTAAAACTAATTGTGTGCTTTTTGCGCACACGGGGTAATGCCGCCAGCGGTGGCAGACACGTTAGAAAAGGAAGGGCCGTCTGTGAGTTCGCAGGACCGAACCGGCACCCGGCGCGTAAGGATCGCTAAGATCTCCAGCATCATGCTGGTAGGCGCGCTGTTTTTGTCGGGCTGTTCATCTGAAGTCCAAAGGGGTTGGTTGCCCGCCGAGCGCGACAACACCAACCACACCGGCCGGATCATCGATCTGTGGGTGAACTCTTGGATCGCTGCACTGATAGTGGGTGTCATCACCTGGGGTCTCATCATCTGGTGCATCGTTGCCTACCGCAGGCGCCGGAATGAGACAGGATTCCCCCGCCAGGTCAGCTACAACCTTCCCCTCGAAGTGTTCTACTTGACCATCCCCCTGTTCATGGTGCTGGTGTTCTTCTACTTCACCGACCGTGACCAGCAGGCCATCGACGCCCGCGTCGACGACCCCGACGTCGTGGTTGACGTCCGTGGCAAGCAGTGGTCCTGGGACTTCAACTACGTTAATGAAGACAAGTACTTCAGCGGCGTACAGGCCAATCTCACTGGCGAGGAAGGCATTCCGGAAACCCTTCCGACGCTGTACCTGCCGGTCAACCAGACGGTGGAGCTCCAGCTCAATGCCCGCGACGTCCTGCACTCCTTCTGGGTGCCAGCGTTCCTGCAGAAGCGCGACATGATTCCTGGTCGCACCAACTACATCACCCTCACTCCCACGCGTGAAGGCACCTTCGACGGTAAATGCGCCGAGCTTTGCGGCGAGTACCACTCGGAAATGCTTTTCAACGTAGCCGTTGTGTCGCAGGAGGAGTTTGATGCTCACATGGCCACCCTTGAGGATGGCCAACTCGGGGAAGAATACGATCGCAATCCTGCCCCGGACGAAGAACTAGAACCAGCGGGGAGTAACGGCTGATGTCCACTTACGAATACACGGCTGAGGAAACCGGCACCACTGTCGCCCCTCGCGTCGTACCACGATCGAAGGGCCGCGTGGTGGTCAGCTGGATCACCTCCACCGACCACAAGACCATCGGGTACATGTACCTGATCTCGTCCTTCGTGTTCTTCTGCTTCGCCGGCGTCATGGCGCTGGTCATCCGCGCAGAGTTGTTCGAACCTGGAATGCAGATTCTGCAGACCAAGGAACAGTACAACCAGCTCTTCACCATGCACGGCACTGTCATGCTCCTGATGTTCGCCACCCCGCTCTTCGCGGGTTTCGCCAACGTCATCATGCCCCTCCAGATCGGCGCACCCGACGTCGCCTTCCCGCGGCTGAACGCCCTGGCCTTCTGGTTCTTCCTCTTTGGCAGCACCATCGCCGTATCCGGCTTCATCACACCACAGGGTGCGGCGTCGTTCGGCTGGTTTGCCTATGCACCGCTCTCCAACACCACCTTCTCTCCGGGGCTTGGTGGTGACCTGTGGGTCTTTGGGCTGGCACTGTCAGGGTTCGGTACCATCCTTGGCGCGGTGAACTTCATCACCACGATCATTTGTATGCGGGCCCCCGGCATGACGATGTGGCGGATGCCCATCTTCACCTGGAACACCCTGGTCACCGCGATTCTTGTCTTGATGGCCTTCCCGCCGCTGGCTGCAGCGCTGTTCGCGTTGGGCGCCGACAGACGGTTCGGAGCCCACATCTTCGATCCGGACAACGGGGGAGCGATCCTCTGGCAGCACCTGTTCTGGTTCTTCGGCCACCCCGAGGTCTACATCATCGCCCTGCCGTTCTTCGGTATCGTCTCGGAGATCTTCCCGGTCTTCAGCCGCAAACCCATCTTTGGCTACAAGGGTCTGGTGTATGCAACCATCGCGATCGCGGCGCTTTCCGTCACCGTATGGGCTCACCACATGTACGTCACTGGCGCTGTCCTGCTGCCGTTCTTCGCGTTCATGACGATGCTGATTGCGGTGCCGACGGGGGTCAAGTTCTTCAACTGGATTGGCACCATGTGGCGAGGGTCGCTCACCTTCGAAACCCCCATGCTATGGAGCCTTGGCTTCCTGGTGACCTTCCTCTTCGGTGGACTGACGGGCATCATCCTGGCTTCGCCTCCTCTCGACTTCCACGTCTCTGACACCTACTTTGTGGTGGCACACTTCCACTACGTGGTTTTTGGCACCGTTGTCTTCGCGATGTTCGCTGGCTTCTACTTCTGGTGGCCGAAATTCACCGGCAAGATGCTCAACGAGCGATTGGGAAAGATTCACTTCTGGATGCTGTTCGTCGGCTTCCACGGCACGTTCCTGATCCAGCACTGGCTCGGCGTCATCGGCATGCCTCGCCGTTACGCCGACTACCTCCCCGAGGACGGGTTCACGGCGATGAACCAGTTCTCGACCATCGCATCTTTCGTCCTCGGCGCCTCACTGATCCCGTTCTTCTGGAACGTGTACATCACGTGGCGCAGCGGCAAGAAGGTCGAGGTCGATGATCCGTGGGGCTTCGGTGCGTCACTGGAATGGGCGACGTCGTGCCCACCACCGCGTCACAACTTCACTTCACTGCCCAGGATCCGTTCAGAGCGTCCAGCGCTGGATCTCCATCATCCCGAGCTGCAGCAGCAGCACACACCAAGCTCGGCCGTCGGCCAGGCCCTTGGTGCGGCCGACCGGAAGGACGCCTAGCACATGAAGGTTGAAACCGGACTCTTCTTCTGGGGAGTACCCTTCTTCATTCTCGTTGGCGTGGTCTACGGCTACCTCACTGGATGGACCGAATATGTCGGCTTCCTCGGCATTCTGTTGGTCGGTGGCCTGGCAGCCATGATCGCGTTCTACCTGGGATTTACTGGCCGCAGGGTCGGAATGCGGCCCGAGGATCGTCTCGACGCTGAAATCCACGAAGGATCCGGCGAGCAGGGGCACTTCAGCCCCTGGAGCTGGTGGCCCCTCGTGCTCGGCCTGTCGGCCGCCACCGGGTTCCTCGGCCTGGCTGCGGGCTTCTGGATCCTCTACATCAGTCTCGGTATGGTCGTCATCGCGCTCGTTGGCTGGGTCTTTGAGTACAGCCGCGGGGATCACGCCCACTAGCGGGTCCTGCACCCTCGAGTCCATGTAAGTGCTTCACACACAATGGGCCTCCACCTCACGGTGGGGGCCCATTGTCATGCGGTGGAGCAAAGAGGTGGAGCAGTCATTATCCCCGGTCAGGGCCCGCGATCCACGGTCAGAGCCCGCGGCGGCCCGCCCAGAGTCCCTGCAGCAGGGGGAGGACTGACACCAGCATCAGGACGTTCCCCAGCGCCGTATCGTCCGCCCGGACCAGGGCCCCGGAGATCAGCAGGGCGCCGAAGATGAGGGCCGATCCCGCCCGTTGGGTGGTGCGATCGAGCCTGGCAAGCCGCTGCTCAAGTCGGGGGGTGGCCACCGAAACCGACCCTTCCTCGATACGGGTCACCAGGCCGTCAAGGCGTTGCGGCAGGCGCAGAGCCACTCCAGCCGCCTCAAGGGCCTGCTGGGCAACGTCCTGCACAATGTTGCCCCGTTCATCCCGCAGCAGTTGTGCAGCATAGGGTTCAACTGAGTCCCAGAGATTGAACCGGGGATCCAAGGAGCTGGCCACCCCCGAGGTGAGTGACATGGCGCGGATGATGAGGAGGAAGTTCTCCGGCAGTTGGAACGGCAACGAGCGAACCAGGTCGCCGAATTCGACGGCGAAGTCAATGAATTCGCGTGGATCCACCTCGCGGAGCTCCGCGAAGCCCATTCCGCCAAACCGGGCGAAGAGCTGAGTCATCGCCCGTTCAAGCTCGGTGGTATCGGCCGACGGGACAAGTACCCCCACGTCACTGATAGCCGCCACCAGACCCTTACCGTCACGGGAGGCAGCGGCGATGAGTAGCTTGCGCAGACCGTTGCGGGTGCTGGGCGGCACCTCACCCATCATGCCGAAGTCGATAAATGTCAGCTGCCAGGGGCGGGTAGGCGCCTGCCTCCGATCCGGGCCGTGAACCAAACCAGGGCCCGGGATGTCATCCGAACCGTTGCCCGGCGTGACGAAGATATTGCCGGGGTGCGGATCGGCGTGGAAGAAGCCCTGGGTAAATAGCTGATCAAACATGACCGAGGCAAACACCGGGGCGACCTGTGCCGGGTCGATGCCGGCGGCCAGCAGTGCCTTGGTGTCAGTGATCTTGATCGCCGTGACGTCCTGGAGGGTGAGGACGCGGCGGGTACTCCGCTCCCACACGACGTCGGGTACGGTTACGCGATTGTCGTCGGAGAAATCGTCGGCAAACCGTTCAAGATTCGCTGCCTCATGGAGATAGTCGATTTCTTCGAGACTGATCTGCGCGAACTCCTCAACCAGGGCCGGCATATCTGCGCGGGACGACACCAGACGGACATGGCTGAGCCACCCACCCACCTTGCGCAGGGCCGCCAGGTCGACGTCGACGATCGTATCGATGCCCGGGCGCTGGACCTTGAGCACCACGCTGTCGAGCCCGGTCTCCGAGGCATCGCCGGGCTGAAGCTGTGCCCGGTGTGCCTGGCCGAAGGACGCCGCGGCAATCGGTGTCTCATCAACCGAGGCAAACACCTGGCTGAGTGGCGCGCCGAGTTCCGCCTCGGCGAGGGCGCGGATGTAGCGGAAGGGGACCGGGGGCACCTCGTCCTGCAGGCCCTCGAGCTCAGCGGTGATTTCCGGCGGCAGTACATCAAGCCGCGAGGAGAGGAACTGTCCCACCTTGATCATCAGACCGCCCAGATCCACAGCAAGCACCCGGAAACGCTGGGCGAAGCGCAGCATCCGCCGCGTCCGGGTGCGTTCGGCAATCCTTCCAAGCCCGATGCGGGGGAGGAAGAGCTCAAACCACCAGGTCACCGCGAGATGCCAGGCGGCAAAGCGGAGGATGCGGCGGTAGCGGGCCTGGGTGTCCCCGACGCCGGGCAACGGATCTGTCCGGCCCCGGCGACCCCATGTCACGCGCGTCAATCCTGGGCGAGGATTGAGTACAGCCGGCGTCGGGCGTCATTGAGGACTTTGACGGCCTCCTGAACCTGCTCCGGGGATCCGGTGCGACCTACCTGGGCGGCGGCCTGCGCCAGTTCGACGCCCGCTTTGGGCAGGGCTGCGAAACCTGCGCCATTTCCTTGGCCACTGGCGGCCCACGGTGCCCCCGCACCGGCGCCAGCTACTTCCTCGCGGCCAGCCTCGGTGAGTGAGTAGATCTTGCGACCGTTGGACTCCTCCGCACTGATGAAACCTTCGTCGGCCAGGAGCTGCAGGGTGGGGTAGACAGAGCCAGCGCTGGGCTTCCAGCTGCCGCCGCTACGCTCCTCGATCTCATGGATGATCTGGTAGCCGTGCATGGGCCGTTCGGCAAGCAGGGCCAGGACCGCGGACCGCACCTCACCGCGACCTGCCCGGGTGCCCGCCCGCTTTTCGAAGCGTGACCGCAGTTCTTCCACTGCCTGCCACATGCCATCAATGTTGTTGCCGCCGAAGCCGCCGGCCGGGTATGAATTGCGCATAGTGCTCTCCTCAGTCATGTTCAACGATATATAACGATAGTCAACGATACCTCTCGTGAGCGGGACAAATCCACCCCGGGTTGGCCCCGCACCACCCGTCGCCCCAACCACACAGTGGAGCCTAGCGCGCCGTAGAATAGGGCCACCCCCCTGTCGTCTGGAGCTTGAAGAAGGGTCCTGCCGTTGTCAAGTACTTTGTTGCGCTCATTGGAACGCGGGCTGAGCCCCGGATCGTCGATGCCGAAGCATGTGCAGCTCCGGGAGATCCTCCGCGAGCTGATTGTCGAGCACGCGGAGCCGGGAACCGCGATCCCCTCGGAGCGGGAACTGACCCGGCACTTCGGGGTGGCCAGAATGACGGTGCGGCACGCGATTGACGCCCTCGTCGCTGAGGAGATTCTGGAACGGATCGTGGGGCTGGGCACCTTCGTGGCACACACGAAGCTCGACCTGCAGATGAAGCTCACCTCCTACAGCGAGGAGATGCACCGCCGCGGCATGGTTCCCGATGCCAGGGTGCTGAGCTTCGAACAGATCGGCGCTACACCTCTGATCGCCAGGGAGTTGCAGCTGGAGCAGGGCCAGCCGGTGGTGCGGTTCAGAAGGCAATTGCTGGCTGACGGCGAACCCATGAGCGTTGACGAGAATTTTATTCCTGCCCACCGGGTGCCGGGAATCCTCGACGAACCCGCACCGACGTCGTTGTACAACGTTCTCAGCGAACGGTTCGGGCTGCTGATGGAGTGGGGAGAGGACACCATTGAGGCGACGGCGGCATCCGCATCGATCGCCCGCCTCCTCAATGTTGACCTGGGTGCGCCCGTCCTGAAGATTCAGCGGCACGCCTACGTGGCACGGTCGATGATCGACTATTCGGTGTCCTACTACCGGGCCGACCGCTACAAGCTCTGGGTGCCGCTGCAGCGGCCAGGGGTCCGGTCTCCCCGCGCCTATACCGCCAAGCGGCTCAACAGCCCCTGAGACGGCTGGCTGCCCGTGCATCACCTCTCCGGGGTGCTTGCGGTCCCTCGAGAAAGCAAAAGACCCGGTCCAGCGATGAGCTGGACCGGGTCTTTTGTGGGGATCCTACTTCGAGACTGCCGCTTTATCGTGCTGTTCGGCGATCGCGTCGTGGTGTCCGTGCGAGTGAGCTGCTGCCAACTCGGCCGGGGTGACCGGGGCGACGCGGTCTTCGAAGAAGAAGCGTGACAGGCGGCCACGTGCCTTCTCTGTCCTGGTGACGTGTCCGTTGATGTCGGCCTGCGCGGGCAGAACGTCGTGGGACTCGTAGTTGACCAGGTTGTAGCGCTTGTACTCATCGAGCGGTTCGTGCACCTCGATGAACTCGCCGTGGGGGAGCCGTACAATCCGGCCGGTCTCCCGACCGTGGAGGGCGATCTCCCGGTCCTTGCGCTGCAGGGCCAGCGCAATGCGCTGGGCAACCATGAAGCCGATGACCGGGCCCACGAAGAACAGCACCCGCAACCAGTAAGTGACGTCGTTGAGCGAAACGAAGAAGTGGGTGGCGATAAGGTCGGAGCTGGCCGCTGCCCACATGATGCAGTAGAAGGCGACTCCAGCCACACCGACCGCCGTGCGGAATGGTGCGTTGCGGGGACGGTCCAACAGGTGGTGTTCCCGCTTGTCCTTCGTCAGCCAGGACTCGATCCACGGCCAGGCGAACATCAGGGTGAAGACAATTCCAGCAGGGACCAGAGCTGGAACGAGCACGTTTAGCGAGAGCGTGTTGACGCCCCAAGGCATTGCGAGCTCCCATTCCAACGGGAAGCCGCCCACAACACCTGGCATCAGGCGCAGAGCACCGTCGACCCAACCGATGTACCAGTCGGGTTGGGTTCCTGCGGACACAGGGGAGGGATCGTACGGTCCGTAGTTCCAGATCGGGTTGATCGTGAAGGCTGCAGCTATTGCAGCGACGATTCCGAACACGATGAAGAAGAATCCACCAGCCTTGGCAGCGTACACGGGGCCAACCGGGAAACCCACCACGTTGTCGTTTGTGCGGCCCGGACCGGGGAACTGGGTGTGCTTGTGGGTCACCACCATGAAGAGGTGAATCACGATCATCAGCAGGATGATTGCTGGGATCAGCAGGATGTGCAGGACATACAGCCGAGGAATGATGACCGTGCCGGGGAACTCTCCGCCGAACAGGAAGAAGCTGATGTAGGTACCGACCACCGGAATGGATTTGATGACGCCGTCGATGATACGCAGACCGTTGCCGGAAAGCAGATCATCGGGAAGGGAGTATCCGGTGAAGCCGGCAGCCATGGCCAGGATCAGCAGGACGCAACCCACCACCCAGTTGAGCTCGCGGGGGCGCCGGAAGGCGCCGGTGAAGAAGACGCGGAGCATGTGAACCGAGACGGCGGCAACGAAGAGCAGTGCCGACCAGTGGTGGACCTGGCGCATAAACAGCCCGCCACGGATATCAAACGAGATGTTCAGTGAGGTGGCATAAGCCTCGGACATTTCCACCCCGCGCAAAGGGATGTAGCTGCCCTCATAGTGGGTCTCCGCCATCGAGGGATCGAAGAAGAAGGTCAGGAAAGTACCGGAAAGAAGCAGGATGACGAAGGAATACAGCGCCACCTCACCGAACATGAACGTCCAATGATCCGGGAAGATCTTCCGGCCGAACTCCTTGACGATCCCAGATCCGCCGACCCGTGAGTCGACGTAGTTGGTGATCTTTCCAACGCTGGTTTTCGGTTGGTAGGTGTTTTGCGTTGTCGTGCTGCTCATGTCAGCCACGCTCCCAGAAACTTGGTCCTACAGGCTCTTGAAAATCGCTGGTAGCGATGAGGTAGCCCTCGTCATCAACGGCGATGGGCAGCTGCGGTAGCGGTCGTGCGGCAGGACCGAAGATGACCTTGCATTCCTGCGTGAGGTCGAACGTCGACTGGTGGCACGGGCAAAGCAGGTGGTGGGTCTGCTGTTCGTAAAGTGCAACAGGGCAACCCACGTGCGTACAAATCTTGGAGTAGGCAACAATTCCTTCGTAGCCCCAATCCTCACGTTCCGGTGAGGGGTTGAGCGACTCAGGGCTCAACCGCATCAGCAGAACTACTGCCTTGGCCTTCTCCTCGAGGTAGTGCTCGGAGTCCGAGAGTCCCTCGGGGATGACGTGGAAGGCTGACCCTATAGTCACATCCGAAGCTTTGATCGGGGTACCGCTTGGATCGCGGGCCAGCCGCATCCCGGATTCCCAGAACGTGTGGCGTAGCGAGTCACCGGGCAGTGGGCCCAGGTCTCGGAAAATGAAGACCGCTGGCAGGGGAGCAAGAAGCATGGCACCCAGCAGGGTGTTCCGGATGAGGGGACGGCGCTTGATGCCGGTCTCTTCAACAATGTCGTTGATGATTTTTTCGGCGTCAGCGCGGTCCGCTTCGGTGCGGATCTCGTGGCGGTCTTCTGAGACCTCATGGTCGGGCATCAGGGTTTTGGCCCAGTGCACAATCCCGACGCCGATCCCCAACATGGCAAAAGCGGTGCCGAGGCCTAGGGTGAGGTTCTGCAGGCGGAGGGTAGCGATGGTCTCGTCGAGGGGGATAAAGAAGTAACCGACGAAGAACAAGACGGTTCCGATAATCGACACGAGGAAGAGAATCGCTACCTGTCGCTCGGCGCGCTTCTCGGCGCGTGGGTCCCTGTCAGCAAGGCGGGGACGGTGCGGTGGCAGTCCAGGGTTCTGGAACTTCTGCACATCGCCCTGACCGGGCCTAGCTACGACGCCAGTACTCTCTGGACTGCCGTGACTATGATCGGCCATGATCCCTCGCATCCTTCTGATAAAACTTCACTTGTGGTCTGGTGTTAGGTGTGGTGTTGCTACCCACCGGTAGCGTGCGGTGCATCATGGCGTCTAGGACGACCGGGCCGTGAGCCAGACGGTGAAGGCGATGATCACGCCAAGTCCGGCTACCCAGATGAACAAGCCTTCGGAGACCGGGCCGAGTGCGCCCAGGTCGGCTCCGCCTGGTGAACCCTGCTCGTCGATGGTCTCAAGGAAAGCAATGACATCGCGCTTGTCTTCGGGAGTGATGTTCGCATCATTGAAGACCGGCATGTTCTGCGGACCAGTGACCATGGCCTCATAGGTGTGCTTCGCCGTCGACCCGGACAGGGCCGGGGCGTACTTGCCACGGGTGAGCGCGCCCCCTGCTGCAGCCGCGTTGTGGCACATGGCACAGTTCACCCGGAAGACCACGCCACCGTTGGCGGGATCCGCGTCGCTCGTATCCAGGGCTTCCTCGCCAGGGATGGCGGGGCCGGCGCCGAGTGAGGCAACATAGGCGGCCATCTGCATGGTCTGTTCGTCGTTGAACTGGGGTGGCTTGACCTGGGCCTGCGGGCCCTGCATCTGCATCGGCATGCGGCCGGTGCCCACCTGGAAGTCGACGGACGCCGCGCCTACGCCAACCAGCGACGGTCCGTTGTCGGAGCCCACGGCTCCCACGCCGTGACAGGTGGCGCAGTTGGCGACGAACAGTTTCTCGCCCTCAGCCACCTCGTCGGCGGAAAAGCTCTGGGCCTTGGCTTCGTTGGTGCTGCTCGCCAGGGCGTACACGCCGCCCGTGAAGAGTAATCCGATGAGCAACAAAGCTACTGCTGCCAGGGGATGACGTCGCCTTTGCGAAAGTGCCTTCACTTGCTGGTTCCTGCCTTCTGTCGTGCAATCACTGCCGGTACCGCTTGATGGAATTCTACACCTAGTAGAAGAGGCTTCAACTAAGGGTTACTTCAGGAAGTAGATGATGATGAACAACGCGATCCAGACGACGTCGACGAAGTGCCAGTAGTACGACACCACGATGGCCGAGGTGGCCTCAAAGTGACCGAATCGCTTGGCCGCAAAACCGCGTCCGATGATGAACAGGAAGGCGATCAGCCCGCCGAGGACGTGGAGGCCGTGGAAGCCTGTGGTGATGTAGAACGAGGATCCGTAGGCGTTGGACGACAGGGATACACCCTCGGAGACCAGTACGGCGTACTCGTAGCCCTGGACTGCCACAAAGATGGAGCCCATGAGGAAGGTCAAGAGGAACCATTCGATCATGCCCCATTTGAGGGGGGAGAAGACGCTGCCGGTCCGGCGTGGCTGCAACCGCTCGGCGGCGAAGACACCGAACTGGCAGGTCACCGAGCTCAGCACGAGGATGATCGTGTTGATCAGGGCGAACGGTACGTTCAGCTTTTCGGTCTCCATCGCCCACATCTCACTCGAGGTGGAGCGCAGGGTGAAGTACATGGCGAATAGTCCGGCGAAGAACATCAATTCACTGGACAGCCAGACAACGGTTCCTACGGAGACCATGTTGGGGCGGTTCAGCGTCGGATGCGCCGTGGTACTGGGGGCTTGAGTCGCAGATGTCACAGAGCCATTATGTCTCTAAAAAGGACCAGTTCACCAATGCTGGGGGCACCCCGGCGCGTCCCCAGGGCTATGGGGGACGCGCCATCCCAGTAACGGCGCGGAAGATGCCAGCAGATGACTTTCTACAATTCGTAGATAACCTTGAGGTGTGACGACGATTTCCAGCCCCGCCAGCGGATCACCGACCTGGCCCGCACTGATCTCCGCCCTGATTCAGGGGGACGATCTGTCCTCCGATCAGACCCGTTGGGCGATGGACCAGATCATGGAGGGCGAGGCCTCCCACGCACAGATTGCGGGCTTCCTGGTGGGGCTGCGGAGCAAAGGCGAAACGGTCGGCGAACTGGTCGGCCTGGTGGAGGCGATGCTGGCCCGCGCACACCGCATCGTGGTCCCCGGGCCAACCCTGGACATTGTGGGAACCGGAGGGGACGGCCTGAACACGTTGAACATCTCCACCATGTCGTCCCTGGTGGCGGTGGGCGCCGGTGCCAAGGTGGTCAAGCACGGTAACCGCAGCGCTTCCTCATCGGCGGGGGCCGCCGATGTGATTGAGGCGTTGGGGGTCCGGTTGGACCTGTCGATTGACGACGTCGCCCGTTCGGCCGAAGAGGCGCGGATCACTTTTTGTTTCGCGCAGGTCTTCCACCCCTCCATGCGCCATGTGGCGGTCCCGCGGCGCGAGCTTGGGGTTCCCACTGCATTCAACTTTCTGGGGCCCCTGAGCAACCCGGCAGGGGTCGATGCGCAGGCCATGGGGTGTGCGAGCGAGCGGATGGCACCGCTGATGGCAGGGGTTTTGGCGGCACGGGGCATCCGCGCCCTCGTCTTCCGTGGCAGCGATGGACGTGACAAGCTCACCACCAGCGGCTCATCGACCATCTGGGAGGTTCGGGACGGTGCTGTCACCGAACACACGGTCCACCCGGACGACTTCGGCTTGCCGGTGGCGCCGGTTGATGCCCTCCGCGGGTCGGACGGTGCCAGCAACGCCCGGGTGGTGCGCGCCCTGCTGGCAGGCGAGCGCGGGCCGGTCCGGGACGCCGTCGTGCTCAATGCAGCGGCCGGGCTGGTGGCGGACGATGCCAGCCACGACGGACCACTGGTGGACAGGATCCGGGCGGGGATGCTGCGGGCCGAGCAGTCTATCGATTCGGGCGCGGCGCAGGCGGCGCTCCAGAAATGGGTACGGGTGACGGGCGGTTCAGCCTAGCCCAGCAGGTTTGCCTGCTGAATCACTGCGGTGACCAGTTGGGGATCGGTGACCTGGTAGCTGTTGCCCTCGGTATCTGCCACGCCAAGGGGGACACCTGCACCGGAGGGGTGATGGGTTGCCTTGGCCGAGAGGTGGACCTCGGTGATGCCGGCGGCAGCGAGTTGCGGCAGGTCGTCGGGAACTACCCCGCCACCGGCCAGAATGGTCAGTCCGTTACCGGCCGCCGCCATGGCACGCAGCGTGGCGATGCCCTGACCCGCGGTGGGCGCGCCACCCGAGGTGAGGATCCTGACGAATCCGGCGTCGGCGATGAGGTCCAGGGAGCCGAGGGGAGCGGGGGTGTGGTCGATGGCCCGATGAAAGGTGTATTCAAGCTCTGGAGCCACCTGGCGCAGGGCGCGTATCGCGTCCGCGTCGACCATTCCAGCTTCGGTCAGGACCCCGACAACGATGCCCGCCACACCTTCAGCGGCGGCTGCCGAAATGTCGTCGGCCATCAGGTCGAGCTCCCACGGTGAATACCTGAAACCACCGGGCCGGGGACGGACCAGCACCTGGAGGGGCAGCGCCGGAACCGTTGACCGTAGCTGCCGGATCAGGCCTATCGAGGGAGTGAGCCCGCCCAGCGGAAGGCCCACGCATAGCTCAGCGCGTACGGCACCGGCGTTGTACGCAATCGCGGCACCGGCGGCGTCCTGAACCGCGATTTCGACCCGCATCCTAGCCTTCGAAGCCCAACGAAAAGGCGGTATCCAGATCATGCTTGGAATAGGAGCGGAACGCGATCTGGGTGGTGGTGGACTCGACGCCATCAATTTTGGAGAGCCGGTCGGCAATCACGTCGGCGAGGTCCTCGTGGCGGCTGACTCTGGCAATGGCAATGAGGTCCCACTCGCCGGTTACCGAGTACACCTCGCTGATGCCCTCGATGTCGGAGATCTCCTGCGCGCATTCGGGAATCCGTGAAGCATCGGTCTGGATCAGAACAAAGGCGGTAATCATGGTGTAGCTCCTTGGCGACGGTGGCGAAACTGACTGATGGGTAGGCTCACCTGCAAATCTATCCCGAAGCGGCGGGGCGTCGCATGAACACCGCGGCGGCAGCACGGGGGAGGAGCAACAGCAGGCCGAGCACGCCGATCGCGACGAGCTGGAAACTGACCGCCATTCCACCGCCGAGAAGAGCGCGAAGGGCAAGACCGCCGAGGGCCGTCCCGAGCCAGACCAGGATGCCAGTGGGCCAGAGAGCGGCGGGTGAACGCCACGCCCGGGTCACACCCCAGGTCAGCAGGCAGGAAGCCAGGAACGGTCCGGCGGTGCTCAGGATGCCGGCAATCGCCAGCCCAGATTCGTGGGTGGAACGCCCTGTCGCAGCGAACGCAACTATCAGTGCCAGATCGATTGCCAGCCAGGCGGCAACCAGCCGCGGGTTCAGGACGTGCTCGCCAGGATCAGGCGAGCGGTCTGTTCGGGCTGGTCCCAGTGTGGGAAGTGGCCACACTCGTCGAACCAGTGCAGCTTCGCGTCAGGAAAGCGTTTCTGCGCGGTAGCAGCCTGGCTGGGGACGGTGACTCGGTCCTTGCGGCCCCATCCAATCACCACGGTGCCCGCAAGGGATCCCTCCGGGGCGCCCTGCTGGACCGGGCCTTCGATCAGCGAACGGCGGGCCTCGTCAAGGCTGGGGGAGTTCGAGAACCCCTCCAGCTCGGTCAGCACCAGGCTCGGATCGAGCTGCCAGGGCTTCGCCGAGAACTGGGCAAGGAGCGCGGTCCGGCCGACCGCCGAGCGGGTCAGGAACGGTAACGCCGGGCGGATGGCACGCACCAGCGCGACGGAAGCGGTGATGCTGGCGCCGAAGACCCGTCGCTGGCCGTCGTTCCAGAAGCCTCCCGGATCGAGTGAAACGGTGGCGCCGCTATGACCACGCCGTGCGAGTTCGAGGACGATCCGTGCGCCCATTGAGCTTCCCGCCAGATCTATCCCGTTCAGTCCCTCGGTGTGGATGAAGCGCTCGACGGCGTCTGCCAGGGTTCCGACCGTCACGGTCCCGATCAGGGGGCGGGTTTTACCGAAACCGGGTAGGTCGACGGCGATGACGTCACGCTCAGCGGTGAGCGCCGGCATGATGGGGTCCCAGGTGCGAAGGCTCGATCCGAGGCCGTGCACCAGAAGAAGGGGTTTGCCGCTGCCGTGTCGTTCGAAATGCATCATGATCCTTCAGTCGGGAGTGCCTCAACTCTAGGCATGGAATGGTGCCGCAACTGAATTGGGGAGGCTATTCCCCCGACGGTGAACTAGGCCTACGCTATGGAATATGTGCAGAAACATCCGTACTCTGTCCAATTTTGAACCGTCGGCCACTGACGACGAGATTCACGCAGCGGCCCTGCAGTTTGTGTGAAAGGTCAGTGGGTCAACCCGTCCGTCGAAGGCAAACCAGGAGGTGTTTGACGCGGCAGTTGAGCGCATCGCCCACGTGACAGCTCACCTTCTTGACGATCTGGTCACCACGGCGCCTCCCAAGGATCGTGAGGTTGAAGCCGAGAAGCACAAGGTGCGTTCAGCTAAAAGGTTCGCCACCACCGGTTGACCCCGATGCGGGTCAGTTTCACCGGACGGGCAGACTCCCCGGGGGCCTGTCAGCGATAGTTTCCGTCAGAACCGAAGGAGATTGTGATGACCACCCGACTGAACCCCTACCTCAATTTCAAAGGCAACGCGCGGGAGGCGATGACCTTCTATCAGTCGGTCTTCGCCGGTGAGCTGACCATGAGCACCTTCGACGACTATCAGGCCACCCAGGATCCTTCCGATGCCGAGAAGATCATGCATGGGCAGCTGGAAACCGAAGCCGGCCTGGTGCTAATGGGTGCCGACGTCCCCACCGGCATGAAATACACCGAGGGTGACAACTTTTCGGTGTCGCTGAGCGGGGAGGACGAGGGGGAGCTCCGCGGCTACTGGGACAAACTGTCGGGCAGCGGGTCCGTCACGGTCCCGATGGAGCGGGCGCCATGGGGCGACAGCTTCGGCATGTGCACCGACCGTTATGGAGTGGGCTGGCTGGTCAATATCAGCGGCTCCTGACCCGATCCGGCACCTCTTCGGCTACGTGAGCACTGATTCACCCCCTCCAGAACCCCGATTCAACCCCTTCGGAGCTCCGGGTCACTCTTCTACCCGCAGGGGCGACGCGTCGGCACTATTTGGGTGCACCACCGCCGGGGAACCAACGTCGACAGAAGCGAGTCGGCAAGGCTGGACTTCGGCAGGTGGCGACACCGGTTGGGGGTAGGCGTCGGCAGAGGGCGATCTAGTTACTGCTGGCGGTCGACGGCCGCCAGGATCGCTGCACCCAGATCGGCAGGACGGGTGAACTGTGGCCAATGTCCGGTGGGCAGATCAACGTACTCAACATCGTTGATGTGGGTGAGCTCGGCGACGTTGGGGTCGCCGGCCGCAATCCAGTGCCTGAGCTGATCGGAGCTGAACTCGCAGCAGATCACCGTGGCAGGCACCGCGAAGCGGCGCTCATTGTGAAGCCGTTGCTGATCGGTAGCCACCCCTTTGGGCTGCGGGATGGCACGCCGGATAAAGGCTTCCCGCAGGTCGGGGGTGAGGTCGACGAGATCTTCGTCTTCAAAGACGTCCCAGTGGGGGAGCGGCACCTCATCGCCATCGGAAGGCAACTCGTCGTTAATGACACCGCCCTCGCCGAGGGGACCGCTGTCCACGTAGATACCCCGGAGGACGACGTCTGGCCGCTGGTCGATTGCCCCGTAGATCATCGCCCCGCCAGCCGAGTGTCCTACCAGGATGACCGGTCCGGCGGTGGCGTCGATCGCTGCCACCACCGCGTCAATGTGCTGGCGCAGACCGATTCCGGCCCGAGGGGCTTCCTTCGCCTCCAGCCCCGGAAGCGTGAGCGGGTGGACGCGATGTCCGGCTGCGGTGAGCGGGGGAGTGACCTCGTCCCACGACGATGCGTCCAACCAGAACCCGGGTACCAGAATGATGTCCATGACGGGACCTTATGCTGATGGCCAGTTCGTGGCAACCGTTTGCGTCAGCTGTCGGTGATGGTCAGCGAATCTCACGAGGATTGGGTACTAGGAATCGGTCCACGTCACTGGGTATCGGTACAAGGAATCGGCACGGTGGATCGGTCCACGTCACCGGGTAGCGGTACAACGCATCGGTCCTGGGATCGCCGATACGGGTTACTAGTGCGGATCATCGGTTTGTCGTGCTGCTTCACGTCCATGCCAGCACCGGAACAGACACCCACCTGTTGCCCGGTACCCAGGCGTTGAATGTGCTTGACCGGTCCCAAAAGGGCCAGCTTGCCAACGCCTCGACCTTCCGGTGGCGCGGCGTCGGCCGACCCCAGTTCCGCGCCCAGTCGCTCACACTGCGCGCAGCCCTCCTCGGGCACGGATGGAACGAGCCGATCGTCCGGCCCCCGTTCACCGGCATCGACACCGAAGCACCAACGCTCTTCTGACTTTGGAGGGCACGCTCGGGCATCTGGTCACTTGCTGGTCGATTCGCGGGTATCAGTCCAGTCTCTGAGTCCCCGCGTCAATCGCCGTGTCAGGGCCATGTTCTACGCTTTGTAGTGGAGTCCTGTCCAGGGTGTCCGTCGTACCTGACCTATCTTTGGAGCATGATGCCTGATAGCCCGATACCGCACCCCGCCGACCTGGCCCACCGCGTCCGCCGCGCCTTCCGCGCCCGGGTCTCCGGGGACCCCACCGGGGCGCCGGACTGGGTGCGCGAGATCGCCCTGGTCGGAGAGGGACCGGGCTGGTTCGAGCCCGATGGCGTCGTGTGGCGGGTCCATGGCGACCTCTCCACCCTCGTCGGAGGGGTCGCGGCGCTCCTCGGGCAGGGCGCGCACCCGTTGGCGATGGCCGGGGTGGCGCGGCACTCCTCCTACCGCAGCGACCCCTGGGCCCGCCTTGCCGGGACCGCGCGGTGGCTCACCGTGAGCACCTTCGGCTCCGCGGAGCTCGCCGGGCGGGAATCGGCGCGGATCCGCGGCATGCACGAACGGGTCCGCGGCCGCACCGACGACGGCCGCGCCTACGCCGCCTCCGACCCTGCCTTGCTCCGCTGGGTTCACTTGGCCTTCACCGACGCCTTCCTCGGGGCCCAGGAGGCCATCGGTCAGGACCTGGCCCCACAGTTCGGTCGTAACTGGGCCGACACCTACGTCGCCGACTGGTCCCGCAGCGCCCGGGCCCTTGGGGCCGAGGACCTCCCGGTCAACCGCCGGGAACTCGCCGAGGCCCTGCGCGCGGTGGAGCCCGACCTCGAACCCGTACCCGCCGAACTCCTTACTTTCCTCTCCGCCCCGGGCGGGCTGAATTGGGCCGAGCGAATCTTCTACAACGGCCTCGCCAGCGCCGGGGCGCTGGTGGTCTCCCCGTCCGTGGCCCCCCTCGCCGGGGTGCCCGGCCGCGGTGACCGCTCGCCCACGGCCCGCTTCCGTTTGCAGCGCACCCGCTGGCAGTTGCGGACCTTCCAGCTGGCTCTCGGACCGCATAGCCCCTCCGAGGACGCGGCGCGCTACCGGGTCGGCCTCGCTGGCCGTCCGGACTGGCTCGACTGAGCCTTGGCCGCGCCGCCGGCGTTCAGCCGGGCGCCTCGGCGCGTCAGGTGCGTGCGTTCGGTGAGGTTCGTCGCCGCCCGGGCCGACTCAGCATGACCAGCCAGCTCTTCGGGTCGTGCGGCGGGTCGCCCGGCCCTACCCGGACCGCCTACAGCAAACTTCCTGCGCAGCGTCCTCAGCGGCGGCGAAGCCGGTGCTGTCATCCCATCGGAGGTAGCAGCGGAAGACACGCGCTCGGCGGCGGAGCCACCTCAAGGTCATGAAGTATGCCGTAGCGCGGAACGCGAAAAGGCTGGGTCTTTTGGCTGGCACGGCCGTCATCTGCCGAGCCTGCGGAGCGTTCTCAATCCCTGAACGGTCCTGTTTTCGGCGGGCCTTCCTATGTCCGGTGAACCTACTCAGGAGTCGCCACGACCTACAATTACACCGACTGAAAGGCCGCAGGGTTCACCAAGCCCGGAGCGCCCCGCGCCAGGAAGATGAGCGAAGAAGACAAAGCCGAACGCCGGACTGCGATCGAGAACAATGAGGCATGGGACGTAGTCCTGTTGACTGAACTTCCCGGAGACTGAAATTCAGTTTTCCGGAGAGGCGGTCACGGTCGTTCATGATTATTTCTGCTCCTAGGTCCTTCGCTTTACGCGCGCGGGGCGCGGGGTGCGGGCTGCGAGTTTGGGTTCGGCACCTAGTTTCCCGATGGATCCAATCATGCCCTTGTCGAACCGGGGCGCGGACGCATCGGTGATGCATATGGGGCCGGTCCCGTCGGCCTGTGCGGTCTGATAGCAAAAGATATAGCAAAAATCCGGTATTGTTCGGTGCCGTGGTGCAATGCCACTCGACCGGACGGGAACCAATGTTCGTGACCACCTTGACCGGCAACCGCTGGGGCCGCGCGGCCCGCGCCGAGCCGTGACCGATTCCA
Source organism: Arthrobacter sp. CAN_A1 (assembly GCF_015751665.1). Lineage (NCBI taxonomy): Bacteria > Bacillati > Actinomycetota > Actinomycetes > Micrococcales > Micrococcaceae > Arthrobacter > Arthrobacter sp. CAN_A1. The sequence continues at coordinate 45,102 of NZ_JADOUR010000004.1, read as the reverse complement.
CTACCACCGCGTCCGCACTGGTAGTCATCCCCGCATTCGGTTCGCCGGAGCTAACCGACGCGGTCGTGCATGACCTGTGCCGCGACGGAAGCGATCTTGACCCTGCCCTGCGCATCGTGGTGGTCGACAACGCCGGCGACTACGTTCTCCCTGAGGGGCGCATCTCGGTCCACCGCCCAGGGCGCAACCTGCGGTGGATCGGCGCCGCGAACTGGGCTCTGCAGACGGCATTGCGCGATGGACATGCGGTCTGCGTAGTGCTCAACAACGACATCCGGCTGTCGCCCGGATTCCTCGACGGATTGCTCGCGCCCTTCTCAACCGCGAACGACATCGCGCTTGCGGCGGCCTGCTACGACGACTTTTGGCTTCACCAGCGGGCCCATGCAATTCCGCCTACCGCTGCGGAGTACGTCCCGCGTGAGGTAATTCGCGACGTCCACTTCTGTGACGGCACCGCGATAGCGTTCGCAGTGCCTCCCGTCGTCGAGCTGGGGGGTCTGGATGAGGTCGCCTTCCCACGGCACGGCTACGGCGCGGACATCGACCTGGCGATCCGTGTGCGGGCTGCCGGCTTGCGATGCGTGATCACGGAGGGCGCCTACGTCTCGCACCTGCGGCGGCAGACGATGAACCGGACCGGTCAGACCTCCGAGGGCAACCGGGCGGAAATCCTCCACGGCCTGGACGCCAAGTGGGGCAACGGGTGGCGGGCGGACGTCGGCCTCGGACCGGACTCGTTCCCCGCCGACAACGTCGGAAGCGGTGCGTCCTGGTACCTCAACCCTCCGGTATGGTGAGCCGTCCCCGACCATCTCCGAGGCGGATTATCTACGCGGGTTTCGCCACTCGACACCACAGCGGCGGCGTGCACGTAATGACCCAGCACGTGCGGCTGCTGCGTGAGCGCGGCCACGAGGCCTGGTTGTGGCTGCCCGACCCGGACGACCGTACCGACTGGATCGCCGACGACGTGCCGAAGGTGTTCGGGGCCACCACTCCGATCGGCGCCAACGACCTCCTGGTGCTGCCGGAGACACCGACCGTCCAGGGCAGCGATCCGGCACCCGGAGCCCGCAAGGTCATCTTCAATCAGAACCACTTCTACACCTTCGCCGCCGGTGCCCCCGGCGAGGATTTTCCTGGGTGGACGCCGGCGCCCGCGATCTGGGTGGTGTCCGCGGAGAGCCGCGACGTGCTGGCCGCTGCGCTGCCCGGCCTGCCGTTGAGCGTGGTTCCCAACCCGGTAGACGGCGAGCTGTTCGTTCCCGGTGCGACCGGGCAGCTCCGGGTGAGCTGGTTCCCCAAGAAGCGGCCGCGGGAGGCCTCACTGCTGATACGGCTGCTGACTGATGAGCCACGGCTCTCGGGGGTGGATCTGGTGGAAATGGTCCAGGCCCCACGGGCGGAGGTGGCCGCCACCCTGGGGAGCTCAGCGGTCTTCGTCGCACTCGGGCACACCGAGAGCTTCGGTCTGCCGGTCGCCGAGGCGCTGGCCTCGGGCTGTCTCGTGGTCGGCTACGACGGCGGCGGTGGTCACGAGCTGTTCGAGGCACCTGGTGCCTGGCGGGTCCCGGACCAGCGACCGCTGCTGATCCGCGACCAGGTGGCGGACCTGATCCAAGACCTCGACGCCCTGGCGCCGGTCCGCGCGGCGAATCGCCGCTGGGTGCTGGACCGCTACCAGTTCGCCCGAACCGGTGCGGCGCTGGAGGAGGCGGTCGCCGCTGTGTGGGCCCGGCCTGGCAGTGACGCCGTGGCGGTGCATCCGGTCGCCTGGCTCGACAGTCTCGGCCCGCACTTCACGGCGTACGCCTGAGGGCTCAGCCGGCACCCGTCACGACGTTGACGAGGTCCTCGCCGGCCACATAGCGGCGGACCTGTGCGTTGACCAGCGCGAAGGCTCGCGGACCGGACTGCACAATGGAGCCGGCTGCGTGCGGGGTGATGATCAGGTTCGGCGCCTTCCACAGCGGGTGGTCAGCGGGTAGCGGCTCCGGCTCCATCACGTCCAGGGCGGCGTGCAGCCGGCCGGCCGTCAGTTCTGCGAGCAGTGCCGAGGTGTCGACGACCTTACCGCGCGCGACATTGACCAGCAGGGCGCCGTCGGGCATCCGGGAGAGGAACTCGGCGTCCACGAGCCCGGTCGTGTCCGAGGTCAGTGGAACGGTCAGCACCACCACGTCAGCCTCGGGCAACAGGCTCGGCAGCTCCGAGGTGGCGTGGATGCCGTCCCGTGCCGTGTGCGCCACGAGCACGGGAGCGGCGTCGAAGCTCCGCAGCCGGCGGGCGGTCTGTTTTCCGAGGTCACCGGCGCCGATAATCAGGACGCGCTTGTCGCGCAGGTCGTCGGCCTCCATCGGATCCCACCTGCCCTGTCGTTGCGCTTCGCCGAAGTGAGGCAGCCGACGTAACGTGGCCAGGACGACGGCCAGGACCAGCTCAGCGACAGCCGGGCCGTGTACGCCACGCGCGCTGCACAGTGTCACACCGTCCGGGACGTGCTCGAGGATGTCCTCCACGCCTGCACTCGTCAGCTGGGTGACTTCGAGCTTCGGCATGGCGGAGAACTTGTCGGCGAGGTTTGTGGAGTCCTCGACCTGCGGCACCCAGAAGACGGTATCCGCCAGGCGCTCGGGCTTGTCGCCCCCGCCATCCCAGACGATCACCTCGACGTCTTCGGGAAGGGTTCCGAGGAGATTACGGGCATTCGAGTCGGGTACGCATACGACAGTCATTTTGTCAGTGTATCCATTCCCCTTAACGAGGCTAGGCTATTGTCATGTCATGTCTTCTACAGAACTGAGAAGTTCGTTCACGTCAGTGGGAGACCCTCGTGCTGGTGGATTCGCCCCGCATGTCAGTGCAGCTTCGAAGGCAGAACCGAACTTCTACAGGAGACGCGTCATGGCTATCACACAGCTCGCCTACCCACACCAGGAGCCGGAGTTCACCGGTGAGGACACCCGGCTCCGCAACTGGGCCAGGAACTCCCGGCTGGGGCCACCCGGGTCGGTCGTTGCTCCAGCCACAGAGGAGGAGTTGTGCGACTTCCTGTCCACGAGCGACGGCCCGGTCCGGATGATCGGGAGCCGGATGTCGCCCGGCCGGATGATCCAGGTGGCGGACGGGGCGGGCGTGCTCCTGGACCTGAGCAGGCTGAGCGGCTTGATCTCCAGCACCGATGACACCGCGACCTTCGGCGGTTCCACCCCACTGGCCGAGGTGTACGCGTTCCTCTCCGCGCGCGGGCAAATGCTGGACGCCTCACCTGGAGTGATCAGCGAGCAGACTCTGGCCGGTGCCCTGTCCACTGGAACCCACGGTCAGGGCCTGCAGCAGAGCTCGATAGCCGGTGCCGCGCTGGCGATCCGGATGGTGCTGGCGGACGGCACGGTCGCGGAGTACGCGCAGGACCACCCGGACTTCCCCGCCGTCCAGCTCAGCCTCGGTTCACTGGGCGTGATCACCGCCGTGACCCTGCGTGCACGGGAAACCATGATTTACACCTGTGTCAAGAAGGCCGTCGACGCAGGCACGCTCGAGACGGATTTGGAGACCTGGAACCGGGAGAACATCCTGGCCAAGGCCTGGTGGTTCCCGCAGGAGAACCAGGTCCAGGTGTGGACCGCCAACGAGGCGACCGACGACGAGATTTCCCGGTACCGAGCCGGCGGCAGTCAGCTCATGGAATATGCGAAAACCAATGCGTCCATGAACAGTACCGTGGACTCTACGCTGCAGCAGCTGCGCGATGACAGCAAGGGTGTTGCCGACAACGGCAAGTCGCTCCGCACGGTGTCACGCTTCCGGGACTTCACCGACGTCACGGGCGACATCTACCAGGTGTTCTGTCGAGGGATTGCGACCCCACAGATCAACGTCGAGATCGGCATCCCGCTCGCGCAGGCCGGAGCGGTGGTCAGGAAGATCAAGGACTGGCACGCGGAGACGCGCCCGAAGATGCACTACCCGGTGATCCTGCGTTGTACCGGCGCGTCCGACGGATGGCTGAGCCCGTCCAACGGCCAGGACACCTGCTACTTCGGCTTCGTGGTCTACTACGCGGCTGATGGTTCGCTGTCCGAGGAGGGCGACAGCTTCCTCCGGAACGTGGAACGGGCCCTGTCCGAGGAGGGTGGCCGGCCCCACTGGGGCAAGTACTTCGACGAGTCCCTTTACGACTGGCCGGCACTCTACCCGCAGTGGGAGGCCTTCCGCCGCGTGCGCGAGACGCTCGACCCGCAGCACCGCTTCGCCAACACGTTCACCGCTGCCCTGCTCGACTGACTCGACCCGCCACTAGAACAGGAGCACCACCGATGAACGCATGGGTGACCTTGCTGACGCAACCCAACTACCTGATCGGGGTCCGGACGCTCCGGGCCTCGCTCGAGCGCTCCGGCAGCACCGTCCCCCTCGTCGTCATGGTGACCGAGGGGATCGACGAGCAGACCCGACGCCTCCTGCAGGACGACGGGTGCCTCCTGCGCGACGTGGCACCTTTGCGTCCCGCCGGGGGAGCGGTGGACAGCTACGCCAACTCCCGGTTCGCGGAGGTCTGGACCAAGCTGGCCGTCTGGGGGCTTACCGAGTTTGAGCGTGTCGTCTTCTTGGATGCCGACATGCTGGTGACCCAGAACATGGATGAGCTGTTCTCGCTGGAGCTGGCCGACGGGGCCATCGCCGCCTGCCACGCCTGCCGTTGCAACCCCAACCGAATCGCGAGCTATCCGCCGAGCTGGACACCCGAGACCTGCTTTTACACGCACTGCCGGGGCAGGGACCACGTCACCGAACCGGGTGCGACCGACAACTACCTGAACGGCGGCTTCCTCCTGTTGTCGCCCGACGAGGCCGTCTTCGCCGACATGGTGGGGCGGCTGGCGGCCGTGGACGATCTGTCCCGCTTCCCATTCGCCGAACAGGACTTCCTCAACGAGTTTTTCCGCGACCGCTGGCGTCCGCTGCCCTACGTGTATAACGCGCTGAAGACCCTGCAGCACCAGCACCCGTCGGTCTGGGATTCTGCGTCGGTGAAAAACATCCACTACATCATCGACAAGCCGTGGGAAAAACCGCTCGACTCCACGGATCGGTACGTCGAGGTGAACCGGCTCTGGTGGGGGATGGCCGGCACTCTGCGCGTACCCGCCGACTCCTGCCCCCGCCGGACGGCGGACCTAAAGGTGGACTCAGGACTAGCCTGACGCCAGTCACCGACCGAAGCTGGTCTCGAAAGGTTCCGGCCATCAACGGGTTCTTCGATGGAGCTCGGAGCCGGCGAAGATTAGGCGTAGCTGCACGACGACGTCGAAATCATGCACAAGGTGATGGGCAGCGACGGGAGACGGTCGTCCGTCGATGGGCGGACCCTCTACAAGATGGGCGTCGCTGCGTCCAAGACGGACATCGCGAGAGTTATCGGGAAGGTGTGCGCGTCCCTCGGGGTCAGCACGGTCGCCCGTTCCACCAGGGGAGGGGAGCCTGTGTACGAGGTCGCCGCATCGACCTGGAGAGCATCCACCGGGCATCCTCGAGGCGGACGAATATTGCCGGAGCGATCAACCGGCTCGAAGCCGAGCTCACTTCACGGCACGGGTACGCGGCCCCCCGATAAGCAGAAGATCGCACTAGTGCAGCAGGCCACGCTGGAGACGGGAAAGCTGCTGGTTCCTCCAACCATGCAACATCTGGTCCTTGCTTGGGCGGGTATGGCTGGAGGACCGGGGATATGGAGGCCCATCCTGTTTCATCTGATGCACTACGCAGAGCACCACTTGACATAATGTAGATTATCGGCGTTTCAGAACGATCCGCAGGAGGAGCCAAAAGCTACCGATGCGCCGACAGGAACCGCGAGCTCAGGTCCCACCGACAATCATGAGTTCGTTGCCCTCGGGGTCGGCGACCCGCCAGCGAGTTGCTGACTCGCCAAGAAGCTTCCCACCGGCGGCGATGATCGTTGCGAGCCGCGTCTGCACGAGGTCGAACGGCACGGCGAGTTCCACCTGGATACGGTTTCGCTGCGATCGACGCGCCGTGTCCGAAGGGTCCAACTCCTGGAACACAAACACCGGATTGAGCCGCCGTGGATCACTGATATCGCTGACTCCGGCTCGGGGGTCGGCCGTGTATCCGAGAGCCGCAAGCCAGAACGCCCGGACCGCAGAAATGTCGGCGGCGTCGAGGAAAAGCTGAGCGAACCGTGGCAACTCCGGGTCAGCCGTTCCACCGAGGCTGCGCGCGGCGCTGCACCCTCACCGAGTGACGCTGCATCAAACCATGCAGTCGCAACTCCGTCGATGACCCGCCAATCCGTCCCGGCCTCTGTCATACCCGGCATGCTACAGCCGCCCCCGGACGAGGTGCAGTCCGGATTGTGATCAGGTGTCCGGCCGGACACAAGGAGCCCGCCGTTTCAGGCGCCAACGTAGGTCGCCAGATGCTCACCGGTGAGCGTTGACTTGGCGGCGACGAGATCGGCAGGCGTTCCCTCGAACACCACCAGTCCCCCATCGTTACCTGCGCCCGGGCCAAGATCGATCAGCCAGTCGGCGTGGGCCATCACCGCCTGGTGGTGTTCTATCACGAGCACCGATTTACCGGAGTCGACCAGCCGGTCCAGCAGGCCCAGCAGGTTCTGGACGTCGGCCAGGTGCAGGCCGGTGGTCGGCTCGTCGAGTACGTAAACGTCGCCCTTGTCAGCCATCTGGGTGGCAAGTTTGACCCGCTGCCGTTCACCACCGGACAACGTGGTGAGCGGTTGGCCGAGCGTCAGATAGCCGAGGCCGACGTCGACCAGCCGGTCCAGGATCTTGTGCGCTGCCGGTGTGCGGGCGTCACCCGCACCGAAGAAGGACTCCGCCTCAGCCATCGACATGGACAGGACCTCGGAAATGTTGCGACCGCCCAGGGTGTACTCGAGGACCGACGCCTGGAACCTCCTGCCCTCGCAGTCCTCACAGGTGGATTCGACGGTGGCCATGACACCCAACTCGGTGAAGATGATTCCCGCACCGTTACAGGTGGGGCACGCCCCCTCGGAGTTGGAGCTGAACAGCGCCGGTTTCACCCCATTTGCCTTGGCGAAAGCCTTCCGGATCGGCTCCAGCAAGCCGGTATAGGTGGCAGGATTGCTCCGCCGGGACCCCTTGATCGCGGCCTGGTCAATCACCACCACTCCCTCACCGCCGGCCACCGACCCGTGAATCAGCGAACTCTTCCCCGACCCGGCCACCCCGGTGATGACACACAGGACACCGAGCGGAATATCCAGGTCCACGTCCTTGAGGTTGTGCATCGAGGCATTCCGTACCTTCAACGAGCCCGACGGCGCCCGCACCGTCTCCTTGACCGCGGCCCGGTCGTCGAGGTGGCGGCCGGTAATCGTATCGCTGGACCGCAGCCCGTCAACACCCCCCTCAAAGCAGACGCTGCCACCCTGGGTGCCGGCGCCCGGACCCAGATCGATCACATGGTCAGCAATCGCGATGGTCTCCGGTTTGTGCTCAACGACGAGCACAGTGTTCCCCTTGTCCCGCAGTTGGATCAGCAGCCCGTTCATCCGCTCGATGTCGTGCGGGTGCAGCCCGATGGTCGGCTCGTCGAAGACGTAGGTGACATCGGTGAGCGACGATCCGAGGTGCCTGATCATTTTGGTCCGCTGTGCCTCTCCCCCGGACAGGGTGCCGGCCGGCCGGTCGAGCGAGAGGTAGCCCAGTCCGATCTCGGCAAATGAGTCCAGCAGGTGCTGCAACCCCTTCAGGAGCGGCGCCACCGACGGTTCGTCAAGGCCACGAACCCATGTGGCCAGTTCATCGATCTGCATAGTGCACAGATCGGCGATGTTTCGGCCCTGGATCTTTGACGACCTGGCCTCCGGGCTGAGCCGGGTCCCCTCGCACTCGGGACAGGCCTGAAAGGTGATGGCCCGGTCCACGAAGGCCCTGATATGGGGTTGCATTGCTTCGACATCTTTGGACAGCATCGACTTCTGGATTTTCGGGATGACCCCCTCGAAGGTGAGGTTGATACCCTCCACCTTGATCTTGGTGGGCTCCTGGTAGAGCAGGTTGTCGAGTTCCTTTTTGCTGAATTTCGCGAGCGGTTTGTCAAGATCGAAACCGGCGCCGCTGAAGATCCTGCCGTACCAGCCGTCCATGCTGTAGCCGGGAACGGTGAGGGCGCCCTCCCCCAGCGACTTGGTGTCGTCGAACAGCGCTGTGAGATCAAAGTCGGAGACCGATCCCATGCCCTCGCACCGCGGGCACATGCCACCCAGATAGACCGCGTCCTTCACCACACTCTTCTCGACCCGGCCGCCCTTGTCGGTGCTCATCACGCCGCTCGCCTTACGGGTGGGCACGTTGAAGGAGAACGCGGTCGGCGGTCCCACATAAGGGGACCCAAGCCGGCTGAACAGAATCCTCAGCATCGCGTTGGCGTCGGTGGCGGTACCCACCGTTGACCTCGGGTTCGCTCCCATCCGCTCCTGGTCGACGATGATCGCCGTCGTCAGACCTTCGAGATGGTCGACGTCAGGCCGGGCCAGGTTGGGCATGAACCCCTGCACAAACGCGCTGTAGGTCTCGTTGATCATCCGCTGGGACTCTGCGGCGATGGTGGCGAAGACCAGAGAACTTTTCCCCGAGCCGGACACCCCGGTGAACACCGTCAGGCGGCGTTTCGGAATCTCAACGGTGATGTCCTTGAGGTTGTTCTCCCGCGCACCCTCAACCCGGATCAGATCGTGTTGGTCGGCGGTATGCAGCCCTGACTCATGCGCCGTGGTCGTCGTCGACGTGCTCATTGTGTCTCCATACTGCCGGCGGCCGCAGCGGCGGTCCGAACGGCGTTGTTAGCCCCATGCTCACCAGCATCACAGTACAGCCGATTCTGCTGCAGCCGCGGGCCGGATGGCAATGCCGCAGCAGGAGAATCAGGTCAGTTCGTTGATGCGGTAGAAGGCGAGGGAGGCATCCGGGTCGGTGTGGGGAAGGAAGGTCCAGTGGATGCCGACCAGTTCGGTGAACCGGGTGCTGAAGGTCCCAGTGAGGAGCCTCCCACTGCGAAGCACACTTCCGTCACGGGGTGCTGCGCCGATGGGGAGCTGTTCACAGGGGAATGGTGCACCCCCCGGCCCCGGCTTGTCCAGCGGTGGCAGGCTACCTGGCTTACTGTTGCGGTATGAGAGGGACTACTCCGTGGCGCTGGACGTCGAGCATCCGCGTTCGTATCGTCGCCGTCGTCGTGGTCCTGCTGGTGCTGTCCTCCGTGGGATCGGTCCTGCTGCTGCGCCTGGTCCTTTTCGAACGGCTTAACGAGGAAATCAGCACTAGCCTGGACCGTGAGGCCGAAGAATTCAGGCTCCTGGCCGGCGGAGTGGACCCGCGGACCGGCGATCCGTTTGGCGAGGACCTTGCGGCGATCTTCGACGTGTACTTTTCCCGCGAGATCGCCGATGAGGGTGAAACCCTGCTGGCCTTCATCGACGGTGAGCTGTACGAATCCCGGCGGGCCCAGCGGGTGCCCGATCCGGACGAATACCGGACCACAGTGGATTATTGGCTGGGGCTGGAGGAGATGGAGAAGGGAACCATCGAAACGCCGGCGGGCAACACCAGCTACGTCGCGGTACCTGTGGCGGGTGACCCCGCGGACGGCCTGTTCGTGGTGGCGAACTTCCCCGCCAACGAACAGAGCGAGATTGACCGGGCGGTGCAGACCCAGCTGATCGTCCAGCTGGGGACCACCATTCTGGCGTCCCTGCTCAGCCTGGCGCTGGCCGGGAGGGTTCTCCGGCCGTTGAAGTCCCTGGCGGACACGGCGCGGATCATCTCGGACACCGACCTGTCCCGGCGAATCGGGACGACCGGAAACGATGAGGCGTCCCAGATTGCTGACGCCTTCAATGACATGCTGGCCCGGCTGGAGCAGTCGTTCACCACGCAACGGCAGTTCCTCGACGACACGAGCCACGAGCTGAGGACTCCGCTCACCGTGATCCGGGGACATATGGAGCTCCTCGACCTCGACGAGACCCCGGCGGAACGTGCGGCAACGGTCGCGCTGGTGACCGACGAAGTGGACCGGATGAACCAGATCGTCTCCGACCTGTTTGTCCTGGCACGCGCTGAACGGCCCGACTTCCTGCAGCTGGACCGGATCGACGTGCGGGAGCTGGTGCTGAGCGTGTACCGGAAGATGACGGCCCTCGCCGACCGGGACTGGCAGGTCACCGCACCCGAGCCGGCGATGATCCTCGCGGACCGGCACCGGGTCACGCAGGCGCTGCTCCAGTTGGCGGACAACGCAGTGAAATTCACCACCGACGGCGCCACCATCAGGCTTGGCGCCGACGTCGAGCCCGATCGGGTCCGCCTGTGGGTGCTGGATTCCGGCCCAGGGATCCAGCCGCAGGATGCAGAGGGGATCTTCACCCGGTTTAATCGGGGCTCGGGCCCGGAGGCCGCGAAAACGGGCGGTGCCGGCCTGGGGCTGTCTATTGTCGCGGCGATCGCCGAAGCCCACGGCGGCAGCGCGGCCCTGGCCCCCCGGCCAGGATGGGGTGCCTGCTTCGAAATCCTGCTCCCCCGCCACGCTGCGCTGCCGCCGTCAACCCCCGGCTAGCCGGTTACGACGGCCGGTTCTGGGCGGTGGGCAGGTAGGTGGCCCACCACCGGAGGATGTGCTCAAACCGCTGCCGACGGTGCCACGGGGATCCGGCGCGCGACAACTCGTGGGTCTCCCCCGGGAACACCAGCAGTTCGGTGGGAATACCGCGCAGCTTCAGCGCCGTGTAATAACGCTGCGCCTGCTCCAACGGGCAGCGCAGGTCCTCCTCCGAGTGCACCACGAAGGTGGGGGTCTTGACCTGATCCACATGGGCGAACGGATTCTGGGCCTTCACCTGTTCAGGATCGGAACCCGTATACGCGTCGGAGAAGAACCAGCCAATGTCCGAGGAACCCACGAACGACGGCGGGTCAAGGTACCCGCGCTCCACCACTGCCGCGGTGAACCGGTGATCCTGGGAGATGGTCCACGCGGTCAGGTACCCGCCGTAGGATCCGCCCATCACTCCCAGCCGTTCCCGGTCCAGGGCCGGATACTTGTCCAGCGCGCCCTCAAGGAAGCCGAGGACGTCGAGGAGGTCAACGGTACCCATGGCACCCTTGATTACCCGGCCGTGTTCCTGCCCGTACCCGGCCGCGCCGCGGGGGTTGCACATGACGACGGCGTAACCAGCGTCGACATACACCTGGGCCTCGTCGAAGTAACCCCACCCATACTGGGCGAACGGCCCCCCATGGATGTTGAGCAGTACCGGGTGGGGGCCCTCCCCCTCGGGTTCGAGGACCCAGCCATGGACGCCGTGCCCGTCGCTGGCGGTGAAGGTTTCCTCCACCGGGGACACCACAGTGGTCTGTTCCCGCAGAGGGCGTGACAGATCGGTCAGCGGGGCGAGGGATCCCCCCGAAACCACTGCCAGCTCCCCCATGGTGGTCGGATCGGTGTACGCCGCCACAACGACGTCCCCGGCGACAGCGGCACCCGTCACGATTACCTCACCGTCGACGAGGGTGGTCATCACGCCGTCCGCCGCCACCTCGAGCAGGGTGCCCCTGCCCCGGGTCCGGTTGAACACCAGCACCGAGTCGGCGCCGCGGGGCACAATGTCGCCCACCTCGCCCAGATCGAGCGTTTCGGCGTCGGTGATGGCCCGCGCTTCACCGGGGGCGTTGGCAGGGGCCACGTAGAGCGCGGTGTTGCGGGCCAGGAAGTCCAGCCCGTCTTCGGACAGGTCGCTCCCGAGGAAGAATAGCCAGTTGCCGTCGAGGCTTTCGACGGGTCGGTTGCAACCCACCCGGGCCCCGGAGCCGCGGTTGGTGAGCCGGACGACGTCGGACCCGTCGGCGGCCATCGAATGGATGTCGGTGTACAGGGTGGTGTCGGCGTCGGGATGCAATGCCGCGGTGAACAGGATGCGCTGCCCGTCCCGGGTGAACACTGGCTCGTTGTGATCGGCGTCCGCGGTGGTCAGCTGGACAGCGTCGGGAAGTCCCTTGGCCGCGGCTCCGGACGACGAGGGCGCAGTCTTTGCTGCCTTGTCTGCTGCCTCCTTGGCCCGGCCCACCGGCTCCACAAACGGTGCGGTATCGAGACCGGGGACGTCCAGGACAAAGATCTGGGATCGCTTGTCCAGCGAATAGCCCAGACCGTTCATCCGGTACTTGAACGTGGTGATCAGACGCGGATCCTCAAGGCCCGGCCCGACGCCGTCGACAGTCCCGTAGCGCCCGTGCTCGGGAACCCGTGAGGTGAAGGCGATCCGTGAGGCATCGGGAGACCAGGTGAACGCCCCGACCCCCATCTTCTGGTCGGTCAGCTGCTGCGGTTCCCCGCCACGGCTGTCAACGATCATCAGCTGGGGCTTGCCACCCGGCACTGACCGCAGGAAGGCAATGGCCGCGCCGTCGGGCGAATACTGTGGCGCGGTGTCACGGAAACCCCTGGTCAGCCGCCGGGCCGTGCCGCCGGGGACCTCGAGGTCCCACAGCTGGCCGACGTACGTGTCGGCGTCGAAATCGGGTCGGGTCACTGAGACGACGCAGCGCTGCGCATCGGGTGAGAGCGACGGTGAACTTACGGACTGGAGGTGATTCAGCTCATGTGGTTTCACACGTCCGAGACTAGATCAGTCGCTGGGCGTTCCCAATTCCGGCCCTAGGATGAAACCATGCCCCGCCTCCCTGACGACCTGTTGAGCTGCCCGGTGTGCGCGGCCGGGCTAGAACTCCTGGCAGCCGGACAAACTCTCGGCTGCGCTGCCGGACACCGCTTCGATGCAGCAAAGCAGGGTTACTTCAACCTCCTCACCGGGCGGGGGACGGCTTTTCAACCGGATACGGCGGAGATGGTGCAGGCTCGTGCCGATTTCCTTGGCGCCGACCATTACGGCCACCTGCAAACCGCCGTCGCAGACCTTGCGCAACGGCACGCCCCCCACCCGCGGGTGATCCTCGACGCTGGCGCCGGCACCGGCTACTACCTGGCCGAGCTGCAGCGCAGGCACCCTGGCGCGGCGCTGGTTGCCCTCGACATTTCGAAGTTCGCCCTGCGCCGTGCCGCTGGCGCCCTGGGCGACGGCGTGTGCCTGGTCTGGGATGTCTGGCGCACCCTGCCGGTACGGGACGCCGCGGTGGACGTGATGATCAACATTTTTGCCCCCCGCAACCCGACGGAGTTCCATCGGGTGCTGACCCCGGGGGGTGTATTGCTGGTCGTCACCCCGCTGCCGGGGCATCTCGCCGAAATCGCCGACGACGCCGGGCTGCTCGCTGTGCGCCCCGACAAGGCCGAGGGGGTGGCCACCACGTTGGCAGGCCTGTTCGACGAAGTCGACGCTGTCAGCGTTGACTACACCCTGCAGCTATCCCCCACCGACATCTACAACGTCGCCCTGATGGGCCCGGCCGGCCACCACCTGTCGGCGCGGGACCTGACGGCGGGCCTGGCCGGGTTTCCCGGGCGAACGGCGGCCAGCGCCAGGTTCACCGTCCAGGTGTTTCGACGGTCCGCTGGACCGTCGGGGCTTGCGGATGTATAACAACCGGGCGTCCGGGCCCCGGATCCCTAGGTTTAGCCCAGTCACTTTGGCATGATGGAGGAACGCAGTCCGCGCGCTCACCAGCGCCCTAGCCCAAGGGGAAGACATGTTTGAGTGGCTTATGGAGAACGGCTGGATTCTCTGGCTGATCCTGTTCCTTGGTCTGGCTGCTGTGGAGACGCTGACCCTTGACCTGTTCTTCGTCATGATGGCCATGGGCGCTTTGGCAGCCATGATCAGCACCTTCCTCGGCGCGGCATTCTTCCTGCAGGTGATCATTTTCTGCGTCGTATCGCTGCTCATGGTGCTGGTGGTGCGCCCGGTGGCGTTGAAGCACCTCAAACACGGCTCGCCCGAGCAGCTCAGCAATATCGACCGGTTGATCGGCGAATCGGCGCTCACCCTGGACGTGGTGACCGGTGAATCAGGAACAGTGAAAATCGGCGGCGACACCTGGTCGGCCCGCACCCTCGACGGCTCACTGATTCCTGCCGGCGAACGCGTCGCGGTCTCACGGATTGACGGTGCGACGGCGCTGATCAGCGCACCAGCCCGCCCCCAAGCCGCAGATACTTCCAACTAACGTGCTACCAAACCAAAGGGGAACCTATGCCTAGCGACGCAGGGGCAATCGGACTGACAGTTGTCCTGATTGCCCTGATCATTTTTGTCCTGATCGTCCTGGTTAAATCGGTGCGGATCATCCCGCAGGCCCGCGCCGGCGTCGTGGAGCGGCTCGGAAAATACCAGCGGACCCTGCAACCCGGCCTCACCATCCTGATCCCCTTTGTGGACCGTCTGCTCCCCCTCCTCGACCTGCGCGAGCAGGTGGTGTCTTTCCCACCCCAACCGGTGATCACCGAAGACAACCTGGTGGTGTCGATCGACACCGTGGTGTACTTCCAGGTGACCGACCCCCGGGCGGCGACCTACGAGATTGCCAATTACATTCAGGCAGTTGAACAACTCACCACCACCACCCTGCGCAACGTGGTCGGCGGGCTGAACCTCGAGGAAGCCCTGACGTCGCGTGACCAGATCAACGGCCAGCTGCGGGGTGTGCTCGATGAGGCGACCGGCCGCTGGGGAATCCGTGTCTCCCGGGTGGAGCTCAAAGCCATTGATCCGCCCCTGTCCATCCAGGATTCGATGGAGAAGCAGATGCGCGCCGAGCGGGACCGGCGTGCGGCGATCCTGACCGCCGAAGGTACCAAGCAATCGCAGATCCTAACCGCTGAGGGGCAGCGGCAGGCAGCGATCCTCGCGGCCGAAGGTGATGCGAAGGCGGCCATCCTCCGGGCCGACGGCGAATCCCAGGCCATCCAGAAGGTCTTCGACGCCATCCACAAGGGAAACCCGACGCAGAAGCTCCTCGCCTATCAGTACCTGCAGACCCTCCCCAAACTCGCTGAAGGATCGTCCAACAAGCTGTGGATCATTCCCAGCGAGGTGGGCGAGGCGCTGAAGGGAATTGGCAATGTGCTGGGCAACGCGACGGCTGACGCCCCGGACGCCGAGCTTAAGCCTTAGCTCACCAGTTTCTGTTTACGGCCTCTTCCGGCGTATAATTGGATGTTTGCCGTAGTTTCGCTGGTCTGATCGGGAACAGACTCTCATTCCACAGCGTTATGTAGATGGCAGGTTGCGGTAGCAAATGCCGCGCCACCGTCTGCCGTTACGGATGCCAAATTATTGAGTAGGAGAATACATGAGCGATCGTAGCTTGCGCGGAATGCGCCTCGGAGCGCAAAGCATGGAGACTGAGTCCGGGGTTGAGCCAGCTCCACGTCAGCGGGTTGAATACCGTTGTGGAGACGGCGAGCGGGTGTTTGTTACTTTTGCTGCGGAAGCCGACGTTCCACCGATCTGGGTTTCCAAGACCGGTAAGGAAGCGCTGCTGGTGGACGGGGAACGCCCCGACACATCAGGCGACAAGCCGGTGCGCACCCACTGGGACATGCTGCTGGAGCGTCGCAGCATGGACGAACTGGAGCAAATCCTTCAGGACCGGTTGACCATCCTGCGGGAACGCCGCGGAGAGCGTCGTTCCGCCTAGCCTGGACACACCAGCGCCTCAAGCCGGGTCATCTGCCACAGGCAGGTGACCCGGCTTTTTCGTGCCCCGTCGTGTGTCCCTACGCCTCCCGCGCAGGAATCGCCCGTCGAGTCAGCGCGCGCCACCGCGCAGCGAGCCCCCAGCGGGTGACGTTGGCGATGGCCTCCACCACAATCCCGCCGCTCATCTTCGACGCACCAAACTCCCGCTCCACAAACGTGATGGGCACCTCGACGATGGTCAGGCCCAGCGTCGCCACCCGGAACGTCATATCCACCTGGAACCCATACCCCACCGAGTCGACGGTGGTCAGGTCCACCTTCTCGAGGGTTTCCCTGCGGAACGCGCGGTAGCCGGCGGTGATATCCCTGACCCCGATGCCCAGCATGAGGCGCGAGTAGGTACTTCCTGCGCGGGACAGGAGTTTCCTGCGGCGCGGCCAGTTCACCACACTGCCACCGGGAACCCAGCGGGATCCGATCACCAGATCCGCGTTGGGCACCTGATCGAGCAGGGATTGCAGTTGTTCGGGCCGGTGGGAGCCGTCCGCATCCATTTCCACCAGAACGTCATACCCGGCATCGAGACCCCAGCTGAACCCGGCGATATAGGCGGCACCCAGTCCTGCCTTGCCGGTACGGTGCAGGACGTGGATCTGCGGGTCGGTGCCAGCAAGGGAATCAGCGAGAGCGCCGGTCCCGTCAGGACTGTTGTCGTCCACCACCAGGACGTCCGAGTGCGGTACCGCGCGGCGCAGTCGTGCGACGGTCAGGGGTAGCGACTCAATCTCGTTGTAGGTGGGAATGATGGTGACGACTCGCACTCAGGCAACCTCTGATCAAGTAGCAGCTGCGCCTGGGGCGCACGCGTCCCGTGGGCCGGAACCAAACGATCAGTATATTGGATGCCCGGACAGGATCGAAAAGGCCCGGTGCCCGGGCCCGAACGCTGGCTGCCAAAAACCGGGCAGATTCACGCGCCTTCGGGCCAGCACGGATCCTGACGGATCACAGCTGTTTTCTACTGACGCGCGAATCTACCCGTTTTTTGGTTACCGATGCCGCGGCACAGGGAAGAGCCATTCCAACAATCGGTGGCTGCCCCAAAATGCGCCGAATCGGCCCGGTCGGGTCATCGGTGGTGCTCGATTCTCGACCCGTTGACTTGCAAGCCTACGTGCTGTCTGGCACGTGTCAACAGGCCGCTGACCTGCGCAAACAACTGTTTGTGCAGGTCAGGACGCGGAAGGGAGCACCGACGGAATTTCACTGGAACCCTCGGCCAGGTAAAGCTGGCGGCCCCGGTGGACCGTCTCCAGGCAGAGCGGATCCGCCCCGGTGTCGAGCGCCGGCAGGAGCGGCGTCCCCGCCCGCGGATCGGTGCTCCAGGATTGCACCCGGCTGTCGGCCGTCTGAACCATCAGTTCCTCGACCTCCCAGACCGCGTACGACGCCGGGGCGCCGGGCACCAACTGGCCGAGCAGGGGGTGCCCCGTGCCAACGGCACGCCAGGCGGCCCTGGTGTGGGCGATGAAGGCCGCCCGGGCGGAAATCCGGTGGGCAGGGTTGTGGTGCATCACGCTGGCCCGGAGGGTGGCCCAGGGGTCCAGGGACGTGACGGGGCTGTCCGAACCGAAGCACAGTGGGACACCGGCGGCCAGGAAGCCCGCGAAGGGATTCAGTCCGGCTGCCCGCTCGGCGCCCAGCCGCTGGCTGTACAGACCACCGGGGGCACCCCAGCGGGCGTCAAAAGCAGGCTGGGCGCTCACGGTGATTCCGAAGTGCACCAGCTGGGCGATGGCCCCGGCGTCGGCGAACTCAACATGTTCGAGGCGGTGGCGTGCCTTTCGTACCGCTTCGATCCCGTGCGCATCTGCGACCAGTGCGAGGCCCTGCAGCACCACGTCGAGGCCGGCGTCACCAATGACATGGAATCCCGCCTGCATCCCCGCGCTGGTGGTGGCTCCGAGGTGGGCTGCGACGGCCTCCGCGTCAAGGAAGACTGAGCCGTGGTGGGCGTGATCGTCGGCGTAGGGCTGCCGGAGGGCCGCGGTGCGGGAGCCGATCGACCCGTCGACGTTGAGGTCCCCGCCCAGCCCGGCCAGGCGTCCACCGAACAGGCCGGCCACTTCCTTGAGCTCGGCCGCCGAGGTCACCGCTTGCCCCCAGTAGGCCAGGATCTCGGGGAGATGCTCGCTGGGCGTCTGCTCCCCCAACCGGAGCAGGGACTGCAGATCGGCTACGGGTGAGATGTGCGGGGCCCCCATTTCGGCGACAGCGACAATGCCGTTGGCTGCCGCCCTGCGGAGTGCGGCGCGCTGGTAGGAGGAACGCTGGTGGTCGTCGAAGTTCCGCGAGGCGAGGCGTGCCGTGACGTGGGCTTCGCGCGTGACGAAGCCGTTGTCCCAGCCATCGAGAGCCGCCAACCCGAGGCTGGCGGCAAGGGATCCTGACACCACGGCCGAGTGGACATCCGCGCGGGCCAGATAGACGGGTTTCCCTCCCGCTGCCGCATCGAGCTGCTGGGCCGTGGGGACTGTCCGTTCGGACCACCGGGACTCGTCCCAGCCGTGCCCCAACACCGTGTGGAGGCCGCTGCGCGCTGCAAGGGAGACCCGGTCGAGGAGGTCGGTGATGGTCCCGCAGTCGGACAGGTCGATGGATTCAAACGCCAGACCCGTCTCCGTGGTGTGGACGTGGGAATCCACGAACCCCGGAGTGATCAGTGCCCCGGCCAGGTCCACCACGGTCATGGTGGAGTCCGCCAGGGACTCGGCGGCATGTTCGGAGCCGATCCACGCGACAGTGTCGCCGTCGACCAGCATCGCCGTGGCGAAGGGGTCAGCGGCGCTGTAGACAGAGCCGTTGCGGTAGAGAACGGGGCGGGGCGGGGTCATTCGGGCTCCAGACGGTGGTGCAGGTGGTGGTACAGATGGTGATGACAGTACTGAACGGTGGGGACTAATCGCCGATGGCCGAGTAGGCCACCACGCCCCGGCGGATGAGGCCGATCGCCTCGATGCAGAGCCGGCGCTGGCCGGGTGGCAGGTCGTCGATCTTGGCGAGCTGATCCAGCAGGTCGATGACCTGTTTGGTCCACCGCACAAAGTCCCCGGCCGCCAGCTCGGTGCCGCTCAGTGCGGCCTGCAGCGCCTTGCCCCTGGCCCACTTGTGCATGGGCCAGACCAGGCCCAGTTCAGGCTCCCCGGTGACCGGAAGCTTGAACTGCTCCTCCAGATCGGTCAGCGCCGACCACTGGCGGATCACGACGTCGATCGATGGGTCGAGTGCTGTGCTGGGCATCTTGGGCCGCAGGCCGCGTTCTTCGCGTTTGGCCTGGTAGACCAGCACTGACGCCAGAGCGGCGGTATCCGCGGCATCGAGGCCGTCGAAGGCACCATGTTCGAGCGACAGGGCAATGAGCAGGTCCTTCTCGCCGTAGACCCGGCGCAGTTTGCGTCCGGCGGGGGTGACCGTTGCGCCGGACGGGGTGTCCTGAAGGTAGCCGTAATGGAGCAGGACGTCGGAGACGCGGTCGAAAGTTTTTGCAATGGTGTTCGTCCGGCCGCGGATCTGACCGGCGAGGCGATCGGTTTCCCGGCGCAGCTTCCACCAGCGTTCGGCCCATCGGGCGTGTTGTTCCCGGTCGCTGCAGCCGTGGCAGGGGTGGGCACGCAGCCTCCGCCGGAGCTCGGCGATGGCCGCCTCCTGACGGTCGGTGACCGCTGTGTGGAAGCCGTCCCTGCTGGCCGCACCCCGGCGCGGCGGACGTTTGTCGTGGAGCGCGTTGCGCAACGACGATCCCAGATCTTTCCGGTCCTTGGGGCTGCGGGCGTTGAAGTTCTTGGGAATCCTGATGTGGGACAGCACCTCGAGCGGACCGCCGAGATCCTGCACTCCGATCCGTCGGATCTGCTTGTCTTCCGTGAGAACGGTGGGCCGCGGCTCCCGTGAGGTGTCGGCACTCAGGACCACCGCGTAGCCCTGAATACGTCCGGCAGGGACGTCAATGACATCACCGGGCCGCAGCATCTCCAGCGACGAGGCGGCGGCAGACCGTTTGCTGCGGGACGTGGTTTTCGCCGCAGTATCCTCAAGGTCCGACAGTTCCCTGCGGAGTTTCGAGTACTCGGTGAAGTCGCCGAGGTGGCAGGTCATGGACTGTTGGTAGCCCTTCAGCGACTCTTCGCGGGTCCGCACCTGCTTCGCGAGCCCCACCACTGAACGATCCGCCTGGAACTGGGCAAACGACGTTTCGAGGATCTCCCGTGACCGGTCCTGGCCGAACTGGGCCATCAGGTTAATACTCATGTTGTAGGTGGGACGGAAACTTGAATTCAAGGGGTAGGTGCGGCGGGAGGCAAGCCCGGCAACGGCTCCGGGATCGGTCCCGGGCTGCCATAGGACCACGGCGTGGCCTTCCACATCAATGCCCCGGCGTCCGGCGCGGCCCGTCAACTGGGTGTACTCCCCCGCTGTGACATTGACGTGGGCCTCGCCGTTGAACTTGTCCAGCTTCTCCAGCACCACCGAGCGGGCTGGCATGTTCACCCCGAGGGCCAACGTCTCGGTGGCAAACACCGCCTTGACCAGGCCCATGGCGAAAAGCTTCTCCACCACTTCCTTGAAGGTGGGCAGCATCCCCGCATGATGGGCGGAGAACCCTCTGATCAGCCCCTCCCGCCATTCCCAGAACCCGAGGACCGCCAGGTCTTCGGGCGGCAGGTCAACGGCCGCCTCATCGACGCGACGGGCGATAATCTCGCGTTCCGGCTCAGTGGTCAGCCACAGGCCAGCGTCGAGGCACTGGCTGACCGCCGCTTCGCAGCCGTTACGGGAAAAGATGAAGGTGATCGCCGGGAGCAGGCCATCACGGTCGAGTGCGCTGATGACCTGGGGCCGGCTGGCACGCCGCACCCGGGATACCGCCTGCGGCGGCCTCTTCGCTGGGCCCCTCCCCCGCCGCGGCCCGCCGGCGCCCCAGCCGGAGCGCTGGTTCAGGCGGGTTTCGGAGTTCGCCAGGTCGAGGAGCTCAGGATTGACCTCATAACGGTCGGCGGCGCCGGCCTCGGCTCCGGCGGGCGCTGCCTCGTCAAAAGCCACGTCACCGGCAAAGAGATCCATGAGGTTCTGGCCCACCATGACGTGCTGCCAGAGTGGGACGGGCCGGTGCTCGGAAACCACCACATCGGTGTGGCCGCGGACGGTGTCCAGCCAGGCGCCGAATTCCTCGGCATTGGAGACCGTCGCGCTGAGGGACACCAGCCGCACATCGGACGGTAGATGAATGATCACTTCCTCCCACACCGCGCCGCGGAACCGGTCCGCCAGGTAGTGCACCTCGTCCATCACCACGTACCCCAGGTCATCGAGGGTGTCCGAGTTGGCGTACAGCATGTTCCGCAACACTTCGGTGGTCATGACGACGACGGCGGCGTCGGGGTTGATGGAGGTGTCGCCGGTGAGCAGGCCCACCCGTTCCACTCCATAGACGGCGCACAGTTCCGAGTATTTCTGGTTGCTGAGCGCCTTGATGGGGGTGGTGTAAAACGCCTTCAGCCGCTTCTCCAGAGCCAGATAGACGGCGAACTCCCCCACCACGGTCTTTCCGGCCCCGGTGGGAGCGGCGACGAGGACTCCCCGCCCGGCTTCGAGGCAGACACAGGCGTCCCGCTGGAACTGGTCCAGGTCGAATCCCAGGGTCTTTTCGAACTGGAACAGTGACGTCGCGATGTGTGCGGTGCGCGCCCGTGCTAGCTGGTACCGCTCGGCGGGGGAGGTCATACGATCAAGCCTAATCTGTCCCGGCTGGCGGGTTTGCACCCGGGTGGGAACGGGTCAGAGACCGTCGATGGTGGACGCCGTATCGGCCCCCGCCTCCACCTCAGCATCCTGGGCGGCACGTTTGCGGTCGCGCCGCTTGTCATTGAGCAGGCACAGCATGATGGCGATGAAGAAGAGCACCACCATGGGTGCGGCCAGGTAGAGCATACCCAGGGCGTCGCCGCCCGGTGCTGCCATGGCGGCGAACACACAGATCAGGAACACGGTGATGCGCCAGGCTTTAAGGATTTGCTTGCCGGTGAGAATACCCACCATGTTCAGTCCGAACAGCACCACCGGAAGCAGGAAGGCAATGCCGAACGCCAGCATCAGGCGCAGCACAAAAGTGATGTAGGCGGTGACCAGGATGATGTTCGAGAATCCGCTGGGGGTGAAGTCGGTGAGCACCCGCACAGCGTTGGGCAACACCAGCCAGGCCAGATAGATCCCGGCCAGGAACAGCGGCACCGCGACGGCGATAAAGGACAGCGCCACCCGGCGTTCCTTGGTTTTCAGCCCCGGGGTGATGAACGCCCACAGCTGGTAGAGCCAGACCGGGCTGGCGAGGATGATCCCGATGAACACCGATACCTGCACCAGCAGGTCGAACGGCGAGGCGACGCCGTCGAAGTTCAGGACTGCTTCCCTGCCTTCCCGGGCGTTCAGCTCAAGGATGGGGCGGGACAGTGCGGTCAGGACCGGGTTGTAGATGAAGAAGCCAGCAACGGTTCCGACGACGAGGGCCAGCGCGGCTTTGATGATCCGGTTCCTGGCCTCTTTCAGGTGCTCCCTGAGAGCCATCCGCCCCTCAGGGTTGGATTTGCGACCTCTGCCGCGCACCTTCAGCACCCCCAACTCACCCTAGGGTGTGCGGGACGTCGGATCGGCTGATCCCGGCGGGTTATGCTGCCCGGGGGTGGCCGGTCCTGATGTGTCGGGGTAGCCGGTCCCGCCGTGTGACGGCGGGACGATGCGCCCTTCGACCGGGGAACCCTTGTCGGGTGTATCAGTTGGGTCATCGTCTTTCATCTGCTTCACTTCGGATTTGAAGATACGCAGGGACTGGCCGACGCTGCGGGCCAGTCCGGGGAGTTTGGGGGCGCCGAAGAGCAGCAGGGCGACAACGATGATGGCAACAAGTGCCCAACCTTCAGGTCTCATGATGAAATCCTTTCATAGTTCCCGGCCGGATCGGTGCGGTGGCGCAACGTGGGCCGAAGATCAAACATGGGGAAGGTCTTTCAGGCTGACTGGTTGACCGTGCTCCACCCGGCGGTGGATGCGACGCTCACGGCGGGAAGCGACCCGGAGGGCCTTGGCGTCGCGAAGTTCGTCCCTGACGGTGCCCGGATCTCTGAACACAGCGACCGGTGAGTCGCGGGCAGGCTGTTCCGTGCCGGTCGTGGGTTTGGTGGACCGGTCGATGACGTCGGTGGCGTGCTCCACCTCCTTGAGGAGGGCCTTGACCTTCCGGAAGAGGTAGTAGCCGAGCGCGACAAGTACCAGAAGGGTCAGCGCAAGCAGGGCCACCCAGATCACAATCCACGTCCACCAAGCCATGGCTCAAGTCTAAGGGAGCGACGACTGCGATGGGGACAGGAGGTCACGGGTAGTTGAGCCGGGCGGCGGAAAGCCACACCTCGCAGTCCCGCCGAAGGTCCCCGGGCGCTGCGACGGCGCCGCCGCCTCCGAGCCTGCCCACCAGCCCGGGAATCCACCCGGTGGTGGCAACCCTGATCTCCGCTGCCAACTGACCGTCGGGCATCTCCTGCGTACGCTCGGCGTTGTAGTGCCCGGCGACCCAGCGCGCGGGCGGCCGAAGAATGAAGGTCACCAGCGCATCCCCCGCGGCGGGGCGGAACAGGAGATCGCCGTCGGCGGCGGGTCGTCGTGTGGTCACAGGGTCTGCCGTGAGGATGGCTGCCTGGACCCGGTCGAGGCGGAAGTTGCGGACCGATCGGGCGCTGGTACACCAGGCTTCGAGATACCAGGTGTTATCCCGGGAGAAGGCCCTGATCGGTTCGACGGTGCGTTGGGTGACCTCATCCCGGGTGGGAACGAGGTAGGTGAGCTCCAGGCGCACGTGAGCGGCCAGCGCGGTCTGGATGGTTTCGAGGGTCGGGCCCACCGCCTCCTCGGTGAGGGTCGTGGCGATGGCCCGTCCCGCCCGCCCGGCGTCGCCGGCCGCCTCGGTGAGTTTGGCGTGGGCGGTGGCAGCGGCCGATCCCGGGTCCAGACCGGGGAGCCGCCTGAGGGTGTCCAGGCCCACAATAAGCGTGCAGGCTTCATCGAGGTTCAGCCGAACCGGTTCGGCAAGGTGGTCAGCGTTGCTGAGGAAGATCAGGTCGCCGTTCAGGCTTACCTCGATCAACCCTTCGGGGTAGAAGCGGGGGCCGCTGACAAACAACAGTTCAAGGTCGGACGCCAGCTGCGCACGGGTGACGCCGAAGCGGTCGGCTGTCTCGTCCATGTCCGCGCCCGGGTGGTCGAGGAGGTAGGGCACCAGATCGAGCAGTCGCCGAAGGTGGCTGTCGGAGGAGGTTTTTCGCCGGGCCGGTCGCGCAGCGCGATCGGTGAACGCGACGTCGGGGAACGGACCTTCCTGTGCCGCCGCGGCAGCACTGAGCAGCTCCCCCACCCGGGCCACCAGCTCCGGTGGGCCCACTGACCGGGCGCGTGGCCCGAACGCTGCTATGTCGGCGGCCGCCTCTCCCACGTCACCGTAGGGAAAGGTGAGGGTGTCCCACCCCGCGTCGGTGCCGTCGGTTCGCGCACCACGGCGGGTGCGCAGCAGGTGGCAGGTGTCGGGGCGCACGGCGACGACGGCGGTGAACGGTTCGCTGACACGTTCCAGCGAGGCCAGCGAGTCCAGCATGGTGAAGTCATCGGGGACCTCGAAGGTCCCCTCGTGTTGCAGGGGCGACGTGGTGATCCGGGAGAGCCTGAAGTAGCGTTCTTCCCCGCGGTCAAGGTCACGGCCCACCACATACCAGTGCCCGTAGCGGCTTCCCATCCCCCACGGTTGAAGATTCCGTTGCTCCTCCCGGCCGGTGCTCGCGGCCCGGTAGCCGAAGGAAATAGGGCGGCGGGAGGTGGTGGCACGCCATACCTCATCCCAGTGGGGTTCATTGGTGTGGATGCGGGGTTCAATGGGGAGGGCTGCGGCGTCGTCGCGGGCGGCGCCGCGGTCCTGCAGTTTTTGGAGCGCCCTGGCGGCAGCTGAATCGAGGGTGGCGACGTCCCACATCCCCGCGGCAAGAGTGAGCGCCGCCGACTCTTCGGCGGTGAAGGTGACCTCCGGGAGCCGGTACTCGGAAGCGGCAATCCGGTACCGACGGATCGAGTTGTCATGATCGAAAGCCGGGTCATCGCTGAAGGACTGGACGGGGATGCCCTGCTCGCGAAGCGCCGCCTTGTCACGGTCGAACAGCTTTTCCCGGGCAGCGGGGCTCGCGGCCCCACCGTAGAGCTCGATCTCGTGGAACAGTTCCTCCTTGGAATAGCCGCGCTGGGTGGACAGCAGCAGCATGACCAGGGTGAGAAGGCGTTCGGTTCGTTTAGCTGACACGTTGGAAAGAGTACCCGCAACACGATGGCCGGGGCACACTGTGCCCCGGCCATCAATTCTTGCGTGCGCGTGGTGCTTAGCGCAGACCCATCAGGTCGACGACGAAGATGAGCGACTCGCCGGGGGCGATGGCGCCGCCGGCGCCGCGGTCGCCGTAAGCGAGGTTCGCGGGGATCTCCAGCCGGCGTCGTCCGCCGACCTTCATGCCGAGTAGGCCCTGATCCCAACCCTGGATGACCTGGCCGATGCCGACCTTGAAGTCGAGGGGGGCACCGCGGTTCCACGACGAGTCGAACTCTTCCCCGGTGGAGAAGGCGACGCCCACGTAGTGCGCGGAGACGGTGTCGCCGGCTTTGGCCTCGTCACCTGACCCTTCGATCAGGTCGGAGATGACCAGTTCGGTGGGGACGTTGGTGCCGGGGAACTCAATTTCCGGCTTGGTGCGGTCGGTTCCGTTTGATCCGAGTGACATATTTCTCCTCTGGGTTGGTGCTGAAAGTGGGGGGGCCGCAGATTATTCGGCAGCGACCTTTTCGACAATTTCTACATAGAAGGCCAGGGTGCCGGACGGGCGACCTTCGGGAGCGGGATCGCCGTAACCCATGGGGGCGGGGATGACCAGCAACACCTTGCTGCCGACGGTCTGGCCGGCGAGGCCCTTGGTCCAGCCTTCGATCACTCCGGTGAGCGGGAATTCGACCGGTTCGCCGCCAGGGTAGCTGGAGTCGAACTGTTCTCCGTCGTCCCAGCGCCAGCCGGCGTAGTTGGCGGCGATGGTGTCCGCTTCGGTGAGGACCTCGCCGTCCCCGGCCTCCAGGACCTTGATGACGAGGTCATCCGAGGGCTCGTTGTCGGGAATGTCGATGACCGGTGCTTCGTCGTCGTCGAACGTGAACGTGGGAAGCTGGCCGTCGGCATCAAGTTCCTCGACTTCCTCAGGGGTCAGAACCTCGGGCACCGGGGGCGCCTCTTCAGCGCTGAGCACGCGCATGACGATCAGCTGCT
The DNA here is from genome assembly GCF_015751665.1 of Arthrobacter sp. CAN_A1. Classification (NCBI taxonomy): domain Bacteria; kingdom Bacillati; phylum Actinomycetota; class Actinomycetes; order Micrococcales; family Micrococcaceae; genus Arthrobacter; species Arthrobacter sp. CAN_A1. The sequence continues at coordinate 19,039 of NZ_JADOUR010000004.1, read as the reverse complement.
GGGGGTCCTGGCCTTCCAGGACGGTGGTGTAGGCGATCTGCGACCCGATAGCGGTTCCCAGGAGTACCTCGTACAGTTCAGGGTCGACTTCCTGCAGCTGTTCGGTCAGGTCGAGGGTCTGCGGCTGCCCGGCGGAATAGGTGTCGCCGAGGACGGCACCGTCTTCAGCGTTGAGGCCCACCAGGTGGAAGGAGACGCGGTCGCCGTCGGCGATCGGTTCGCCGTCACCGGTGGTGATGGTGGCCGCAGCGGGGCCGGTGACCTCCAGCGGCGACTCGAATGTCACCTCTGGTGCCTCTTCATCGGATCCACCGTCAACGCGCACCGATTCGAGGATGGCGGCGTCCCCGGCGGTCTTCCGTTCGGTGTTCTCAGTGTCACCGCCGCAGGCTGTCAGCACTAGCAGGAGGGGCAGAGCAAGGGTGAGAGCTTTTCGCACGGTGCTTCTTTCGCAGTTGATCGGTTGAGCAGGTGATCGGTGGTGCGTGCCGTCCGGGTCGCAGCGGCGCCCCGTAACCGGTGATTGAACCTATCCAGCCTAACGGTTTGGGGGCCGAAATTTCTCCTGGTGGTCAGTTTCCCCGGGGATTCACAGCTGGGCCAGCAGTGCCTCGACCCGTTCGTCGACCGACTGGAACGGGTCTTTGCACAGGATGGTCTGCTGGGCGCGGTCGTTGAGCTTGAGGTGCACCCAGTCGACGGTGAAGTCCCGGTTGGCGTCTTTCGCGCGGCGGACAAATTCTCCCCGTAGCCGGGCGCGGGTGGTCTGCGGGGGGATGTCGACAGCGTTCTTGATGTCGACGTCGTCCACCACCCGCTCGGTCTCGCCGCGCTGCTGGAGCAGGAAATATAGGCCCCGTTCGCGGGAAATGTCGTGATAGGTCAGGTCAAGCTGAGCCACCCTGGCGGATTCCAGGCCCAGGCTGTGGCGGTCCCGGTACCGGTCGATCAGCTTCTTCTTGATCGCCCAGTCAATTTCACGGTCGATGAGCCAATGGTCGCCGCTGCCGACGGCCTGCAGGGTCCTCCCCCACAGCTCGAGAATCCGTTCCACATGCGGCGTGTGGGCGCCGTTGGTGTCAACGAACTGCCTGACCCGTGACAGATATTCCTGCTGCATCTCGAGCGCCGACATGGTGCGCCCGCTGGCCAGTTTGAGTTGCTGCCGGCCGGTGAGGTCGTGGGAGATTTCCCGGATCGCGCGGATCGGGTTTTCCAGCCGGAAGTCCTTCATGATGACCCCGGCCTCGATCATCCGCAGGATCAGGTCAACGGACCCCACCTTGAGCATGGCGGTGGTCTCGGACATGTTGGAGTCCCCGGCGATGACGTGGAGCCTGCGGTAATACTCGGCGTCGGCGTGCGGCTCGTCCCGGGTGTTGATGATGGGCCGGGACCGCGTGGTGGCCGAGGACACCCCTTCCCAGATGTGGTCGGCGCGCTGGGAGAAGGAGTAGACGGCTCCGGTCTGAGTTTTCAGGACCTTGCCCGCACCGACCAGCAGCTGCCGGGTCACCAGGAACGGGATCAGGATGTCCGCCAACCGGCTGAACTCAAGCTTCCGGGGAATGAGATAGTTCTCGTGGCTACCGTAGGAGTTGCCCGCCGAATCGGTGTTGTTCTTGAACAGGTAGACCCTGCCGTCGTACCCTTCGTGGGCCAGCCGGCGCTGCGCTTCGGCAACCAGGTCCTCGAGGATCAGCTCGCCGGCCCGGTCGTGGGCGATGAGCTGGGCGACGTCGTCGCACTCTGCAGTGGCATACTCGGGATGGGAACCCACGTCCAGGTACAGCCGGGAGCCGTTGGTCAGGAACACGTTGGAGGACCTGCCCCAGCTGACCACCTTGCGGAACAGGTAGCGGGCAACCTCCTCGGGTGAGAGGGGGCGCGAGTTGGGCCCCGAGTAGGCGATCCCGAATTCGGTTTCGATGCCGAAGATTCTGCGGTCCATCAGGGGCCAACCTTCCCGACGTTGAGGATGTCTCCCACCTCGGCGGGCAGGAACCGGCGGAAGGCGCGGCGCGCGCCCCGGGTGGTCAGCGGGTCGCGGTCCAGGACGGCGACCTCCAGTGCGCTGGATTCAAGCCTCGCCCGTGGTTCGCTGGTGCCACCGGCTGCGCTGACCCCGTGGTGCCGGAGGGCGTCGACGGCGGTCCGCACCGCTTCCGCAAAGCTGTGCTCGGCGTCCCACCGGCCGGTCAGGGCGTCGCCGACGGCGTCCGCCTGCCCGCCCATCACAATGAACCGGCGCTCGTCGGCGATGGACCCGTCAAACGTCAGCCGGTACAGGTGGTCGGCGTCCACCCGGGCGCCCACCTCGGCCACAGCGAGCTCCACTTCAAAAGGCTTGCTGTCGGCGGTGAACACCGCGCCGAGGCTCTGGGCGTAGACGCTGGCCAGCCCGCGTGCCGTCACGTCCTCGCGGTCATAGGAGTACCCGCGGACGTCGGCGTAGCGGACCCCGGCCTGTCGCAGGCTCTCAAATTCGTTGTACTTGCCCACCGCCGCGAAGGCGATCCGGTCGTAGATCTCACCGACCTTGTGGAGGGACGGCGACGGGTTCTCGGCGACCAGCGCGATCCCGTCCCGGCAGCTGAGCACCACCACCGAGCGTCCGCGGGCAATCCCTTTCCGGGCGAAATCGGCGCGGTCCTTGGTGAGCTGTTCGGGTGAGACATAGAACTGTTGGGTCATGCTCATGCCTCCCGCCCCGCCACTGAGCGCGAATCGATGACCCGGGCGGCGGCCAGCGCCAGCTCCCGCTCAGGGATCCGGCGGGCACCGGCACTATTTGCCGTATAGACCACCGGCCACAGCTGGCGGACGACGTCGGGGCCACCCGTTGCTGAATCGTCATCGGCAGCGTCATAGAGGGACTCGACGGCGACCCGCACCGCACGGTCCTCGTCGAGGTTCGGTTTCCACAGCTTCTTCAGGGCGCCCCGTGCGAAGGCGGCACCGGACCCGACGCTATGGTGTTCCTGCTCCTCGTAGCGTCCGCCTGTGACATCGTAGGAGAACAGCCGGCCCACCCGCTGGACCGTGTCGAACCCGGCGAAGAGGGGGACGACCGCCAGCCCTTGCAGCGCCAGTGGCAGGTTGGCGCGGATCATGGCCGCCAACCGGTTGGCTTTGCCGTCGAGGCTCATCAGGGTGCCCTCAATTTTCTCGTAATGTTCCAGCTCCACCTGGAACAGCCGCATGATGTCGAGCGCGATCCCCGCGCTGCCGGCGATGCCGAGGACCGAGAACATGTCGGCGGGGAACACCTTCTCGATGTGGCGGCTGGCGATGATGTTGCCCATCGTGGCGCGCCGGTCGCCGGCCATTAACACTCCACCGGCGTAGGTCATCGACACGATGGTGGTGGCATGGGGCGCCATCGTCGCGGCGCTGGCCGGCGTCAGGCCGCCAGCCGAGCGGCTGGAGGGCAGCAGATCGGGGTGGTTGGCGCCCAAATATCCGCTGAAGGACGCTGAGGCAGCACGGCCGATCGACGCGGTAGCGTCTTCCACCTTCATCGAGGTTACTGGCCACCCTTCTGGACAAAACCTCTGACAAACTCTTCGGCATTGGACTCGAGGACCCCATCGATTTCGTCGAGCAGGTCATCGACCCCCTGGGTCTGCGCGGTGGGCGTTCCCGCGTCGGGGGTGTCCCCGGCATCAGGGACGGGCGTATCCTGCTGCTCGTCCTGCTCCTCGGGGCGAGACCCGGTGTTCCTGCGGTCCTGTGTAGCCATGGCGGGCACCTTTCATTGCTGAGGATGTGATGCGCTAAACCTAGTGGTCTCTATGGTGCCATGTTGGTTTGTGGCCTGCTCAAAAGCCGGGCAACAAATTCTTCGGCGTCGGCCGACGCAGCAAACAGTTCACGGGTGAGGGCGGCGGTTCCGCGGAGCGGCTCGCGGGTCTGGATCCGTTGCAGCCGCCGCTGGGAGGCGAGTTCGAAGATGATCGAGTCCCAGCTGGCGCCCACCACTTCCCGGGGGAAACTGCTGATACAGCGGCCGCGGAAGTAGGCGCGGGTGTCCTCCGGCGGATGGGACACCGCGGCAGTCACCTGCTCGTCGGTGACCAGCCGGTCCATCTGGCCGCGCGCCGACAGCCGGTGATAGATGCTCTTCTCGGGGCGCAGGTCCGAGTACTGCAGGTCCACCAGGGCCAGTCGAGGGTCGTCCCAGGACAGCCCGTCGCGGCTCCGATAGGCTTCCAGCACCTTCAGCTTGGCCACCCAGTCAAGTTGGTGCGCGGCGTCGAACGGGTCCCGGCGGAGGGTGTCGATCAGTGCCCCCCACCGGTGCAAAAGGTCAGCGCTTTGTTCATCAGTCCCACCCTGGAGGGCGGCCTCGCCCCGGCATGCCTCGAGGTACAGCTCCTGCAGGTCGAGCGCCGTCACCAGCCGGCCATCGACCAGCCTGATCCGGTGCTTCAGGCTGGGATCGTGGCTGACGGCCTGCAGCTCGCGGACCGGATCCTGGATCGCAGGAACCGGGGCGCTGTCGCGTTCAATCAGGGAAAGCACCAGCGACGTGGTGCCCAGTTTCAGATAGTTGGAGACCTCGCTCAGGTTGGCGTCCCCGATGATGACGTGGAGCCGCCGGTATTTCTCGGCGACGGCGTGCGGCTCGTCCCGGGTATTGATGATCGGTCGGCGGACCGTCGTTTCGAGGCCAATCTCGTTCTCGAAAAAGTCGGCGCGCTGGCTGAGCTGGAAACCGGGCGCCTGATTCAGGGCGCCGATACCCACCCGGCCGGACCCGCAGATGGTCTGGCGGGACACGAAGAACGGGATCAGCACGGACGCCAGATGGTTGAACGGAACGCTGCGCGGCACCAGGTAGTTTTCATGCGAACCGTAGGAGACGCTCTTGTTGTCGGTGTTGTTCTTGTAAAGGTGGACCGGTGCGAAGCCGGGGGTCGCGGCGATCCGGCGCATGGCCGCCAGGGCGACGGCGTCGCCGGCACGGTCCCACAGCACAGCGTCGCGTGGGTTGGTCACTTCCGGTGATGAATATTCGGGGTGGGCATGATCGACGTACAGCCGGGCCCCGTTATTCAGGACCAGGTTCATCAGGACCGCCTGATCCAGGGGGCCGGCGTCGTCCAGGCCGGCATCCAGCAGGGCGATCTGCTCGGCGGTGAGCACAGGCGGAGAGTCGGTCAGCTGGGACGGGTCGGCCGCGTGCCGGGCCTGATGCCAGCCGCGGGCGTCGGCCAGCGGAGCCTCATCCGTGTAGTCCCAGCGGGTGCCGGCGAGATTCCCCAGCCCCTCCCGGAGCGTCGCCGCGTAGGCGTTGACCACCTGGGAGGACAGTACGGTCGCGTTGGCGTCGGGGATCGACGGGGCGATGATGCCGTACTCGGTTTCGGTGCCCATCACACGGTGGGCGGAGAACCGTTCAGGATCGAGGACTGAAGCATCGGTGGTTGGCCCTGCTGGTGTCACAGATACTGTCCGGTATTGGCAGTGGTTTCAATGGTCTTCCCCGGCTCCTGGCCGGCTTTGCCCTGCACGATGGTCCGGATATAGGTGATCCGTTCCCCCTTCTTGCCGGAGATCCGCGCCCAGTCGTCGGGGTTGGTGGTGTTGGGCAGGTCCTCATGCTCACGGAACTCGTCGACGACGGCGCGGAGGAAATGCTCAATCCTCAGGCCCTTCTGACCATCCAGCAGCAGGTCCTTGATAGCGTACTTTTTGGCCCGGTCCACCACGTTCTGGATGACCGCGCCGGAATTGAAGTCCTTGAAGTACAGCATCTCCGTGTCGCCGTTAGCGTAGGTGACCTCAAGATACTCGTTGGATTTCGCGGTCGAGTACATTTTCTCGACGGTGCGCCGGATGATGCCCTGCACAGTGGCTGAACGGTTGCCGCCGTGCTCCCCCAGATCATCCTCATGGAGGGGCAGGTTCTCGGTGATGTACTTCCCGAAAATCTCGGCTGCGCCCTCAGCGTCGGGACGGTGGATCTTGATTTTGACGTCCAGGCGACCCGGCCGGAGGATGGCCGGATCGATCATGTCTTCCCGGTTGGAAGCGCCAATCACAATCACGTTCTCCAGCTTTTCGACGCCGTCGATCTCGCTGAGCAGCTGCGGAACAATGGTGGTCTCCACATCGGATGACACCCCGGTGCCCCGCGTCCTGAACAGGGAGTCCATCTCGTCGAAGAAGACCACAACAGGGCTGCCGTCCGAAGCCTTTTCGCGGGCCCGGGCGAAGATCAGCCGGATGTGGCGTTCGGTCTCCCCGACGTATTTGTCCAGCAGTTCGGGTCCCTTGATGTTCAGGAAGTAGCTGCGGGTTTCGGTGGATCCGGTCCGTTCGATGGCGCGGGCGGCAAGCGAGTTGGCCACCGCTTTGGCAATCAGGGTCTTGCCACAGCCCGGAGGGCCGTACAGCAGAATGCCCTTGGGCGCCTTGAGCCCGTGTTCCCGGTACAGGTCCGGGTGCAGGAACGGCAGCTCGACGGCGTCCCGGATCTGCTCAATCTGCGGACCCAGCCCACCGATATCCTCGTAGGCAATATCGGGTACTTCCTCAAGGACAAGATTCTCCACCTCGCTGCGGGGGATCTTCTCCAGCGCGTAGCCGGACCTATTGTCGACCGACAGGGCGTCACCGACCCGGATCCGCTCCGACTGGAGGGGCCCATTGAGCCTGACAACGCGTTCCTCGTCGGCCCGTCCGATCACCAGGGCACGGTCGGAGCCCAGCAGCTCCTTGACGGTCACCAGTTCTCCGGCGCGTTCGAAGGCCAGCCCCGCCACAATGGTCAGGGATTCGTTGAGGAGGACCTCCTGGCCGGGCATCAGCTGCCCCACCTTGACCAACGGGCTGATCGCCACCCGCAGTTTCCTGCCGGACTGCAGGATGTCCGCGCTGTCCTGGGCGGTGCCCGACGCAGTCGTGCCCTGGTCTGCGGGTCTCTGGACGTTGAGGGCAATGATCGTGCCGAAGCTGAAGGGGGTGGCACCCTCATTCTCCAGCGCACCCTTGAGACGGACAATTTCGGCCCGCGCGGTTTCCAGCGCTGCCACCAGTTTGGTGTTGTTCTGGGCGGCCGAGGACAGCTGCCGGTCAATGTTGCGCATGCGGTCCCGCAGGATGTTCAGTTGCCGTTGCGTTGCGGCCAGCTGGCCCGCGCCAGCTGCGGCCTCCTGCGGGACGGCCGCGGACAAATCTGGAGGGTTTACGTTCTCGAAGTCAGCCATGCGTATCGCCCACCTTCAGTGCTCGATTAGTGCTCTCATTCGACCATAGCGCAGTGGGCCGCGTAATTCCTGATAGTCAGGCTGGCCCCCGGGGGGATGAACCTGCCCGGCGACCCCACAACTCAGCGTTCCCCGGCATCCTGGATAGGGTCCTGGGCGGCGTCAGCGAGCTGGTCGCGTCGGGCCTGCGCCTCTTCGGCGGGCAAGGCGCCGCGCTGGATGGTGGAACTGGCATCTCGTGCCACGCGTCGCAACCGCTTATCCGATACTTCACGCTCGCCCACCGCCTGGGGGGTCCAGGCGTTGAGGTCCTCTGCGCTGAAATCGGTCTTGGACGGGCGCCGCTTGGGTGACAGGCCCGTGACCCCGTGCGCCAGCCGTCGCGTGATGAGGAGGAAGCCGGTGTGGGCCACCATGCGGTGATCCGGGCGGACGGCCAGGCCCTCAAGGTGCCAGCCGCGCACCATCGACTCCCAGGCATCGGGTTCCGTGAAACGGCCGTCAGCCCGAATGGCTTCGGCGGTCCGTGACAGCTGGGTCACGGTCGCGACGTAGTTGATCCACACGCCGCCGGGCGCGAGTACCGTGGCGACGGCGTCGAGGCACTCCCAGGGTGCCAGCATGTCCAGGACCACCCGGTCCACGCTGCCCGGCTCTTCCTCCTGGACCACCTGCTCCTGGAAATCGCCCAGGGTGATCTTCCACGCCGGGTGCGGACCGCCGAAGATGGTCTCGACGTTCCCCTGGGCAATATCGGCGAACTCGGCGCGACGCTCGAACGAGTGCAGGTAGCCTGCATCCCCCACGGCCCGTAGCAGGGAAATGGACAGGGCACCGGAGCCCACCCCCGCCTCCACAACCCGGGCGCCCGGGTAGATATCCGCCATGGTGATGATCTGGCCGGCGTCTTTGGGATAGACCACTGCCGCGCCACGGGGCATGGACAGCACAAAGTCGGACAGGAGCGGGCGGAGTGCCTGGTACAGCTGTCCACTGGTGTTGGTGAGGACTGAACCTTCCAGTGCTCCGATAAGTCCGTCGTGCAGGAGGAAACCCTTGTGCGTGTGGAAGGCTCCGCCGGGGGTCAGCGTGATGGTATTCATGCGCCCCTTTTCGTCGGTCAGCTGCACGCGTTCACCAGCGCGGAACGGACCCCGGCGGACGGCGGCACCGTGGGGAGGGTGTTCCGCGGGGGTGGTTCCGGGGGTGTTCATCAGGGAAATCCTTAGCTCGTGGGGCGGTGAGACGGGTGGTGAGGTTACAGGGTGGGGCCGGGTTTGCCGGTGATGGCCGAGATGACTGTCGACTGGTGCAGGAGCCCGGTGACCCGGCCGAGCCGGTCGATCACCGCGTATTCGCTGCCGGGTAGTTTAGCCAGGAACTGGACCAGTTCCTGGCCTTCGGCTGACTCCAGGACGTAGGCGCCCGGTGACAGTGCACGGGCTACAGCGTTGATCAGGGTCTGCTCGGCGGCGTCGTCGGGAACACTGAGCAGCGCCCCGGAGTCCACTACGGCTTCGGGGAGACCTCCCGGGCCGGTGAGGACAATCGCGGCGCCCGGATTGTCCCGGACGAGCCTCCTGACCATTTGAACAGTGGTCCCCGCAGCAATGCTCAGTGCCGGTTGTTTCAGCCGACCGGCGCTGACCTCGGGGAGCCGCAACCGCATCCGGGCGTTCTGGATGGCTGCTGTCGCCCCCATCCACAGGAATGCGCCCATCACCGCGGCAAGAATGACTACAGTCAGGTCAGGGGTTCCTCCGGCCAGCAGGGGCACACCGAGCACCGCCACCACGAGAAGAATCACGATGATGCGGCCCGCCCAGCCAGCCGCCACGGTGCCTTTGTCCTGGTTGCCGGTGGCTTTCCACACGGCGGATTCGACGATCCGCCCGCCGTCGAGCGGAAGGCCCGGCAGCACATTGAACACGGCGACCAGAAGGTTCGCCCAGATAAAGATGTCGGCGAGGAGCCGTCCCACCGACTGGGGTTCGAAGAGAGGGACGGCCAGCCAGCCGCCCAGCGCGAGCAGGAAGTTCGCTGCGGGACCGGCCAACGCCACCACCAGGGAGCGGCCGGGGCTGGCATTGAAGTTCTCGAACTGGGTGTGCCCGCCCCAGAGATTCAGGACAATGCGGGCCGTCGGCCACCCGAAGCGGCGTGCCGAGAGGGCGTGGGCGAGTTCGTGGACCAGTACTGACGCCGCCAGCAGGAGGGCGTAGCCGAGGGCAACCCCATAGGCGCCGGCCCCGATCCCAGGAAAAGCGCGGGCTACCTGCGGACCGAACACCACCACCACGAACCCGGCGATGAGAAACCAGGACCAGGCCAGGACGATGGGGATCCCCAGGAGCCGGCCCAGCGAGATTCCCTCGCGCCGGCGCAGGCCCCCGGCTTCGGGGGTGGTCACCGTGCTGCCTGTTCGGCCGGGACCGGGCGGTGATCGTGGACCAGCCGGTTCAGGTCTGCCACCGATCGGTGCTCAAGGGTGGACCACTGGAACCAGCCCCGATCGGTGGGCAGGGCCATCATATGCGGCACTGCCAGGGTGACCAGTCCGGCGGACTCCGCCGAGGTGGCACCGGGCAATGAATCCTCAATCGCCACGACCCGGTCTTTGGTCAGGCTGCCGGACGCCCCACCCAGGGCGTCGAACGCCACCTGGTAGGCCTCCGGGTCGGGCTTCCCCCGCTGGACCATATCGCCAGTGACCAGCAGGTCAAACGTGCCCGGCGGCAGTTGGCGCACCACTTCGGCAGCCAGCGGTTGCTCGGACATGGTGACCATCGCGCAGGGAATGCCCTGCGCCTTGAGGTCCGCGAGCAGCTCGCGGGCACCGGGCCGCCAGGGGGCGGTTTCGGCGACGCGGGTCTGCACCGCTGTGGTCAGGTGATCGATGATGTCGCGGATGGGCAGGTCGACGCCGGCCCGCTGCAGAACACCGGCCGAGAAGGAGAGTGCCTGGCCCACCAAAGCTTCGGCGTCGGCGGTTGACCAGCTGCCACCATGCCGGGCTACCAGATCCTTTTCCGCCTGGATCCAGTACGGTTCGGTATCGACAATCGTGCCGTCCATATCCCAGAGAACCGCCTGCAGTCCCCCGGGGTCGGCACTGGGTGCCTGTCCGGAACGTGGCGCAGCTGAACTGGGATCGAAAATAGCCATGGCCCCAGTCTACGGGGAGGGCAGCCACGCCCGTGGCTGCTTTGGCTCTGCGCGAAGCGGTGGGCAATAGCTGCCCACAGTTGGCGGGGAGGTTTAGGGTGAAGTGGTGAGTACCTTTGATGAGAGCGTCCAGCCCGGAATCCGTGGCCTTTTCCAGGATAGTGATGCGCCCGAACGTCGGGTGACCATCTTGCTTGCCGCGTTCGAGGGCTGGAACGACGCCGGCGAGGCGGCCAGCGACGCCCTGAAGTTCCTGGGGCGTTACTGGGGCAGCGAAAAAGTGGCGACCATCGACGCCGATGAATTCTACGACTTCCAGTTCACCCGCCCCGTGGTGACCCGCGACGCCACCGGCCAGCGCAAGATCAAATGGCCCACCACCCGGATCAGCAAGGCATCAGTGCCGGACACCAACGTGGACATTATCCTGGTGCACGGTGTTGAACCGTCCTATAAATGGCGTGCCTACACGGCGGAACTGATTGCTTCAGCCAAGGAGCTCAACGTCGACTGCATCATCCTGGTCGGTGCCCTGCTAGCCGACGTACCGCACACCCGGCCCATCCCCGTCACTGTCACCTCGGATGATGAGCTGGTGCGGGAAAATCTCGACATTGAGCCGTCCACCTATGAGGGGCCGATCGGCATTGTCGGGGTGCTGAGCGAGGTGGGTTTGCTGGCCGACATCCCGACGCTGTCCCTGTGGGCAGCCGTGCCGCACTATGTGGGCCAGTCCCCGTCTCCCAAGGCGCAGCTCGCTCTGCTGAACCGGCTGGAGGAGATGCTCCACCTCTCAGTGGACACCCACCTCCTGGTCGAAGAGTCAGAGGCGTGGGAGCGCGGTGTCGACGAACTCGCTATTGAGGATCCCGAAGTGGCCGCCTACGTGCGGCAGCTTGAAGAGGCCAAGGACACCGCTGAACTGCCCGAAGCAAGCGGCGAATCAATCGCCAGGGAATTCGAGCGGTACCTCAAGAAGCGCCGCAAGGACTGACGCCTCACCGGCACTGGTGGGACGGCGGCTGGCCTACCTCGTCAAGTTGATGCCGAGCAGGGCGTCCAGAGCGTCCACCACGCCGTCGGCGCCACTGGTGGTGCCCCCCGTGGTGGGTGCGTCGGCGGCCCAGCGGTCGACGGCGGTCACCGCGGACGGTGCGTCGAGGTCGTTGGCGAGTGCTGCCCGTAATTCAGCGGTGAGCGTGGCAGCCGCTTCCTCTGTGGCGGAGCCCAGGGCCAGCCGCCAGCTGGCGAGCTGATCCTGTGCGCGGGGGATCACCTTGTCGGTCCAGGACCAGTCGGAGCGATAGTGGTGGTTCAGGATGGCCAACCGGATCGCTGCCGGATCGACGCCGTCGCGGCGTAACGTCGACACCAGGACGAGGTTACCGCGGGACTTGCTCATCTTCTCGCCATCCAGGCCCACCATGCCAGCATGGGAGTAATGCCGTGCCAGCGGGGTCCCGGTTGCCGCTTCGGCGTGGGCCGCGCTCATCTCGTGGTGTGGGAACACCAGATCCGAGCCGCCGGCCTGCACGGTGAACGGCAGATCGAGAAAGTGTTGGGCAATGACGGCGCATTCGATGTGCCAGCCGGGACGGCCCCGGCCCAGGGTGTTCCCATCCCAGTCCGGTTCACCGGCCCGTGCGACGCGCCAGAGCAGCGGGTCCATGGGGTGCTTTTTCCCTGGTCGGGCCGGGTCGCCGCCGCGTTCGGCGAACAGACTGGTCATGTCGCCCTGGTCCAGGTGGGAGACGGCGCCGAGGAACCAGGCGTCGGGGCCGGACAGTGCAGCTGACGCGGCGTCCACCGAGAAGTAGATGTCGCCGTCGGGCTCCGATCCATTGCCCGGAACCGGGTACGCGATCCCCCGCTCCAGCAGGGACTCGATCACCGGCACGATCCACTCAATCGATTCGACGGCGCCAATATAATGGTCCGGCGGGATCACGTTCAGTTCGTACATGTCCTCGCGGAACAGGTCGGTCTGCTGCGTGGCGAGGTCGGTCCACTCGACCCCAGTCGCGGCAGCCCGTTCGAGGAGGGGGTCGTCAATGTCGGTAACGTTCTGGACATAATTCACGACGGCGCCCGAGTCGCGCCAGAGTCGGTTCAGGAGATCGAACGCGACGTAGGTCGCGGCGTGGCCCATATGGGTGGCGTCGTACGGCGTGATGCCGCAGACGTAGAGGCCGTGCCGGGCATCGGTCGGCAGGGCGACGTGCTGCTGCTGTTTGGTGTCGTACAGCCCGATGTCGGCGCTTTCGCCGGGCAGGACAGGAATAGGTCGAGAGTTCCACGCAATCACGTCTTCTACAATACGTTCTTTGGGGCAGCAGCCCGACCAGCCCGGGGGCAGTGCCGCGCCTGCGGCAGAGAAGATCAGGGGTTGATGACGCCGAATCCGAGGAGCAGGAACAGGGCCAGTCCCAGCAGGATCCGGTACCAGACAAACAGGCCGTAGCTGCGGGTCGAGACGAACTTCAGGAACCATCCAATGATCACAAATCCCACCACGAAGGCAATCCCGGTTGCCAGCGCGGTCTCTCCCAGACCATAGGGGCCCGGCTCGTCGAAGCTCTTGACCAGCTGGAAGAGGCCGCTGGCGAATACCGCCGGAATGGCGAGCAGGAAGGAGTAGCGGGCCGCGGCTTCCCGGTTGTAGCCCATGAACAGGCCCGCGGTAATGGTGCCGCCGGATCGTGAGACACCCGGGATGAGCGCCAGCGCCTGGGCGAAGCCGTAAAAAATGCCGTGGCGGTAGGTCAATTGGTCGAGTGACCGGTCCTGTTTGCCGACGGTGTCGGCCACCGCCAGGATCAGGCCGAAGACCACCAGCATGGTTGCTGTCAGCCACATGCTGCGCAAAGTGCTCTCGATCTGGTCCTGGAAGAGCAGTCCCAGGATCCCGATGGGGAGGCTGCCGAGGATGACGAGCCAGCCCATTTTCACGTCCGGGTCATTGGTCGGTACCTTGCCGACGAGCGATTTGGACCAGGCCGTGATGATTCTGACAATGTCACGCCAGAAGAAGACGACCACAGCGGTTTCGGTGCCGAGCTGGGTGATGGCAGTAAACGCGGCGCCCGGGTCCTGTGCGTTCGGCAGGAACTCGCCGACGATCCTCAGGTGGGCGCTGGAGGAGATGGGCAGGAATTCCGTCAGGCCCTGCACCAGGCCCAGGATGGCAGCTTCGATCCAATTCACATCTAAGACCCTAGAGCACGTACCTGCCAGGCACGGGGAGGCAGGCGGCCCGCCACAGGCTTTAGGCTTACCGTATGCAGTGGCAAAACGTGGGCAGCAGCGGTCTGACAGTATCCCGTGTGGGATTGGGCACTATGACCTGGGGTCAGGACGCGGATGAGGAAACCGCCCGGGAACAGCTACGCCTGTTCACCGAGGCGGGCGGCACCCTGGTGGGTACAGCCGCGCAATACTCGGAGGGCCGGGCGGAGGCGATGCTGGGCGATCTTATCGGCGACACCGTTGCCCGCTCCGAGCTGGTCCTCGCCGTGCAGGGCGGGTCGGCGCGCCAGCACGCCGGGGTACGCCGTGCTGACGGGTCCCGGAAGGGCTTGCTCGACTCCCTCGACGCGTCGCTGGCCCGCCTCGGTACCGACTACGTTGACCTGTGGCTGGCGCCGGCCCGGCACGCCGCTGTTCCCCTGGAGGAGACCCTTGGAGCGCTGGAACTCGCCTACCGGACCGGTCGGGCCCGTTACGTGGGGGTGTCCAATCACGCCGGCTGGGAACTCGCGCTGGCGTCGGCGACGGCAGGCTTCCCCCTTGTTGCTCACGAGGCTGAATACTCCTTGCTGAACCGGACCGTCGAACGCGAGGCGACGCCGGCCGCTGCCGCTCTTGGCGTGGGCCTGGTGGCCTGGGCGCCGCTCGGTCGCGGCGTGCTGACCGGGAAGTACCGGGGTCAGACCCCGTCGGACTCCCGCGCGGCCTCCGACTTGTGGGCTCCCTATGTGGAGCCGTACCTCTCGGGTCGCCCGCACCGGATTACCGAAGCCCTGGTCACCGCAGCGAGGGGCCTGGATCTCGCCCCGCTGGAGGTCGCCCTACGCTGGGTGCTGCACCGCCCGACGGTTGCGGCGGCGATGACCGGCGCCAGGACGGGTCACCAGCTCAAGGATGTGCTGTCAGCAGCACAGGATCCGTTGCCGGCGCAAATATCCTCTGTGCTCGACGAGGTGTCAGCCCAGCCCTAGGACTCGTCCTCGTCGTCGCCGTCCTCGTAAATGACCAGCGGCGTCACCTCTCCGTGGGCGTCGTAGAGGACCTCCTCATAGGTATCGAACGCATCGGCGATGGCCAGGTAGGCGGCCTCGACAGCCGGATCCTCGTCACCACGCCGGGAGGCCGCCGCGTTCAGATGCTCTTCAAGCGCTGAAACCAGGGTTTGGAGCGCGACACGCGGATCAATACTCATGGGTAGACGTTATCGGTAAAGTGATCAAAATTGGAGGGAAATGCGAGAACATTTTATGAGCGCGACGGCGCCGAAGCGCGACGTCGAACGCCGGTACGAGTACCTGGTCCTGACCGTTAACGCCGGCGAACCGGTCAGTGCGGCGCGTCAGGCGCTGACTGAGCACGCCGAATACGGCAAGTGGGAACTGGAACGCAGCTGCATCTATATCGGCGGCGGCCGGCGGTACTGGATGCGACGCAAGGTTCTCCGGGTGGAGCGGACCGCCTGACCGGCCGAAGCTAGTCCTCCGTCAGCGGACCCAGCCAGGCCGCTGCCACCGTCCGGTGAGCCGACTCGCTGGACGACGGATGATATTGCCCTGCGAGGACGTCCCGGTGCAGCCGGCCAATTTCGCTGGTCGCATGGTAGCCGCGGCCTCCTGCCAGATGCAGGGCCACATCGTTCACGTTGCGCGCCACCGTCGTGGCCCGGAGCTTGAGGGCCACCAGCTTCGCGAACCAGCGGCTGCCGTGGTGCACCCGGTTATCAAGATCCCTGGCTATCGACCGCAGCTGGGCGTCGAGGGAATCCATGGCCATCGCGGCGTCGGCCACCTGCCAGCGGGCTTCGGGCGTCTGCGAGAGCGGTACCGCGTCCCGGCCGGTGGTTCGCTCCCCCGCCGATGCGACGGCGAGGTCGAGTGACCTGTCCCCGATCCCCGTGTACACGGCCGACACGAGCGTTTCGAACACCCCGAAGACTGCGAACACCAGCGGGTCCGCGTTGGGGCCCACAGGCAGGTGCCTGAAGATCCTTTCGGCCGGCACTGCGACGCCGTCGAGCCGGGTGGTGTGCGACTGACTGGCCCGCATGCCGAGGGTGTCCCAGTCCTCGACCGTGTGGATCCCGGCGGTCCCCCGGGTGACGAAGCCATGCACCAACTCCTCCGTCCCGTCCGGTGCCGTGGCTTTGCCGAACACGCCGAGGCGGGTCCAGGCGGGAGCCAGGCTCGTGAAGATCTTGGTGCCGGCGAAGACATACCCGCCGCCAGCCTGTGCCGTGGCGGTGGTGAGGGAATCGAACAGGACCGCGTCGTTGCCCGGCTCTGACAGTCCGAACGCGTACAACTCCCCCTGGGCCGCTTCCCGCAGCACGTACGCCAGCGAGTGATCCCCCTGGCGCTGCAGCAGCAGGGCGACGCCGGTCCACACCAGGTGCATGTTGATCGCCAGCGCCGTGGCGGGCGCGGCCGTTGCCAGCCGCCGCTGGCACGCCGCCACCGCCTCGATGCCCAACCCGCTGCCGCCGTCGCTTTCCGGGGTCATCAGCGCCAGATACCCCCTGTCCCGGAGATCCACCAGATCCTCATGGAAGAACTCGTTCCGCGCGTCGTAGCTGGCGGCGCGTTCGCGGAATGTGTCGAGCAGGCTGTCGGGGAGGATGTCCTCGGGGGTGGGCACTGTGATACCGCCTAGTAGGTGGTGAGCAGACGGTGCAGGACGCGGGAGCCGAACTTGAGCGATTCGGTGGGGACCCGCTCGTCGACGCCGTGGAACATACCGGTGAAGTCCAACTCGTCGGGCAGCTGGAGCGGGGCGAAGCCATACCCGGTGATGCCGAGCCGGCTCAGCGACTTGTTGTCGGTGCCTCCCGAGAGCGTGTACGGCAGGACCTTCGCCCCCGGATCCTGGCTGTGGAGGGCATCGATCATCGAATCGACCAGGTTACCGGCGAACGGCACCTCCAGGGAGACGTCCTTGTGGTCGTAGGTGACGTCGACGCCGTCGCCCACGAGTTCCTTGATGGTGGCAAGGACCTGCTCCTCCTGGCCGGGGAGGGTGCGGACGTCGATCAGCGCTTCGGCGGTGCCGGGGATGACGTTGTGCTTGTACCCGCTCTTGAGCACCGTCGGGTTGGAGGTGTTCTGCAGGGTGGCCCCGACGAAACGGGCCACGGTGCCGAGCTCGGCGAGGAGCGTCTCGGGGTTGTCCGGATCGAATTCGACGCCGGTGAGTTCGGTCACACCATCGAGGAACTGGCGGGTGGTGGGGGTGAGCTCGATCGGCCATTGGTACTCCCCCACCCTGGTGACGGCGCGTGCGAGGCGGGTGACGGCGTTGTCGGTGTTGATCTGCGAGCCGTGGCCGGCGCGGCCGTGGGCCACCAGACGGAGCCAGGAGATGCCCTTCTCGGCGGTCTGCAGCAGGTAGGTGCGCTGGCCACCGATGGTCGCTGAGAAACCGCCGACTTCGGAGATCGCTTCGGTGGCTCCCTCGAACAGGCCGGGCTGGGTATCGACCAGCCAGGATGCGCCGTATGTGCCGCCGGCCTCCTCGTCAGCGAAGAACCCGAAAATCAGGTCGCGTTTGGGCTGGATCTTGTCGCGCTGCATGCTGCGGAGGACCGAAAGAATCATGGCATCCATGTCCTTCATGTCGACGGCGCCGCGGCCCCAGATCAGGCCGTCCTTCTCCTCACCGCTGAACGGGTCAACAGTCCAGTCCTCTTTCTGGGCGGGGACGACGTCCAGATGCCCGTGGACCACCAGGGCCGGTAGTGACGGATCCGAGCCCGGCATCCTGGCGATCACCGAGGCGCGGCCCGGTTCCGACTCGAAGATTTGTGACCCTAGGCCAACTTCGTCCATCAGGCCCGCCGTGTACTCGGCCGCCGCTCGCTCACCTGGGCCCACATTGTCGCCATAGTTGGATGTGTCAATGCGGATCAGTTCCTGGCAGATGCGGACAACTTCGTCTTCGGGCTTGATGGTCATCGTGTGGGCCTCCTGAGCCAAATGGTCTGTTCCACCAGCCTAACCACTGTGGTGCCGGTTCCTGGCGGTTCTCCTGCCGCTGAGAACGGCGGATTAAACTCTTGGGCCTTCATCGTGTTAGAGTTTTTTTCGCTGCTTCCGAGGTTTAGAGCTACGGAAAACATCACCTGCGCGGGTGGCGGAATGGCAGACGCGCTAGCTTGAGGTGCTAGTCCTTTAACGAGGGTGGGGGTTCAAGTCCCCCTCCGCGCACAATGAGAAAACCCCGGTTCGCCGGGGTTTTTTTATGCCCAGAACTACCCGGACTCTTTTCGACCACGCGACCCGCGGATCCCCTGCCGGTGCCGGCGAAGTCGACGCCTGGTAAACATCATGGCCAACATTGACGTTGGCAGTAAGGGTAGAGCGTTGCAGCTTAAGGGCGGGTGACGCCCAGGCCTAAAGGTTGCTCATCGTACCGACGACCTTCCGCGTTCGGGCCGAGGATCAGCAGGAAGAGCAGCACTAGCTGACCAACGACCGGTATTGCGATCGTCAAGAGTAGCCACCCACTTTCGTTGGTGTCGTGAAGTCGACGGATGCCCAGTGCAATGCTTGGAATAGCTGTGGCCACTATCCAGAGCAGGAACAGCGCATACCCGATGGCTACAACTGGTTCGGCAGTGAGATGCCCGATCGATGGATAAACACGTCCGCCAGAGGTCATCAGAATGTTCAGAAGACTGCAGACGACTCCCGAGACGAGAACCCACCACCAAAATTCGCTACGACTGGCACGCCCGGATGTCGTTGCATACTTTCTGACGAAGCGCTCCACTGCGACTTTCGGTGATGCGCCGTAATGCGGCAACCAAAGCGGCGGGTCGGGCACAGCTCGTGCCGAAGTCGATGATGCAGCCATTTGTTCCCCCCCAGAAAGTGATGCAATCGGTGGGTCCACTCTACGGGCACGGGCGGATCAGACGCGGATCTCCGACCGCCATCGAGCACAGGAACGCGCCGCGGGGTGAACCGCGGGGCTTTCCTGGTGATGCAGTTTTCAAACCGTGCTGAAACTTACTGGAATCTGGTGGAGTACCGGTACATGAATGCTGCCATCGCATCCCGTTTCACAAGCGTCAGCGGACGGTAGGTGCCATCAGGGTAGCCGGTACTGATTCCGGTGGAGGCCAACCAGGAGATTTCTTTGTAGAACTGGTTGTTGGTGGAAACGTCCCCGAAGGGTGACCTGGCCGGTGCGGTGTAGGAGGGGCTCCCCGCCATCCGGTACATGAACGCTGCCATCGCATCCCGATTCACTGATCCCAGCGGACGGTAGGTGCCATCAGGGTAGCCGGTACTGATTCCGGTGGAGGCCAACCAGGAGATTTCCTTGTAGAACTGGTTGTTGGTGGAAACGTCCCCGAAGGGTGACCTGGCCGGTGCGGTGTAGGAGGGGCTCCCCGCCATCCGGTACATGAACGCTGC